>CALKWT010000062.1 GCA_938003885.1 uncultured Balneolaceae bacterium | reverse complement strand
AACCGGGTAAAGACGATTATACCCCAATCAAAGGAGTAGATTGCTTTGATGGAAATGACGGTCAAGATGGTTCAAGTTCTTATTTGTGCCAATCAGCGGGAGCCCACCTTTTATGATGATTATCCTAATCCGGCCGCGGAACCTGTCACCTTCTACCTCACGCCCGGTGCCCCGAAGAGGGGCGGGTTGACCACGGAGAAGCAGGATGGCGGCGGAACGGAAACCCTTGTGGATAATGTCTCTTTTTCCGGCTCTTCTCTGGCCGCTGCCGAATGGACCGATCACCGCCTTATCTATTTGACGCCAGAGTTGAAAGAGAACCTCCATATTTCGGGTGTACCGGAGGTAACCGTTAAACTGGCCAGCAGTAAACCGGCGGCAAACCTGTCGGTCTGGCTCGTCTCCCTGCCCTGGAATGAAGGGCGCGGTGCCGTCATTACGGATAACCTTATTACACGGGGGTGGGCGGACCCGCAGAACCACCAGTCGATCCGGGAGAGCGAACCCCTGGAACCCGGCGAATTCTACACCGTTACCTTTCTGCTCGAGCCAGACGATCAGATTATTGAAGCGGGTCAACAGATCGGACTGATGATCTTTTCGAGCGACAGGGAATTTACACTCTGGCCGGAACCGGGGACGGAACTGACAGTAGATCTGGATGAAACGTCTCTGACCTTGCCAGTGGTAGGAGGAGTAGAAGCTCTTAAATAGGAGTAATACCTGAGTACCTGTAGTGCAGCCGGCGATCCCGGGCCGGTGGCAGGTTACAAAATCGTGCTCCCGGGGGTACCGGGCGGAATGGGCCGCCGCTTGTACAGAAAGCAGGCAACGTGAAGAGCGGGGCATTCATGGGAAGGCCATTGCCGGTGAAATGGGACCAGGCAGCCTGGTATCGGCAGACAGTATCAATGAACTTTAAATTTATCAGATCAGATATAGCAAGATGAAAAAAACAGTATTGGTTGCCTTTGGAGGCGCATCCCCGGAACATGAAGTGTCGGTTCTGTCCGCCCACCAGGCGATAGCCGCACTGAAGGATTCGGAGTGGAATATCAAGCCGCTCTACATTGCCAAGAACGGGAAGTGGTATACGGGGGACTATCTTTTAGAGCTGAAGCATTATGAAAATCTTTCAGAGGTCGAGTCGCGCTCACAACCCTGCTATTTTTCCCATAATGAAGCAGGTGTTCCGGTTCTGTTCGAGCATGAAAAGAAGTTCGGCCTGCTAAACAGGGTGAATGAGACGAAAATTCATGTAGTTCTGACCGCCTTCCACGGAGCATCTGGTGAAAACGGCGCATTTCAGGGGGTCTGTGAAGTTTACAGGATCCCTTACACCGGCAGCAATGTGCTTGCATCAGCCATCGGCATGAACAAGGTTGCAGCCAAGGAAATGAGTGCAGCCCAAGGTATTCCGGTCGTGCCGGGTGTGGACTTTACTGAATCGGAATGGGTAAAGAGCGAGAGTGAACTGTTGGCACGCATTGACGAGCTGCACTATCCGGTGATCGTCAAACCTGTGAATCTGGGAAGCAGTATCGGGGTGAAAAAAGCGGAGGATCGTGAAGGGTTGATCCGGGCGGTGGAAGAGGGATTTCGTTTTGATCCCCATATTCTGGTGGAAAAACTGATCGAGCCACTGATAGAGGTGAACTGTTCGGTTCTGGGGCATGCCGGGGATCTGGAGGCGAGTGTATGTGAACGGCCGGTTGGAAAGGAGGAGCTTCTCTCTTTTCATGACAAATATCTGAGCAGCGGATCGGGTAGCAAGGGACTCGCTTCAGCTAGCCGGATCATTCCTGCCGATATCTCCGATAAACTGGCATCAGACATTCAGAAATCTGCACGAAAGGTATTCAGGGCTCTTGGTTGCAGCGGTGTCGCACGGCTGGACTTTCTGGTAAATCAATCCACGTCTGAATTCTATTTTAACGAAATAAATACAATTCCCGGCTCTTTTTCTTTCTATTTGTGGGAAGAATCGGGAAAATCTTTTCGTAAATTGCTGGAGGAACTGATCCGTCTTGCCGAGCAGATGCATAAAGAGAAGGGCCGGCAGCAACAAAGTTACGAGACCAATTTGTTAAGCAAGAAGGCAGCCCTTGGTATAAAAGGATTAAAAAACTCCAAATAGAGATGGGTTCACACAGGTTACCGTTTTTGCTGATGGGAATTTCACTCTGGATATTCTCTGCCTGCGGTACATCCGAATCGGTGCTGGTGGTGGAGCAGGAACCGGTGACGGTACCGGCTGCTGCAACTGCAGCTGAAGCGGAGCCGGAGGAACGGTTTATCGAGATTACGATCGGGCTTACGGAGCCGGTTACCCATCTGGATCCCCTTTTTGCTGAGAGCCTGAGTGTCAAAAGGGTGATTCCTCTCCTCTATGCAGGCCTGGTTACCCTGGACCCGGATGGAGAACCGGTCTACGATCTCGCTTCTGATATCGAAATTTCGGAGGATGCCCTTCTCTACACCATCACTCTCAACCGGAACTATTTTTACCGGAGCAGTTCGGTGTTCCCGACCGGTATAGGCCGCCGAATTCACTCACTTGATGTGAAATATGCTTTTGAGCGCACTGCACAAATCGATGTCCCCCCCGCAGCGGCTGGATTGCTGATGGGCGTCAGCGGCTTTGAAAACTATTTTCTGGAGCAGCACGAGCTATTTGATGCGGGTCAGCGTGTCCTGGAAGGAGTTCAGGGCATACAGGCAGTCAGTGCCGAAACGGTGATGATCCAGCTGAACTTGCCAGATGATCAATTCCTGAGGAAGCTGGCCTCTCCCTATCTGGTAATCTATCCACGTGAGGCTGTAGAGAATAATCGAGCCGGCCTGGGCAGAAATCCGATCGGGGCGGGCGATTACAGCCTGAGCCGGATGGAAGAGGGACAGCTTACTCTTCTCCGAAGAGAACGGGGAAATGGTGGCGATGTCGGGAGACAGCCGCCGGTCAACCGGATAAATCTGCGCTATTTTGAAGATGAGACAGAGTTGATGCAACATTTCGCAGCTGGCGAGATCGACTGGATCCCCGAAGCAGGGCCTCTGATCCAGAACCAGATGACCGGCCCGGACGGAAACCTCTTGCCCCACTTTGCCGGCAGCTACGGGCTCCGCCGTCACAACGCCTCCCGGCTCACCAGGATTTATTTGAACGAAAGAACAGAAGCTGACAGGGAGTGGCTGCGGAGCCGTCTCTCGATGGTAACGGAGGAGGACTTTGAAATTCCCGGGGAACTGCGGCTCTATCATGAGGATTTTGAAATGAGCGAGGGAGCTGAACCTGACAGTGCCTACTACATCAGCCTGACAGAGAATCCCTTTGCCAGAGCCATTTTTAATCAGATGAACTCGATTGTATTCCAGCCGGAATCGTCTCTGGCCTACTTTGACATCCGGATCCCTACAAGATTAACGTCATTCTACCAGAGAAGCAGCGATTCTCTGCACGCCCGCTGGCTGAATGAAGCATGGGAGGGCCGGGAGCCCTGGTTCAAGCTTGAATCTGAAATTGTAAGCATCTATCATAAACATTTGCAAAATATTGAGCCATCTGTGGTTCCCTGGCAACTTCATTTGCTGGATCTAACCGTGGAGCAGCCAAATTAAACCCGTTGCCTGATGAAATTTTGTGTGATCGCAAATCCTGAAAAGTACACCATTCAGGACTCACTGGAACGCGTTGTCGCCTGGTGTGAAAGTCATAACTGCACACTCTATCTGCTTGAAAAACTTCACAGGCAATATCCTGAAATTACATCCTCCCGGTTTGTAGAGGTGACAGCAAGTGAAGAAGAAGCGGTAGAGGCGTCTGATATTGTGGTGGCACTCGGGGGTGATGGAACCATGCTTCACACGGCCCATCTGGTGAAAGAGAAGGATCGTCCGGTATTGGGTGTGAATTCCGGAAGGCTCGGTTTTATGGCAAATATACAGCCAGAACTGGTCGATAATGCCCTCACGGCCATCCTGAAAAACGACTATTATATCGATGAGCGGAAGCTTCTGAAGGCCGTTACAGCCTCCGGAAGCGAGCATTACGCTCTCAATGAATTCCTCTTTACAAAAAAAGACAGCGCATCCCTCATCACGCTCACTGCATCTTACAACGGACAGCTGATCAATCACTACTGGGCTGATGGCCTGATCATCTCCACACCCACAGGATCAACAGCCTACAACCTGTCAGCAGGAGGGCCCATTATCCTGCCTTCTACTTCTGTGGTGGCCCTGACACCCATTCACCCCCACACATTGACGACCCGCCCCCTGATTCTGCCATCTGACGGGGTGATCCGGGTCCGGAGTGAAGAAGACAGCAGTCATCTGCTCTTTTCCTATGATGGAAAAATGGTAGAAACAGGAGAAAAATTTGATATTGAAATCAAACAGGGAGATTTTTCAATACAGCTGATTCAGTTCCCCGGGTACACTTTTTTCAAGACCCTGAGAAATAAACTAATGTGGGGAATGGACAAGCGAAAAATCTGATTCCGGACGGAATGAAACACTCATAATAACGAGCCCTGTCGTTTGCTTTCCGCAATTGACAACTGGCAATTAATCATCGAAAACCCAATATAACATATGAAAGTAACTGTAGTCGGAGCCGGAGGAAATGTTGGATCAACCGTAGCATTATCCATCGCTCAACGAGATTTTGCAAAAGAAGTAGTCATGGTTGATATCGAAAGAAAAGATGGGGATAAAACCTTCTATCCATCCCGCGGAAGGGCTTTGGACCAGTGGCAGACCGCGCCCATATCCCTGTTCGACACCCGGCTCACAGGAACAGTCGATTATGCCGACACTGCAAATTCGGATGTCTGTGTGATCACAGCAGGGGTGCCGCGGCGTCCCGGGATGAGCCGTGATGATCTGCTCTCCATTAACGC
>CALKWT010000061.1 GCA_938003885.1 uncultured Balneolaceae bacterium | reverse complement strand
GAAGCTGATCTGCCTTTTTCCTGAGCTGCTCAATCTCGGGTCGAAGGACCTCATCATCCACGGACAGATTATTTAACTCTTCAATTTTTTTCTCCAGTTCCTCAATTGGCTGCTCGAAATCAAGGTATTGCATCATCTAATAACTTTGGTTGAACGTCAGTTTCCGGAATGTTTCTGTTTCATCTGATCTTTGATTCTCCTACAGGATCTGAACTTAGATCAAAGATAGAAAGATCCCGCTAATTCAGGCGGTCTTTTTTTCAGGAATCGGCTATATCCATTCTTTCTGCAAAGTATGCGCAGAAATCTCTCATATCTCCGCTGATTCTGTCGTCAGTCGTCGATTTTTCGAGTGTATCGGCCATGGTAAGCAGCGTCTGATGGAAAAATATCTTCATCTCATCGACCGTCATATCTTTGGTCCAGAGGTCAAGCCTGAGAGTATCCTTGTTATTATGATCCCATAAGGCAAGGATCATGGCACGACAACTCGCCTCATCAAATCCTTTCAGGTCCGTAGCACCCCACTTGATATTTTCCGGCACATTATGCTCGTCAAGTAAGACTTCAATATTGATTTTTTTTGATTGTGTTTTCTTCATGATGAATCGTTAATATTGCAATTTTCACGCAGTTTGTTCAGTACATGTAAAAAGTCTTGAGGGAGCGGGGAATCAAATTCAACCTGCTCTCCCGTCGCAGGATGTTCAAAACCTAAGGTCTTTGCATGGAGAGCCTGCCGGGGCATCCTTTTAAACAGATTTCTGAACATCGCTTTCCGGCTGCCGGTATTGGATCCACTCCGGACGGTATCCCCGCCATAGGTTTGGTCCCCAAATACAGGATACCCATGATGACTTAAATGAACCCGGATCTGATGGGTTCTTCCTGTCTCAAGCTGAATTTCCAGAAGTGCCAGGTGGTCGAACTCCTCCAGTTTTTTGAAATGGGTGACTGCGGGCTTACCACCTTCCTTTAAGATGGTCATCACCTTTCTGTCTGACGGGGACCGGCCAATATTACCGGTCATGGTACCCGATTCCGGTGGATCCCCCCAAACAATCGCCTGATAAGTCCGCCGGGTCTCTTTATCTGCGAATTGACGGGCGAGGTGTTTATGCGCCTCATCCGTTTTGGCCACCACCAGCAGTCCGCTGGTATCTTTGTCCAGCCGATGTACAATGCCGGGTCGAAGGGACTCCTCATCCTTTTTGGAGAGATTCTGCTGCGTATAGTGCATCAGCCCGTTGACAAGGGTTCCCGACCAGTTTGCATAGGCGGGATGAACCACCATGCCAGCCTCTTTTTTGACGACGATCAGGTGATCATCCTCATAAACAATATCGAGATCCATTTTTTCAGGCTGGGGTTCAACCGGGGGGGGCTTGGGTAGTGAAATTTCAATTTTATCTTTCGGCTGTATCAGATAAGAAGATTTCTCTTGTTTACCGTTGACCAGGACATATCCTTTTTTGATCGCCTTTTGCACCTTGTTTCGAGTGGCGTTCTGAATAAAGGAAGTGATGTATTTATCCAGTCTGATCTCGGTATGCTGCCCCGGGGGTACAGTGAGCAGGTACTCGGTCTTTTTCAATTCTTCTTTCTCTATTACCATAACCTGCAAATATAACCGTTCTTGATGGTGAAAGCGAAATTGAGACCATTTTAATCATCGGATTTACTCCACCATCCTGCTATTTGACAATCGGATTATTTTAGTTCACCCCGGTTGTCGATCTGCCAATTCTCCTTTCTTGTTCTCAAATTCAGTCAGAGCTCAGGTCAGAAGGAAAGAGTAACCCCGCCCGGACTTGAACCGGGATCTAAAGCTTAGGAGGCCTTCGTTCTGTCCGGTTGAACTACAGGGTTAGGGTAGAAAACAAGACCGGAGCTGCTAAAAATAGTATACGCAACTGCTTCTGGCAATTACTGTGTTCGCACCGGGTAACACTGTACCGGTAATTTGCCAGCAGGATGCGCCGGGTGTCTTTGAGAAAGAAACCGGTTACTGCCGACAATATACCGCAGGGAATAACCCGGAGTTCACAACTTAAGAAGAGCCAATGATCGGAGTCGAACCGACGACCTACGCTTTACGAGAGCGTTGCTCTACCAACTGAGCTACATTGGCACAACGATTAAATCAAAGATTCTAAATTTAGCAGTTTTTCCGTTATAATTAAACCAGGTTGTTGAAAATATTTTTGTTTATTTCCTGCCTGATTTAAAACAGCCGGGCCTTTCAAAGCGTGCCATCCCGGACCGACTGACAGCCACGCCGAGACTCCTCCTTGTCCTGTCGAGTACGTCTCCGATTTTATACCTGCTTCTGCTACAGGACTCCTCAAGGCCGAACCCCTTTCTACGGGATGCCTGCCATAGAGGAAGCCTTTCTAAAACAATGGTGAGAATCCGCCCGTTCCTCTTTATCTTATCCCCCTCAATACTTAATAGCAGCAGACGACCGAATGGTGATCCCTAAATCCTCTCTACAACTCTTGCTTTCCCTTTTTTATCTCTGGCTGACTCTGGCAGAAGGGCCGAATGTATCTGCCCAGACGGTGAAGCCATACACTTTCGAAGAACATCATATGGGCACACTGTTCAAAATTACGCTCTATGCTGAGAGCGATTCAGTAGCTGAGCTTGCCGCCAGCAATGCCTTTCAGGAAATAGAGCGCCTGAACAACATCATGAGTGACTATCTGCCGGAGAGCGAACTCAACCAGTTTTCTCAGACTTCCGGATCGGGAAAGTTTGTCCGGCTAAGTGAGCCACTCTTTGAAATACTGAGCCAGGCTCAGTGGATCTCCTATCAGACCGGTGGACTGTTTGATGTAACTGTAGGAGCGATGAGTAAGGCGTGGAGGGAGCTTCGCAGCCAGCCGGTGCCTGTGCTGCCCGCACCGGAGGATCTGGACGCACTTATCAGGAGGTCGGGCTACCGGCATCTGGTTCTCCGGCATGACACTCAGAGCGGCATGCTTGAAAAGCCGGGGATGGAATTGGATCTGGGAGGGATCGCAAAGGGGTATGCCTCTGCAAGAGCGCTTGAAACTGTACAGTCGTTCGGAATCTCCTCAGCTCTCATTGATGCGGGCGGTGATATCACGGCAGGGAACCCTCCTCCCGGCCGGACATCCTGGAGTGTCGCCGTCCCAAAACCTGCTCCTGCGGCAGGGGGTATCGACCTGGTGAGGCTGCAGGTCAACAACGCAACGGTTGCGACTTCCGGGGGCCTCTTTCAGTACATAGAAATAGACGGCAAACGTTACTCACACATCCTGCACCCTGAAACCGGGCTAGGGGCTGATCAGCAGATCCAGGCTACGGTGATCGGTTCATCCGCCACGAAAACGGATGCTCTCGCCTCTGCCCTCACCCTGATGGATCCCGAAGAAGGCCTCCGGCTGATCGGACATATCCTCGATACAGAAGCGATCCTTTTCAAGCTTGTTGACGGTGAGATAAAGGAGTGGAGGTCGCCGGGAGCGGATAGATTCCTATCCGAATAAGAACGTTCTTTCTGTATCCCACTCCGCACACCTCCATTTTCCAGCTGAGTACTCCTCCTGCCATACGTTCTGCAGGAGGCTTTCCCAATCCGGGTTAAACAGGGAAGTCGTCCGCTTTCAGATACGCCTCAATTAGCTTGAGTTCACCCTCCAGGCCACCTTCCGACTTTCCATGCTCCATCCCTACAATCCCATCGTAGCCTTTGTCATACAGATATTTAAAAATATGGCGGTAGTTGATCTCGCCCGTTCCCGGCTCATTTCGGCCGGGATGGTCCCCAAGCTGAAAATAGGGGATTTCATCCCACGCCCTCTCTATGTTCGGGATCATGTTCCCCTCGGTGATGGCCTGATGGTAGGCATCATACAATATTTTGCAAGAAGGGCTATTGACATGTTTGCAGATTCTATAAGCCTGTGAAGTTTTGGTGAGAATGACTCCAGGGTGATTGTGAAGTGTATTGAGAGGTTCCAGGACCATGGTCAGCCCGTGCGGCTCCAGAATATCACAGGCTCGTTTAAGCGCATCGATCACATTCAGCTCCTGATAATCCATATCCAGACGAAGGTCTATATGGCCGGGAACTACGGTCATCCACTTCGCACCCACTCTCTTTGCTACTTCCACTGACTCCTCAATTTCATTCAGAAACCGATCTCTGTATTCGGGGTTACCGGTACTTAAACTGGGTTCGCTCCAGAAAATCGTATGTCCGACGAATACACCCATCGTCATTCCTCTATCTTCAAGTGTTCGCGCAATCTTCTCCTGGGTGGCGATATCCCGCCCTTTCATCCCGTTATCTTCAAGACCCCTAAACCCAAGATCCGCCATGAAATTGATCTGATCTACCGGATCGTTTCCTGCATGGTTGCGAAACATTCCAAAGTGCGGTGCATATTTCAGTTTGAAGTTGTGGGTCTGAAGGAGTTCATCCTGCGAAAGCGGTTCTCTGTTTCGGGCAACCAACCCCCGGCCGCCAGCAAGTGAAGCACCTGCAAGCAGGCTTGTTTTTAAGAAATCTTTTCTTTCCATCTTTGTATCGTCTTTGAGATCTGGGATTTAACTGAATGTAATTTAAAAATAAAGAGATCCATTATACTAAAATCAATCATGAACTTTTAAATTTACTTTATTTATCAATTAAATGATCTCTTAACTGATCATAGATCCAAAAGTCCGGGTCGCCTCACAGCTGATTGCGCCCCATCTACTTGTTTCTTTATGGAAAGAGAGCACGGGACGGAATCAGAGTGAACGATAGGAGAAAAACCATGGTTAACGTAGTGGCATCCGGGGCAGGGTGTCTGTCAGGTAGGCGAAAAGATGTGCTGGAAAGGGCGTGCTGCCATAACAGAAGGCCCGGCTCTGCCCGGCAAGGATCCCGATAGCCAAATCTCTTTTATCATGAACCTCAAACAAGATTCTCTCTCTATGAACCTGCCGATTTCGCAGTTGATACCTATTCTCTGCCTCATTGTTTTTCTAAGTTCAGGCAGTGCAGCTCTCGCACAAAATGCCCGGAACGGGAACACCTTTCAAACGGGAAACGAGCTGGGCCTGCCTCTGCAATCCACCCCGGGAACCGAATTTGGTGCTATCTCCTCCAATGTTAAAGTGTTCGGTGCACTGAACTCAGCGGAAAGTTGCATCTATGACGCCGAAAGAGAACTGATCATTGTCCCGAGTCAGGGAGTCCGCCAAACCATTCAGGAAAATGACGGTTACATTTCATTGATCAATACAGATGGAACCGTACATACCGTCCGCTGGATCGGGGTACAGAATACGCAGCAACGGGAGACTCTGAATCCGAAGCTGGTGTTAAATGATCCTCTTGGAAGCGAAATTGCCGGTGGCATTCTTTATGTCGCAGACCGGGATGGAGGCACCGACAGCAGTGCCCCGTCCATTGCCGTGATCCGGCGTTTTGATTTAAAAACCGGCCGGCCGCTGGAAGATGTCCGCCTCGAAGACTCCCCCTGGATCAACGATATTGCTGTTGCGGAGGATGGTACCATCTATACTACCCAGACCGGGGATATGGGACCCGATCCCGATCCGCAATCGTGGCTGGTTTGGAAGATTACCCCGGAAGGGAGAATATCGATATTCTCCGTTGCGGGCCCCATCGATAAGCCAAACGGAATTGCAATCGATCCGGAAGGCAATATTGTCGTGGCAAACTTCGGAAACCATGATATTCTTACCTACTCTCCCAACGGGGAGCTACTGAAAACTGAAAAGGCTCTCCAGCCAGGCAGTGACGGCCTGGAAATCTTACCGGACGGTACGAAATACATAAGTAGTGTTACCCATGGCGGTGTCTCGCGAATCCGGCCAGGTGAGGAGGCCGAACTGATTGCTGAAAACATACCAAGTGCAGCTTCCATGTGTTACGATCCGGACAACAACCAGCTGATCATCCCGATGACCTCTCAAAGCAGCCTGGCATTTATCCCCCTGGATTAGGTAGCATTCACTAACACCATAAATAACAAATTTTTCATTCTATTTCTTTACTATGAATTATTCCGATAATAATCCGACCTTCACCCATCTAAAACCAAGATCCCCGGACAGATCATTTTTCGGCATACTCACATTTCTGATGTTGCTGGTTGCTGCGGGTTGTGAATCCGCAGGAGAGAGCGACCGAACTGAAACCAGTGCTGAAATTCTTTGCGACCCGGACAACGGCGGGCTTACTCTTCCTGACGGTTTTTGCGCCTCTGTTATTGCAGACAACATCGGGCCTGCCCGTCATCTGGCCGTTGCATCCAACGGGGATATCTACCTTAAAACACGTGGCCAAGAGGGAGGTGTGGCAGCACTTCGTGATACCACGGGAGATTACCGTATCGATGTAGTGGAGTATTTCAGCAATATGACCCCCGTACGGGGCGGGATTCTATGGGAAACCGGTATGGAGATCCACGACGGGTATCTCTGGGTATCCAACACCGAGTCCGTCTACCGCTGGCCCATGCCGGAGAACGAAGAGTTGATCCCGCAGGGAGAGCCCGAAATTATGATCAGCGGCTTTCTTAGCCAATCCGACCATGCGTCGAAAACCTTTACTTTTGATAACAACGGGCATATCTATGTCGCAGTCGGCGCTCCTTCCAACAACTGCCAGGAGGAGCCCCGCACCCCCGGCTCGCCCGGACAGGAGCCATGTCAGCAGCTTGAACTTCAAGGCGGTGTGTGGCGGTTTTCAGATAGCACTCCTGGCCAGACACAGCAAGAAGATGGGGTCCGCTATTCCACCGGAATCCGGAATATGGTAGGCATTGACTGGAACCACGATACCGGTGCCCTCTACGTCATGCAACATGGCCGTGACCAGCTGGACCAGCTCTGGCCCGAACTTTTTACAGAACAGCAGAATGCAGATCTGCCAGCCGAAGAGCTGTTACGCCTGGAGCAGGATGCAAATGCAGGGTGGCCCTATTGTTATTATGACTGGCAACAGGGACACCGTGTTCTCGCGCCGGAATATGGTGGAGATGGGCAGGAAACAGGGGATTGTGCAGACTACCTTGAACCGGAAGTTGCATTTCCGGGCCACTGGGCACCGAATGATCTCCTTTTTTACACCGGAGACCAGTTCCCGGAACATTACCAGAAAGGCGCCTTTATTGCATTTCACGGCTCCTGGAATCGGGGCACCTTGAATCAACAGGGATATAATGTGACATTTGTACCCTACCAGGAGGGGTCCCCCTCAGGTGACTATGAAATATTTGCAGATGGATTTCCAGGGGTCGATCCGATCGCCTCACCCGGTGATGCTGCTCACCGGCCCATGGGACTCGCAACAGGCCCCGATGGTGCCCTCTATATTTCTGATTCCGTTCAGGGCCGGATCTGGCGTATCATCTATATAGGTGAAGAAGAGTAGGCAGAAGTGGAACGCAAATCATCGATTTTATCCGGATCAAACGGGCGCGGTATAGTATGCCAAACGTTTGGTAACGAGGCCTTTGAGTGATTTATACCTGAAATACGTATAAATCACTTTATGAGGGCCATTCCGGTAATCCATGTTTTTTACAGCAGGTCTGGAGAAGTGTATGCTGATGCCGTTACCTTTTCTGATGCTGAGACCTGTCAACCTCCCTGATTCTTCAGAGCCGCCGGCCCGCTTTCATAGTGGACACTTTTTCAATATATTCAGGGACGCTTTGGCAAATCGCTATTTGCCAAATTTCAAAGATGATTATCACAAAGAGATCGACTACTTCCGACCTGTTCACACGCTGCTCAGGCCCGGTCAATTTCCGGTTCTGTAAAGCATCTGTAACTTCCATAACTGCACACTTTTCATACCTCAATCAGATCTTCTAATTAAGAATGTCAACTTCAACAATCTATAGGTACACAACCAACACAGGAGCATTTAAATGAACAGCTGGATCTATGTGCTCTTTGCAGCCATTGTAGAAGTGTTCTGGGTTTTGGGCTTAAAGTTCTCTGACACTGCATTAGAATGGGCAGGCACGGTTCTCGCAATTATAATTAGTTTTTACTGCATCATCAAAGCATGCGAAAAACTGCCTTCGGGGACCGTTTACGCCGTTTTTACTGGTTCAGGTGCAGCAGCAATTGCCCTGATCGATTTTACATTGCTGGGATCAGAATTTTCATTAGGCACAGGGCTCTGTATCGCTCTTATTATCATCGGGGTTGTGGGCATCCAGCTGACAACAACCGAACAACCAATCGAGGAGAGGGTGCAGTAGATGGAGTGGTTCTTTTTGATATTGGCCAGTTTTGGTGAAATTTTTGGTGTGGCCAGCATCAATTTATTTTTGAAAAAGAGATCCCTGTTATGGCTGGGGGCTGTCGTGTTTACCTTTGCTTTCGGTTTTTTCTTTCTCGCCCTGGCGATGGAAAAAATTCCAATGGCCACCGCATATGCAGTCTGGACGGGACTTGGGGCAACGGGAGCGGTACTCTCCGGAATCATATTCTTCAGAGAGCCTGCGGGCATACTCCGGCTCATCTTCCTCACCTTCATCATCTGCGGCGCTGTCGGGCTTAAAATTTTAAGTTAGTACTGAGAACACTGCCTGTATGTTTTATAGGAAGTGCTGGCTCGGTGGGGGGAACGGCCTGATGGCCATTCTATGTTCGGTAACATTTTTGTTTTGATATGGATCCGGAATGATTACTTTTCGGTAAACCATTGTGCCGTTCTCACTAAAACACCTGACGAATGCCAGAAATTTCCCTGATCCGGCAGCTTCGAGAAACGAAATCAGAAACACTTCCTCTCTTTGATCTGGAAGAGAGGGATCTTCAAAGATTCTATGAGCAGGGGAAATGGTCCGTCCGTCAGATCCTGCACCATCTGGCCGATGTTGAAACGGTTCTCTTCGAACGAATCCGCCGTACGATCACTGAGCCCACCCCACGGATTGAAGGTTTTGATCAGGATGCATGGGCCGAAAAGCTTCACTACCAGGCCCGCCCGATGGAACTCGCCCGTGCGCTCTACGAAGCTTCCCGGGACGGGAATATCTTCTATGCCCGGCTTCATTACCAGAGGGATGGCCACCTTGAATTTATTCATAGTGACACGGGGGTGCGGACCCTTCAGCAGGAGTTTGATAAAATAGCCGAACACAACCTTCATCATCTTCATCAAATTCGCAGAGCACTGGGAGCAGGTTCTCCACTCTGACATAGAAATGTAGAAGTAAAGGATTTATCCGCACGATACGGTTCCCAAGTTGGCCCACACTGCGGCATCCTGGCACAAGGCAACCGACAGAGTGCCATGTCTTGCTTTTCCATTCGTGACCACTTTCTTCTCTCCTGATCCGGAAAACCGCTTTTTCACTGATTTACAACTGCGAAAAGATATTTCCCCTCCTGCTTGACTATAAAGCCACATTTTTCCCTATATTTAGACCAAGTTTAAATAAGGGTTGAGTATTATTGTTTAAAATGTCCAAATCACAACTATCGCTTGCCTTGGGAGTTCTGCTCCTGTTCTCTTTAAATGTAAATTCTTTTGCACAAACTATCTCCGGTACCGTTAAAGAGGCCGATACCGGACTCCCCCTGACGGGGGCCACCCTGACCGTTGAAGGTACCGTCACTGGTACGACAACGGATGGTGAGGGTTGGTTTGAACTCTCTGCTTCACCCGGTGATGTAATCCTTGTCTCCTATATCGGGTTCACAACCGAAAGATTCACTGTTCAGCCGGATCAGAAACTCTACGAAATTTCTATGGTACAAGACCGGTTCCTTCTAAGTGAAGTGGTGGTGACCGGCGCCCTGGGGCTCGAACGTCCTTCCCGGGAGATGGGAGGAAGCGCTGAGATTGTTCGAAGTGCAGAGCTCAACCGCGGAAGAACCATCAACCCCCTGACCGGGCTGCAAGGCAAAGTTTCGGGGCTTCGGATCAACGTGTTTGACAGCAAGGTGGACCCGGAAATCCGAATTCGACTCCGGGGAACCCGCTCTCTGACTCGCATATCGAGTAACAGCATGGATGGACGGGATCCGAACGACCCAATCTATGTTGTGGACGGAATGCCTGTGCCATCCATTTCCAGACTGAATCCAAATGATGTGGAGAGTATTACCGTATTGAAAGGTGCCAATGCGGCCGCACTCTATGGCTCCGAAGGTGTTAACGGTGCTATTATGATTACGACCAAATCGGGTTACCCGGGCCAGTCTGAGGTGAACTTCAGCCATACTACCACGTTCTCCAATGTTTATATGCTCCCACCGAGGCAAACGACGTACGGACAGGGTAATGACGGTGTCTACAGCCCTACCCAGTATGAGTCGTGGGGCCCGGCCTTCGACGGCTCCATGCGGGATTTTGGGCTCCCGCTCCCCGATGGAACCCGCCCTCAGATCAGGTATGCGGCCCCCTCACACGATGTGCGAAAAGATCTTTTCAATACCGGAGTGAACAGCCAGAACGACATATCGTTTGCTGGAGGCAGTGAAAACAGTACCTATTTTCTCTCCGCACAGTATGTCACCCAGAAGGGCATTATCCCTGAAGACACCAACGACCGTGTGAACCTCCGGTTTAACGGAACACGCGCCTTTGGAAATCTGGACACCAAATACAATATCAATTTCGTCAACAACCGAAAGGATATCACCCCCGACGGGCCCTGGGTAGGTGCTTATCAGTATCCAGCCAATTTCAATCACAATCTGATTCGCGACTGGGAGAATCCCGATTCGCCGGGCAACCCTCACAACTATTTTACATCCGCCAGAAGCTGGTACCGCAACCCTTATTTCATGATCGACAACATCCGAAATGAGAGTTCAGAAAACATCATCAACGGGCTGGTAGAGCTGAACTACAACTTCACAGACTGGTTCAGCGCAATCTACCGTATTGGCCTCTTTAGCAGCAGTGAAAACTACCGGAACTTCACCCGTAAATTTGAAGCGGAGGGCACCCGGAATGTGGATGGGTCGCTGACCGACGGCACCTCCTCCTACTCCAAGCTGAACAGTGACCTGATTCTCAGATTCAGTCAGAATTTCGGCAGAGTGAGCACCAATCTGCTCCTGGGCCAGAATGTCCGGTCGGATTACAGAAAGAGAACATCTCTGGGAACCGACCAACTTCTCTACCCCGACGTTTTGAATCCCGACAGCCGCTCCGGAAATCTGGATGGCAGTGTAACTATTCAGGAGTTTCGATCGATGGCGGTTTACGGCGAGCTCACCACCGGTTTTGATGATTATCTCTACCTTACACTGACC
The DNA here is from genome assembly GCA_938003885.1 of uncultured Balneolaceae bacterium. Classification (GTDB taxonomy): domain Bacteria; phylum Bacteroidota; class Rhodothermia; order Balneolales; family Balneolaceae; genus Rhodohalobacter. The sequence continues at coordinate 4,477 of CALKWT010000061.1, read as the reverse complement.
GGCCGCAACGACTGGGTCTCCACCCTTTCACCGGACAACCGCTCCTACTTCTACCCTGGTGTGAGTCTCTCCCTGATCCTGACAGATGCCATACCGCAGCTCCGGGACTTCCGTCCCCTCTCCTTTGCCAAACTTTATGGTTCGTGGAACAAGACCGGAAACGTGACCTTAAGCCCCTATCAGCTCAATAACTCCTACACCCAGAATAACGGGTTTCCCTACGATGGGTTGACCGGCTTCTACCCCGGCCTTTCAAACCCGAACCCCAATATTAAGCCGGAGTTTGTTACTTCATGGGAAGTTGGCCTTGAGACCAGCTTTTTTGACCACCGCTTGCATCTGGGCGCCACCTATGTCTATTCAGATTCTGACGGACAGATTTTTGACGCCTCTACTTCCCGGGCAACCGGATACAACAGTGCCCTGGTGAACGCCGGACGAATGACCAATGACATTATTGAACTGAATCTTTCAGGGGATATCATCAGAAATCAGAATCTCCAGTGGAATGCCGGGTTTAACTTTGCCTATACCTATAATGTGGTAAGAGAGCTCTACGAAGGGCTTCAGATCCGTCAGAACTTCAGGCAATCATTCATCGTGCTGGGAGAGCAGTTTCCGAGCTTGATGGTGAGTGATTATAAGAGGGATCCGCAGGGCAGAGTGGTCGTGGGAGAGAACGGGGACCCTGTCAAGGCGATCGACAATACCTTGCTGGGCACGCTTGTTCCACCCTATACCATGGGTATAAACAGCCGGTTCCATTATAAAGGGTTTTCGGTGAATGCCCAGTTCGACTGGCGTATGGGCGGCTGGTTCTACTCCGAGGTGATCCCCCGTATGTACACTGCGGGCACTCACCCCGAGACTGCTCGCTATAACCGGGAACCTTTTATCTGGCCCAACTCGGTTATTGAAGTAGAAGAAGGCGTTTATGTGGAGAACAAAGATCGTTACACATCGGGAGGTGGCAAGGCCTTCTGGAGTGCGCAGGGCGCCGCACCCTCCGACTTTTTGAAGCTTCGCGAGCTGGCGATCAGTTATTCCCTGCCCGCCTCCTGGCTGATCGACTCCCCCTTCAGGGAAGTGAAGGTCGGGATCGTTGGGACCAATCTCTTTATGATTACCCATCCCGACAATGATTTCGCAGATCCGGAGTATATGTACAATCAGACAGACGGATATGTCAGTTTCCGGCATATACCGCCCATGAGAAACTTTGGGTTTAACATCCACATGAAATTTTAATCTGTAGACTACTAAACATTGTAACTGTCCGGGCCTTCTTGCAAATGGCAGAATCAGCCCGGAATCTCTCAACACATGATGACCAGAATGAGATCTTTCTTTATTGTTATCGCCACCCTTCTTTTCCTGCCGTTAATGTCAGGGTGTGAAGACTTTCTGAACGTAAATGACAATCCCAATGCTCCCGGCTCTACCAATCTTGGCCTCCGGCACAAATTTCCGGCGGCTCTGCTAAGTACTGCCATTCAAGAATCTGATCAGATGAATATCATCGGGGGATTCTGGGGCGGATACTGGGGGACAAACTCCGATGGCAGCAATCAATATTACGATTTAAAAACCTATAACGGCCCCTCCATACGGAATCAGAGAGATGGGATCCCAGTCTGGGAAGAGAGTTTCAACAACCTTCTCTATTATGAACTGATCAAATCGGAGGCTGATGAAAAAAATGATCTCTTCTACTCCGGTGCTGCGAAAATTATGCAGGGATGGCACTTTCTGCGACTGGTCGATTTTTATAACAACATCCCTTTCGATGACGCCTTGCAGGGGACGTCCAATCCCACTCCTTCCTATGAGGATGGAGAGCAGGTATACCGGAAATCGATCGACCTGATCTCTTTGGGAATTGAAGAGGTAAAAACTTCTGCTAACCTCTCGGGAGGGCGCGAGGATGACATTCTGTTTGAAGGGAATCGTGTGATGTGGGCCAGGTTTGGCAATACCATCAAACTGCGTGCACTGATTCGCCAAAGTGAAACAGGCAACGACTCCTATATTCAAACTGAAATTGACAAAATCATGGCGGAAGGTTCCGGTTTTCTGTCGGAAGGAGAAACCGTAACGGTGAATCCGGGGTACTCTTCCTCCCAGCCCAACAACTTTTATACCAAATTCTATCGCGACCAGGGAGGAAGTACCACATCCGTACATCACTATATTCGTCCTACAGAGTTCCTGATTGAACAGTATCAAACACGAAATGACCCGCGGATCCGGCAGCTCTATATTGCTATCGACGGCGAATTCAACGGGGTGATTTTCGGAAATGAAAACACATCTGACCCGCGCTATCATCCTGAAAACACATCCGCCTTTCTGGGCCCTGAAGAGAACGGCCACAGGCCTGCCGGAATTTTCAAAAGTCCGGAACAGCCCAATATTCTCTTCTCCTCATTCGAAAGCCTCTTTCTTCAGGCCGAAGCAGCGGAAAGGGGGTGGATCAGCGAGTCTGCGGACCGCCTCTACAAGAGTGCCATTCTGGAATCCTTCAGGCAGACAGAGATTGATGAAAGCTTGCTGGATGAGTACCTGAATCAGGAGAGTGTGATTTATCAAACGGCGCCCGACAAAATCGAGCGGATTATCGGCCAAAAGTGGCTGGCCCTGAACTCCATCAGCAATATTGAAGCGTGGAATGATTACCGGCGTCTCGGATGGCCTGAGTTCCCCAATTCAGCAGCATCAGGTATCGGTCAAAATGAGAGGCCTCTCCGATTCATGTATCCTGAATCTGAACGCTCTACCAACAATGAAAATGCATCAAAACAGGGCAATGATGAAATGACCGTCAGCCCCGTCTGGTGGGATCAGTAAGCGTTCTTCTTTACTGTCCGGCCTATCGTTGATCTCGTGGCCGCTCACCCCCGGTAAAGTGTTGGGGTGGCGGCTGCCCGCCAAACAGAATCGCTCTGCTGTAACGTCTTAAAGTCAGGTCCACAAAAGGTGGCCGGCCGTGCCGTGCTTTTTCCAAATTCTTAGAAAATTTATATCCATTCCCTATTTTGGAGTATGGCCCGAAGGGCATAGGGGTATGAGCTCCGGCTCCCGCCTCTCTTGAATTGCAGATCTGGGATCCACCGGCAGACAATCACTGTGAGATTTACGACTGCCGATCAGATCTTCCTTTCAAAGTTGAATAGGTAGTTCCCCTTGGTAGAATCTCTAAACGGAGTGATAAGCCTTGCAGAAAAGAATTTGGCAACTGTCCCTTTTCAGTTTCTTAGTCGCCGCATTTACCGGATTCCTCTACCGCTATGGCTTGTTCTATCCGCTTCCGGGAGATCTCGGATTTGCCAATATCCGCCATGCTCACTCCCATCTGATGTTTTTTAACTGGATCACGCCTCCTCTGCTCTCTTGGATGGTCGCCGCACTTGGAGATGGGGAGAACGAGAAAACACCGGCAGGTTTAAAGCCCTGTCTATATACAATGATCGGCCTTGGATTTCTGTCCTACCCACTTTTCCTGCTTTTCGGTTATCATGCGGTACCTGTGGCATCCCTCAGGCTGCCCCTGGCGGCGATCATCTCCGGGCTGGTGATGATCACATGGTACTGGTTCGCCGTCCTATGGTATGTAAACCGCAGACAGAGTAGCAACAGGCCAGCACTCGTCTTTTTTGATGCTGCACTGGTCACCCTGCTCATCAGCTCACTCGGGGCGTGGGGAGTGTCTGTTTTTCAATTTACCGATATTGACAACCCTCTTTTTGCAACATCGATGACCCACTTCTTCCTTGGCGTTTTTACCGAGGGGTGGGTAACACTTGGAGTTCTGGGGCTGATCTGGGACAGGGCAGAGGTCCCAGCTTCCGAATTGAGATCCGGATGGCTATGGAATCCAATTCTCTTTGGATCCATGTTGGTCTTCCCCTTCAGTCTGAATCGAGCCCTGTTGACCCCTTCCATGCTGATCGCTGCCTATGCCGGCCTGATACTCATTTCGATCTCATTAATACTGAATCTTCGACTGATGTACAGGCACAACATCTTCCATACTTTTTTGCTGAAAACCACAGGCCTGCTGCTGACCATTAAAGCAGCCGCCCTGATTATCGCTGTGATGCCAGTGGATATCTGGCCCGGTGAACAGGGTGTCCGGATACTCTATCTCCATATTCATCTGTTAGGCATCGCATCCCTTACGCTTATAGATCGTTTCCATCCTCTGCAGGACCGCCTTGCCAAAATAGTTTTTTCCCTCTGTGTACTCTCCGTTTTACTGACCCTTGCCATGATCAGCGGATACTGGCCGGCATGGCTGATGCCGCCGGGGGTGTACACGTGGGTGACGGTAGCTGCCCTTCTTCCTCTTCTCCCCGGGATCTGGCTCTGGTTTCGTACCTTTAGCATCCAACCATCTAACTTTAAGAAAGAGAAATCCCCCTCCCTATGACGGGAGGGAAGGAGACCATCTCAAGCCATAGCTTCCGCACCTAGGAAC
>CALKWT010000060.1 GCA_938003885.1 uncultured Balneolaceae bacterium | reverse complement strand
TACCCGGACGGGGAGCCGATCCCTGATTTTGAATCTTTCTTCAATTTGATTGAACAACACCTGAAAGTGCGGGAGGGCCAACAGGTTCACTTCGAACTGGGCCGGAGTATTACCGGCCAGTGCGGCAGCCTGATCTCTTCGGTACTTTTTATTAAGGAGGGAGTGAACACCAATTTTGCGGTGATAGATGCAGGAATGACTGAGCTGATCCGGCCAGCCCTCTATCAGGCAGTTCATCATATAGATGCTCTCACCTCCGACCGGCCGCCTGTTAAGTATGATGTGGTGGGCCCCATTTGCGAAACATCAGATACCTTCAGAAATGGAATGATGCTCCCCGAGCTGAAGCGAGGGGATCTGGTGGCTATCCGGAGTGCCGGCGCCTATGGTGAAGTGATGAGCAGCTCATTTAATCTGAGAGAGCGGGTGGCAACCCGCTTCTCCACAGATTTTGAATAGAGCCAGCCGTTAATTTGCCGGGTAGACGTAGTGTGCCTCAAAGCTGAGCGGGATGCCCATCGCCCAGTAGATGATCAGGAAGATGGTCCAGGCGATCAGGAAGATGATCGTGTAGGGTACCATCATAGAGATCACCGTACCAATCCCTGTACTCTTCACATATCGCTGGCAGAAAACCACGACCAGCGGAAAGTAGGGCAGTAGTGGTGTAAGGATATTGGAAACGGAATCTCCCACCCGGTAGGCAGCCTGTGTCAAGTCGGGTGAAATACCGAGTTGCATCAGCATGGGCACGAAAATCGGTGATACCAGCAGCCATTTAGCGGAAGCAGATCCGATAAAGAGATTTACAAATGCACTCAGTATAATGATACCGACAATAGTAACCTGGCCGGGCAGAGAGAGAGCTTCCAGAAAATTTGCACCTTTTACAGCGATCAGCAAGCCCACATTTGACTGATTAAACGCATCGATGAAGAGTGCACAGAAGAAGGCCATCACAATATAGTACCCCATGCTCTCCATCGATTTCGTCATGTTTTGAATCATATCTCTGGAGGAGCTGTATTTACCGGAAGCGAATCCGTAAACCACCCCCGGAATCAGCATCAGCACAAAAATTAAGGGGACGATCGCCTGCATCAGAGAGGCATTGGGTGAGAAAAGCGAACTCACCTCAGGGTTATCCCAGTTAGGATCCCTCAACCCCGATCCTTCAGGAAGGGCCCAGAGAAAAAGACCGACCAGGCCCAGTACCATCGCAATAAATCCGTACCAGAACGCACGGCTCTCTCTATCCGTGATCGGTACCATCTGTGGGATCTGATCCTCATCGCCGTCAATGTCAAGCCCCTTCAGACGAGGCTCCACTATTCGATCCGTAATGTACCAGCCGACAAGGACAATCAGCACACTTGAAGCGGAGGTGAAGTACCAGTTATTGATCGGATTGAGTACAATTTCGGGATCAAAGATCCGGGCAGCCTCCAATGTAATGCTGGCCAGCATGGGGTCAATGGCAGAGGGGATAAAATTTGCCGAGAATCCCCCACTTACCCCTGCAAATGCAGCAGCAATACCTGCCAGCGGATGCCGGCCTGCTGCATAGAAGATCACTCCCCCGAGCGGGATCACCAACACATAACCGGCATCGGCAGCTGTATGGCTGATGATGGCGATCAGAATAAGCATCGGTGTCAGAAAGGTTGCAGGAGTAAAGTTCAGGAGTTTTTTGAGCCCCGCATCAATCCATCCCGAATGCTCAGCAACACCCACCCCAAGCATCGCTACCAAAACGATCCCCAGCGGGGCAAACAGAACAAACGTTTCTATCATTCCTGCCAGAAAGGCCGCCAGACTGTCGCCTGTCAGCTGGTTGTAAACAATCAACTGCTCACCGGTTCTGGGATCGATCTCGCTAAAGCTCAGCGGAGATAAAACCGCTGAGATGATCCAGATGAAGATCATCAAAAAGAAAAATAGAATGGCCGGATCAGGCAATTTGTTTCCCGATCTCTCAATCAGGTTCAGAAACTTGTTAAAAAGAGAACTTTTTTTCGTCGCTTCCGGGGTCTCGCTAGGTTTAGATTGTTTATCTTCAGCCACGTTATTAATCTGGTTAGTTGGTTAAGGTATTAACGGAGATAGCTATGTTGCAGGGTTAAATATATAAAAAAGAGACGATTTTTTTATCTCTGCCTCTTCATCCTCCTGTTGTCCAAAGCAAGGGAGATTGACGTGATCAACCTCACCCCGGCTTCGGTAACGGTTTTTCTATACAGACTGCTATTCATCAAAATCAGTGATCAGAACTTCAGAAGGTTCCCGTTCACCCTGCAATCTGTTTGCGGTTTGCTCTGCTTTTCTCATCACTCGCAGCATATTGCGTCCTGCGATATCTTCCAGCTCCTCCTCTGTATAGCCGCGCTTCAGCAATTCCGCAAAAAGCTCAGGGTAGGTGGAGACATCTTCCAGCCCCAGTGGAAGTGAAGAGATACCATCGTAATCTCCACCAACTCCGATATAGTCGGTACCAATCTGATCCCGGATGTGATCGATATGGTCAGCCACCTGTTCCAGAGTAGATTTGGGCATCTCATTGGCCTCAGCCCACTCCCTCATCTTCTCCGCAACCACCTCAGGCTGTCCGGGATAGAGAGACTCGGTTTTTGCACGGAATCCGTTTCGTTCCGCATAGTAACGTCGCAGTTCTTCTGATGTGAATGATTCCACAAAGGTCACCATCACTATTCCGTCCTTTTCAGGAATGAGTTGCAAAACGTCGTCCGGCACATTCCTGGGGTGGCCTGAAACCACTCTGGCATTCGAGTGAGAAAACATGACGGGCGCTTCTGAAACCCGGATGGCATCTCTCATTGTAGCCGGGGTCACATGGGAGAGATCGACCAGCATGCCAAGACGGTTCATCTCCCGGATCACCTCCTCACCGAACTCATTCAGACCGTCGTGCCGGGGATCGTCTCCCGCAGCATCCGCCCAGTCCAGTGTCCGGCTGTGGGTGAGGGTCATATATCTTGCACCCAGTTGATAGAACATTCTCAATACAGCCAGAGAATTGTTGATTGAGTGCCCCCCTTCCATACCGATCAGAGATGCGATTTTTCCGCTATTTAAAATTCTTTCCACATCGTCTGCTGTGTAAGCCATTTCAAAGGTATCGGGGTATTTCTCTGCCATTCTGTAGACAAAATCGATCTGTTCCATCGTCTGTGAGACAGCTTCCGATTCAGGAATATTCGCAGAAATATAGACGGACCACCATTGTGCTCCCACCTTCCCTTCTTTCAGTCGTCTGATGTCGGTATGCATATCCCTGCTGAGGTGGGACGTGTCTGTAAAATCGAGCTCCGAAAATTTGTATCCCACCCTGTTCCTGTATTGCCAGGGCGCATCGTTGTGTCCGTCGAAAAGTGGTACGCGTTCCAGGATTTCATGAGCCTGATCCAGATAGTCACTTCTCTTATTTTGAGCATCTAATCCCGCCGCTCCAAGGCTTAGCATAAAACTGACAATCAGTACGGTTACTCCGACTCTTTTGTGCATGTTATTGGGTCTTTGTTGAATCATGTTTTTGTCTCGTTTACATTATTAATTTAACGGTACCTTAACGGTTTTCAAGGGGAACCCTGGCGGTCCTCACTCTATAAGTGGGCGCTGTCTGGGTCCACGCAATCATAACCGATTCGCCTGCTCTGGCAATACGGGGTGTACCGCTGCTCTGGCTTGCGGAGGTAATGCCGACCTGTACTGTCTGTTGTACTGTTCCGTCTCCCGACACAAACGACAGCATGACCGCCGCCTGCTCACCGCTCTGCCTCAACCAGCTGACTGCCATCTCCCCGCTGTCGGCCACTAAAGCATCCGGCCTGCCCAGGGAGCAAAGATCCGTTCCCGCAATGGCAATCGGAGTTCTGAATCCCGCTTCTCCACTTACAGCGTAGGTAAGGTAGACATTCCTACAATTGTCCGATTCTTCTCCAGGAGTATCCCACACAACCGCCGTATACCTCCCGTTCATATCTATTCCGGCACCTGACGTCGAATGAGTTTCAGCCTGTAGCCTCGCTAAACTGCCTGAGGAGGCACTTTGAACAACTTCAGGTGTGCCCCAATCCAGAGTGCTTTCATTAAAACGTGCAATCCTCACCTCTCCATCCACTCCTCCCCGGTAAACGACGCTCATTTCATTACCCGTGCCGGTCAAGTCAATTGAACAGTGGCCACAAACTTCCTCATCAATCTGGTTGTTCATCAGAAGATCGCCATCGGCCGAAAAGAGGGCCGTTTGCAGAAGAACTTTATCCCCCACTTCTCTTCTTTCTTCCGCTGGCCCGTCATCCGGTTCCGTTTCGATAAGCGGGGCCTCCAGCCAGACAACCAGTAACGAACCATCCGCGAGGAGGCCACTTCTTACAAACAGCTGATGTGATGGCAAGTCACCCGCATCAGGCAGCCCGAATGTTTCTTCCCAGCGTCCGCGATCCTGGTCCCGGAACCGAAACTCTGTCAGAAACTCTTCTGTATCACTGTCCGACGCACGATAACGATGAGCAGCAGAGGGTTCACCCCTGTTTCCGGTTACCGAGATCGAATGTGAAGGGCTTACGTGGTAATCTGAACCGATATGAATTGTCTCAGCAGCACTCCATCTGCCATCTCTGTAAATCGAGTATTGAGACATAAAAATATTCTCTTCTACATTCCTCACCCAGCTCATATAGAGCTCTCCAGACGGGTCGTGATAGAGATCAGGAAACCGGGATCCGGTATCTGCTGGATTACTCACAACATACTCCAGAACCGGTTTCTGCCGGCTCTCACTGCATCCGGCAATAAGAACCGCAATAAAAGAGAGTAAAATGGGGATCTTTATTTTCATATACTCTTAGTTTTCAGAGAGTTTCCTTCCGATAGAAAACATAGCGGAATGGGCGGATATTTTCCTGCCTGCTTCCGGTACATGCATTACAGAAGCACCAAAGGCTTTATTATTCTCTATTTCGGGTGTAATGTAATAGTATCCTCTGTATTTTGTATACCCTGATTGAATTGATAATATCTTTTAACTCTACACAGCTTTATGCTTCAACTTGACTCTATCTCTCTTTGGTTTGGTGAACGTCCACTCTTCAGAGATATCTCGGCCACCATCAATCCAGGGGAACGTATCGGACTTGTAGGCCCAAACGGAGCAGGGAAGTCGACGCTGCTCAAAATCATAGCGGGGGAGCAAAGTGCCGGCTCTGGCCAGGTCAAAATGAGCAAAACAGCTACGGTAGGGTATCTCCCGCAGGATGGCGTGGAGCCCGATCCTTCGCTGAGTGTTGTCGAAGAGGTGGAGCACGCATTTCAGGACATACTGAAACTTCGGGAAGAACACCGGGCCATGCAAACAAAGTTGGAGCTTCTGGATCCGGAAAGCAGAGAATATCAAGAGACAGTTGAGAGATTCGGCCAACTTCAGCATCAGTTGGAAGATTCCGGGTCCTACCGGCTCCGCTCTGAAATTGAGCGTGTACTGACCGGCCTGGGATTCAGGGAGTCCGACCTTTCACGCTCCACCACGGAGTTCAGCGGAGGTTGGCTAATGAGAATCGCCCTGGGTAAATTACTTCTTCAAAAGCCTACCTATCTCCTGCTGGATGAGCCGACCAACCATCTTGATATAGAATCGCTGCAGTGGATCGAGAGTTTTCTGAAGTTATATGAAGGGGCAGTCATCATTGTCTCACACGACAAGGCCTTTTTAAACTCGGTGACGACGCGTACCCTGGCGCTGAGCCGGGGAGATCTGCTCGACTATGCAGGAAATTATTCATTCTATGAAAAGAAATATGAGCAGGATCAGGATCTCCTGAAGAAACAGCTGGAAAATCAACAAAAGGAGATCAAGCAAACACAGGAGTTTATAGATCGCTTCCGTTATAAAGCGACAAAGGCTCGGCAGGTTCAAAGCCGGATTAAGCAACTGGAGAAAATGGAGCAGATCCATATTGATGAGAGTCAGGAGGAGATCTCTTTCCGTTTCCCGCCGCCGGAGAGAAGTGGACAGATCGTCATCAAGGTCGAAGATCTGGGCAAACATTACGGGAAACACAAGGTTTTTGAGATGATCGATTATGAAGTGGAGCGGGGAGACAAAATTGCAGTGGTCGGGCCTAACGGCGCGGGGAAGTCTACGTTCATCCGGATACTTGCGGGAATGGAACCCTATCAGAATGGCAAGGTGGAGACGGGGTACAATGTCACCACAGGGTATTTTGCACAGCACCAGGCGGAGGAACTAAATCCGGCCAACACCATTCTGGAAGAGATGAAAACCGTGGGCACAGGCGCTCCCGAAACCCGCCTCAGAACCATACTTGGGTGTTTTCTATTCACAAACGACGATGTCTTTAAAAAGATTGGTGTGCTGTCGGGTGGCGAAAAAAGCCGGGTGGCTCTTGCCAAAATGCTGCTCAACCCGGGAAACTTTCTCATTTTTGATGAGCCGACCAACCATCTTGATATGCAGTCGAAACATATTCTTCAGCAGGCTCTTCAGCAATTTGAAGGATCACTGATGATCGTCTCTCACGACAGAGACTTCCTCGATCCGATCGTAAACAAAACATTAGAGATACAGCCGCAAACTATTAAAACCTGGCTGGGAAATGTGAGTTACTATCTGGAAAGAAAGGCAGAAGAGAGTGCGCAACAGCAAGAAGAGGCCGGACAAAAAAGCGATTCAGCACCGGGCTTGAGCCGGAAAGAGCAGCGAAGGTTGGAAGCTGAAAGAAGAAATGCACTTTCCAGGAAGATCGGCCCCATCAAGAAGCGACTGGAGAAGACAGAAAATGAGATTGAAGCGAAAGAGTCCAGAAAAGAGGAGATTGAAATCATGATGGCGGATCCGGACTTCTACAACGACAGCGAAAGGGTAAAAGAGGTCTCACTGGAGTATGAAGCTCTGAAATCCCGCCTGGCAGATCTGCTTAACAAATGGGAAGATCTGGCCGGGCGTATCGAGTTTGCAGAAGCGGAGTTTGACAGAGAGAAGGAGGGCTCTGCCTGATATGGCGCCCCTTTTTCAGTGTAGTTCTCCGGTGATTTAACCCCGGTCGTTCGGGGATAGGAGTCCCATAAAGGAACCGATATACCTCATATAAGACGGAACGATGAGCCTATTAAAGCCCCGGTATTCTAAACGATGCCTGAATTCAGAGGATCGGAATCGCAGACTTCAAAGCTTCCATCAATGGATTAAATTGAAAATCCGGTTAAATCGGGGCATCAGGCGCTCCTTGTCCCAGGAGAAGTAGATAATTCCCGCTTTCCCGATCACATGGTCATCCGGCACAAACCCCCAGAAGCGGCTGTCTTCACTGTCATCGCGGTTGTCGCCCATCATAAAGTAGTAATCCTGACGAATCGTATACCGGTTTGTCTCCTCTCCGTTGATGATAAAGGTACCTCCGTTTCTCTGAACTGAGTTCCGTTCATACCTTTCCACAATATCCTGGTAGAGATGCCAGTTCTCAGCACTCAGTTCCACCACCTGCCCTTCATAAGGGATGGTAAAAGCAGGCATATGGTCGTGGTTCATAAACCCTCTCGAAAAGTTAAAACCGCGCCTGCTGAACGTGTCAAAATCCTCAGGGACCACAAACGGTTCCACACTTTCAATTTCACCCCATTGCGCAATAGTTTCTGCGACTTCTGCGGTCATATTAAGGATATAGGCATTGTTGCCGCTCTGTATGATGAGTCCTCCAGCCTGGCGGACCTTGGATGCGCTCAGCCGTATACGATCCCGCGTCTCTACCCTATAATGTTGCATTACAGTCTCAAACTCTTCGGCAGGCTCACTGTTGATCATCAGCACCTTGTCACGAATTTCAATCAGGTCGCCCGGCATGCCTACTGCCCGTTTAATGTAGTTCGTCTTCACAGAAACCGGTGCCACATCGATCGGGTAGTTAAATACCACTATGTCATTTCTTTTGATTTCAGAATATCCCGGTATTCGGAACCATGGAAGATTCACACCCGGCATATACATGTCTGTAAAGGGTACCGATAGCGTCATCGGAGTACGGGGGCCGTACGCCAGTTTCGTCACGATCAGAAAGTCACCTGTTAGCAGGGTTTTCTCCATGCTTGGGGTCGGAATTCTGTACGCCCCGAAAAAAAATGTCCGGAGGATAATGGCTGCAATCACTGCCCATAGCAGGGCATCGAGCCACTCTTTTGCCCAGTGCTTTGCGCTGGCCTCTTTCCCCCGGTTCTTATCTGATCTGGTATTCCTGGTCTTCTTCTTTTTCAACGCACTTATTTTGATTAATTAAAGGTGGTGGGCCGGCTGATCATTTCACGCTTGAATTCACCGCCTGTATACTCCACACGGTACCACTGTTCTCGTTGCGGTGAATAGAAATAGTCGGAAAATTCTGCCGGTTCTCCCTCCTCACTCATCAGCAGGCGGCTGAGAGTTCGTTTGACCTGAGGCATCCGGTCGATATACCGGCTTGCACCCACATAGACCAGGCCGTTTTCGAAGGGACCGTCCAGATCGAGGATCATCAGCGGCATCTCCCCATCAATGATAAACCAATATTCAAACTGGATCGCTTTCCCGGGACGAAAATTGTTGTTGATCAGATCTCCGATCGTCTGAGTAGGATCACCAAAAACAGCTTGCAAGCGGCTACGCAGCTCAATGGTGGGAATTCTGTCGATGGTGGTGGGATTGTATAAACCCTGCCCCGACCAGCTGATATCAGCAAACCTGCTTTCGAAAGAGGCTCTCTCAGCCTTCGTCACCTTGCGCAGCACAGGCTCTTCAAATTGGGCAAAGGCCGAACCAAATGAGATCAGAGTAACGATTGCGGCCAGGGAGAGTATTACTATATTTTTCTTCATAATTGCAGTTAATTTAATCATCGTCATCCATAGATAAAACCACCAGGAAAGCCTCCTGGGGGATCTCCACGGATCCGACTTGTTTCATCCGTTTTTTTCCTTCTTTCTGTTTTTCAATCAGCTTGCGTTTCCGCGAAATATCTCCTCCGTAACATTTCGCAGTTACATCCTTGCGAAGTGCACGAATCGTATCCCGTGCAATAATGCGAGATCCGATCGCGGCCTGGACAGCCACTTCAAACTGCTGACGCGGTATCAGTTCTTTCAGTTTTGCACATACTTTTCTGCCCTGATAAAATGCCTTGTCCCGGTGGGTAATACTGGAGAGAGCATCTACCTGTTCTCCATTCAGAAGAATATCGAGACGGACCAGATCCCCTTTCCTATACTCAATAAACTCATAGTCGAGGGAGGCATAACCCCGGGTACCGCTCTTAAGCCGGTCATAAAAGTCAAAAACCACCTCTGCCATCGGGAGTTCATAGGTAATCTCCACCCGGTTATTCTGCATAAAATGTTGGTTTACATAGACACCACGCCGCTCCTGACAAAGATTCATCACAGGGCCGATAAAATCGGCAGGCGTCAAAATGGTGGCTTTGATAAAAGGCTCCCAGACGGTATCCACGTGAGCCACATCGGGCATTTCACTCGGGTTGTCTACCTTAATTCTGTTCCCGTCGCTCGTATCTATCTCGTAGCGTACGTTGGGCATGGTCGTAATGATATCGATATCAAACTCCCTGTCCAGACGCTCCTGAATAATCTCCATATGGAGCATCCCCAGAAAACCGGCCCTGAAACCAAAACCGAGTGCCTTAGAGGTCTCCGGCTGATAGGAGAGAGAAGCATCATTCAGCTGCAACTTTTCCAGAGCCGATCTGAGATCTTCAAAATCATCAGAGTAGGTCGGAAAAATTCCACTAAAGACCATCGGCTTCACCTCTTTATAACCGGGGATGGGCTCTTTTGCGGGATTTTTCTGATGAGTGATGGTATCCCCCACCTTGGCATCCTGCAGTGACTTTACGCTTCCGATCACATACCCGACATCTCCTGCGCGGATCTCATCTACAGACTCCTTCTTCAGCTTTAAAAAGCCTACTTCTTCTGCATCATACTCTTTTTGGGTGGCCATAAAGAGGATGCCATCCCCTTTCCGGATCACCCCTTCCATCACCCGTACATAGACGATCGAGCCCCGGTAAGTATTAAAAACAGAGTCAAAAATCAGGGCTTTAAGAGGCTTATCCACATCCTGCTCCGGTGCGGGGATCCGCTCGGCGATCGCCTCAAGCAGCTCTTCCACGCCTTCCCCTGTCTTTCCCGACACTTTGAGAATTTCATCCTTGCTTCCTCCGATCAGGTCCACAATTTGCTGGCTGATCCCCTCAGGATCGGCTCCGGGGAGATCAATTTTATTAAGTACGGGGATAATCTCCAGATCCAGCTCAATCGCCTGGTAGAGGTTGGAGATGGTCTGCGCCTCAATACCCTGGGAAGCGTCCACAACCAGCAGAGCTCCTTCACAGGCAGTGAGTGCACGGGATACTTCATAAGCAAAATCGACGTGTCCGGGAGTGTCAATCAGGTTATAGATAAACTTCTCTCCATTGGGACGCTTATAGTCCATCCGGATCGCATGGCTTTTTATGGTGATCCCTCTCTCTCTCTCCAGATCCATATCATCCAGGATCTGGGACTGCATCTCACGCTCACTTATCGCGCCGGTGCGTTCAAGAAGCCGGTCAGCAAGTGTAGATTTTCCATGATCAATGTGGGCAATAATACAGAAATTGCGAATGTTTTTCATTCAGTTATATATCGATATCTATAAAAATTACAGAAGCCCTGAATATACAAAGATGAAACGGTCAATGCTTTGAAATGTTATTTACCTATTCAGACGGCTGGCCAACTCCTCTGCCGTTCTGCTCTGCCAGGGAGTTGCAGAAGCCGTCCGGTTTCTTTAGCAAGCCGGTGTTCCCAGGTTTTTATTAAAGATCACTGGTTTCATTGCCGATAAATTCATAATATTCTTCAGATGAAAATCTCGGCTACATACCATCCTTTCCACTTCGGCCTATCCAATGGTGCCCATTCCCATGGTCACTCGCACCATCATGGCCATCGCCATTTTTATCATCTTCATGCAGCAGGGCATTAAATTTTTCGAGCATTTCCCCTCTTTTTCGCTGTCGCCCTTATTCTGCTTAACTTCCTTTAAAAATCACTCAATTTTCTATGATGAGAACACTCAATTCTGAAACTTCCCTGCGTATTGCGGTTCAAAAAAGCGGCCGCCTTACCGATAAAACGCTCGCCCTCCTGGAAGGAATCGGCCTCCGTTTTGATGACTACAAAAGAAGCCTCCTGATCAAGTGCCTCAACTTTGATGTCGAACTTCTGCTGATCCGTGACGATGATATACCTGAATATGTAGAAGATGGCGTCTGTGACCTGGGTTTTGTCGGAGCCAACACAGTAGCGGAAAATGAATCGGACGTGACCATTCTCAGAGGGCTGGAGTACGGCGTCTGCAGACTCTCCATCGCCGTCCCCAAAAACGGACTGATTCAATCTCCCGAAGATCTGGACGGAAAACGAATTGCTACGAGCTATCCTGTCCTCACAAAAAAATACCTGAATGAGATCGGCGTTGAGGCAGAGCTTGTCACGCTGTCGGGATCTGTCGAAATTGCCCCCCGGCTTGAAATTGCGGATGCCATTTCCGACCTGGTCTCTACCGGAGATACCCTCAAGGCGAATGGACTTGAAGAGCTGGCCAACATCTTTGATTCCGAGACACAACTGATTCAGACCAACAAACCTCTCTCAGAAGGTAAAAAGGCGCTTATTGAGAAGTTCCTTCAGCGCATGGAAGGGTACCAGCAGGCAGAAAAAAGTCGCTATATTATGATGAACGCCCCTCAATCGGCAGTTGAGGAGATCAAAAAGATCATCCCCTCCTTAAAAAGCCCAACGGTGATGCCGCTGGCAGATAACGGCATGGTGGCGATTCACACAGTAGTGACCATCACCACTTTCTGGGATGTCATGGAGAAGCTAAAAGAGGCGGGGGCCACAGGGATTGTGATGCTGCCTATCGAAAGCATGATTGTCTGATGATTTGTCAAACTATCCTTTGAGGAGTTTTAAGATGATGAACACATTTAACTACCGGGATCTGACAGCCGAAGAATTGAATGCGCTTTGCAGGCGCCCCAGGGTCCGTTACGGAGACCTGATAGAAACCGTTGAGCCGATCATCGAAGATGTCAGGCAACGGGGGGATGCTGCCGTTATAGAGTATACCCGCCGGTTCGACGGGACAGAACCCTCTCCGCTGGTCGTTTCGCCGCAGGAGATCGAAGTCTCTCTGAAGCCGGGGCTGAAAAAAGCGATCGACCAGGCATTTCAGAATATTTTCCGCTTCCACAAAGAGCAGCTGCAGCCTGAACTGGTAGTGGAAACCATGCCGGGTGTTGTTTGCCGGCGGATGGCCAGGCCAATTGAGCGTGTCGGGCTCTACATTCCCGGAGGAACAGCTCCCCTGCCATCCACGGCCATGATGCTGGGCATCCCGGCTCAGCTTGCGGGTTGCAAGACGATCGTCATGGCCACACCCCCGGATAAAGAGGGCAACATCCCCGATTCTCTTGTCTATATCGCCCAAAAGGCGGGTGTGTCCGCCATTCTGAAAGCGGGGGGCGCACAGGCGATTGCAGCCATGGCATGGGGTACGGAATCGCTGCCGAAAGTTGACAAGATCTTCGGACCCGGAAATCAATATGTGACAGTGGCTAAAATGTTGCTTCAAAACAGTGACGCCATGGTCTCCATCGATCTGCCGGCCGGCCCATCGGAGGTACTTGTGATTGCAGATGGCCAGGCTGACCCTGAATTCGTAGCAGCCGACCTTCTCTCGCAGGCAGAGCACGGCAGCGACAGCCAGGTTGTGCTGGTACTCCCTGAAACGGCCGATTCCTCTGCAATTGAATCTGAACTCCAGAAGCAGCTGAATGCCCTGCCCCGGAAAGAGATTGCTTCCATGGCACTGGAAAAAAGCTTTATCCTGCGGGTTCCTGATAGTGATGCCGCTATCCGCTTCTCAAATCTCTATGCTCCCGAACATCTGATCCTCCATACGGCAGACGCAGAGCATCTGACAGAAAAGGTGACCAATGCCGGGTCTGTATTTGTGGGAGAGTGGACTCCGGAGAGCCTGGGAGACTACGCATCGGGAACCAACCACACACTGCCGACCTACGGATATGCAAAAATGTATAGCGGGGTCTCCCTTCAAAGCTTCAAAACCTTTATTACCGTTCAGCAAAGTAGCCCCGAAGGCCTGAAACGCCTCGGGCCAACCGTCGAAGTTCTAGCCGAAGAAGAGGGGCTTCTCGCTCACAAAAATGCGGTTACCCTCCGCTTGAACAGAATCTCTGCTGAAGAGCAGCGCATACGCTAAACTCTCCTACCTGAAAAACTTAACCATCCCACGCTTTTGATGACCAAATTACAACATGTTGAATCTCTGCTAAGAGAAAACATCCGAAACCTTGTTCCCTATAGAAGTGCACGAGACGACTTCGACACCGGACTGCTTCTGGATGCAAATGAGAACAGCTTCGGATCCCCTGTCCGCAGCTCCCTGCCGCTTCACCGCTACCCTTCACCAACTCACGACAAGCTAAGGGAAAAAATTGCCGACTACCGCGGCGTTGCAATGGAGAATATCTTTCTGGGTGCAGGAAGTGACGAGCCGATCGATCTGCTGATGCGAATGTTTTGTAACCCGGGGCACGATCAGATCCTTATCACTCCGCCAACCTATGGCATGTACAGAGTATCCGCTTCGGTCAATGATCTGGAGGTATTGGAGGTCCTTCTCACCCCGTCTTTCCAGCTTCAGTCGGATAAAATTCTGGAAACGGCCGGACCGGATACAAAAATTCTTTTCCTCTGCTCCCCCGGAAACCCCACCGCCGCCGATCTGAAACAGAGCGATATGATGAAACTGATTGCCCGTTTCCCCGGAATCGTGGTGGTCGATGAAGCCTACATCGACTTCAGCAGACAAGAGTCAATGGCAGCGTTTGTGGGGCAATACCCCAATCTGGTTGTTCTTCAGACCTTCTCGAAGGCTTTCGGCCTGGCTGGAATCCGATTGGGAGTCGCCATTTCCAATCCCATGGTGATCAACTACATGATGCGGGTAAAATCCCCCTATAACGTAAGCATGGGTACGGCCGATATGGGACTGAAAGCGTTCGGGCAGACAGAACTCCTGAAGTTTAATATTCAGAAGATTCTGGAAGAACGGCGCAAGT
>CALKWT010000059.1 GCA_938003885.1 uncultured Balneolaceae bacterium | reverse complement strand
AAAGGAGAGTGTGCGATCTGCTTCGGTAATATGGATCGCCTGGTGGGCACTTTTGATGTTGCTAACAATATTCCTGTGAGTAAGCATCGCCCCTTTGGGCTGACCTGTCGTTCCGGACGTGTAGATCAGTGTCGCTATATCTTCCGGCACAATGCTGTCAATACGCTCTTGAATTGCCCCTTCATGTTTTGGATAACTTCCTGAACCAAGTGAACAGATCGTATCAAAGAGCGATACAAAATCGTGTTCCATATCTTTTTTCACTTTAGGCTCATCAAAGGCAATGACTGATTTAAGGTCGGGACAGTTCCTGAAAATGGCTACCGCTTTTTTGAGTTGGATTCCCGTAGAAACAAAGAACAATTTTGAGCCTGAATTTTTAACGATAAATTCGCACTGACTGGCCGGCAGTGTCGTATAAAGAGCGACATTTATAGCTCCGACCAACTGAATTGCCAGATCTGTTACGGCCCACTCATATCTGTTCTCACTTAGAATTGCAATACGGTCACCTTTTTTTATATTTTGATCCATCAGAAAGCCTGCAACCGAGCGCACATCTTCCCTCACTCTGGCCCAGGTCACAGGCTGATATGCCTCGCCAGAAGCGGGCTTGTAAGCAAATGCAGTTTTGGAAGAATTTTCGTATTCTTGTACCACATTTAAGTACAGCTCGGTTAGTGTTTCAAAAGCGACAATTGTAGGCATAGTTCGAGCAATTAGTTTTTGATTGATCTGTTAAAATAATATTTTAAAGGATATTTAATAGAGACTTTCAATTATTTTGAGAATAGAATTCAGTGGGGTTTTGAAAAACCAGAAATTTTGATTGATTTCAAAGCCTTGGCAAATAATATATCAGCAATAGTTCTCTATTCGTTGTTCTATTTTTTGTATCAAGGCAGAGAAAGAACAAAATATGCGTCTGGTAAGATCACTGATCCGGCACCTATAAACATTCAGATTTGCCGGAAAATTCCATTCTTTAACGAACAGGAGATTTTGAAAACAGTCGACTTTTACTGTTTTCAGAGCCTTCCATGATAAATAAAGAGAATATTAAGTTTGTGAGGCACTATTATGGCACATCAGGCTGAATCGGATACCATCACTCTCGTAAAAGAAATTTTCCGCACCTATCTGAAAGAGAGGAAACAGCGTCAGACACCGGAGAGATTTATGGTGCTGGAGGAGATCTATAGTTCAGACGGTCATTACGACGCAGATGACATCTTTTTTAATATGAAAAAAGCGGGCACCCGGGTTTCGCGCGCTACAGTATACAACACACTTGAACTTTTAATTGAGTGCGGCCTTGTGCAGCGTCAGCAGTTTGGCAAGAATCAGTACTATTACGAGCGCTCATTCGCCTATCAGCAGCACGATCACATGATCTGCAAGGAGTGCGGTGTAGTCATCGAATTTTGTGACCCCAGAATTCTGGAGATCCAGAATATGATGGAAAAGCTGTACAACTTTAAAGTGGAGGGGCACTCCCTGCACCTTTTTGGTTCCTGTATGGACAAGGTGGCATGTGAAAGGAGACAGCTGAGCGGGAACAAGATAAAATCCATTCACGACTGAAGCAGCCGGGATGGCCGGGAACGAGGGGTGCCTTTTCTGAACCCCCTGAACCCCTGCTAATGAACTTCCGCACTTTTAATAAACTTTCTCGCAGCCAGGCGGCTTCCCCACCACCCCAGCAGCACCGATAAAAGCATAACCCCGCCCGCCATCCAATAGATACTTCCATAGGGCCAGGAGAGCACGGCTGCCTGCGGGACATAGTATACAATTGCCACTTCAAAGATCAAATAGAGTGCAAGGATGGCTGCACTACCGCCAATAATTCCCTGCAACACTCCTTCCACAAGAAACGGCCGGCGTATAAATGCATTGGTTGCCCCCACCAGCTTCATCGCCCGTATCAGGTCTCTTTTGGCGTAGATGGTCAGCCGAATGGTGTTGAACACGAGTATGATGGCAACTAACAGGATAAAGACCCCTATAGAAGCTCCGGCAATCAAAAATGTCTCCGTCCGTTCCTCGATGGTTTCCAGCAGGTCCAGGTTGAACCGGACATCTTCGACTTCATCCCATTCATTCATCAGGCGGGCCAGGGAATCCACCTGACTCACACTCACATCCTCTTGCATGACCAGACGAAACGAAGCCGGCAAAAAATTGAGACTGGCTATATTCTCACTCCCTACACCGAACTCCTGCTGAAAAACAGCTGCTGCACTGTCTTGAGAGATATAAGTAAAGGAAGCTATCTCCTGCTGGCTCGACAATTTCTCTTCTACACTGCTTTTTGAGAAGCCCTCTTCAAGAAAGAGCTCCACTTCAACCTGTTGCTGCAAAACAGCGGCGAGTTCGTAGGCGTTATATCCAACCCGAAAAAGGACGGCGACCAGCAATACAGCAATAAAGAGAGAAAAGATGGAGGTAGCTGCGGCAAGCTTGGCCCTGCCCAATCCGGCAAAACCTTCCTTTATTACATAACCTGCACTCATAGATCGCAATCGATTTAATTGGTAAATAAAACTCGTAATCCGAAAATGAACCGCCTTTCCGGCATGGGATAACCGACGGTTTCAAAGTACCCCAACTGATTCACACGGTCAAGAACATTTTCCCATCTCAACAGGACCATGAACCAGCGAACCCGTGCAGATACTTCTGCATCCAGGCGGGTGTGCGATGGGTTTAGAAATGATTGGGTTCCATATTGCCATCGGTTCAGTTCCGGCAGATATTCAGCAGCATGATAAGCTTGGGGGGAGAAGTGACCCACCAGCCCCGCCTTCACAAATGTAGCCCTTTCAAACAGATAGTTTTTCCAGTAAAGTTTCGCTTTCAGAGTCGTTCTGGATGGCTGATTATTCAGAAACTGATTGGTGGGATGGTGGCCGTCTGACTGGTAGTTACGCCAGTTTCCCGAGAATTCTCCTTCAAACAGCGGGGTATCCAGGGCGATCCACCCGGTTGCAGAAACCGTTTGATAGGGGTCGATTGCAGAAAAGGTGCTGTCTGCGCCAACAAAAATATCGTTTGAAGTCGTCCGGACATCTCCTCTCAGGCCAAGGGTCAGATATTTTCCGACCGTGGATGTGACCCGGGCACCGGCAAATGAAGATCGTACGCCATCCAGATTTTCATCTCCGGAGAAACCATCCGACCGCCAGTAGAGAGCCTGAAGATCGGGTGCTCTGAAAGATAAACCAGCGAAAAAAGCGGCTTTTACCCGGCCGGCCGGCTGGATTTCAAGCCTGCCTGTCAGGGTAGAGGTGTGGTGGTTATCGCTTCTGAACCTGTAGGACGACCCGACATTCAGTTCCAGAATGTTCAGAAAATGGTGAGTTGCAGCAATTTCAGCTTCTCCGCCCGTCCAGGCAGTTCTCGTCAGATTTGTTCCAGAAGTTTCATTCAATAGATAGAGCCTTCCTGTCCCTTGCAACTCTGTATTCCCGGCAGCAAGCTTCTGTTGTGCATAGAGCTCGATATTTCTGAACGAAATAGAGAGCGTATCTGCACTATACTCTGTCTCCCATTTGTCCGTTTGCAAATGGAGACCGAGAACTCTGGAAACTGCCGCAGTGGTGTCCCTTCTCTGGTGTAGCTGCAGGTAAATATCACTTGAAGTCTGGTTCGATTCGGCATTTCCTTCCAGAGGAGATTCTATAAATCGGTTAAAGTTGAACTGCTGCGGGTCGGACAGGGCATATCCGAAGGGTTCCTGACGATCCATTGCATTGTTGATATACCCAACTTTTATGAGATTCAGATGGCTGAGCTGATGATACGCTTTTACAGAAGCCTGACGGCCCTGAACCTCCTGCCTGCTGTATCCTCCTCCATCCCTTCTGTCCCAGAATGAGAATTCGACATTGGTATCTTTTCGGAAATTCTGGGTGAAAACAAAATCAAGGCTTCTGAAATTATAGGCGCTCTCATCAAAATTCAGGTAGGTCCTCGGTTCCACCAGATAGTAGTCCCGCAAACGAACATCAGCCTGGTATTCCGCTCCATATTCCCGTTCAGCAACTTCTGCGATTTTATGGATCGCAATGCGGTTCCAGTTGGCTGCATCATTCAGCGGACTGTTCAGAACCAATCCTTCCATCGTCAGTCGGATATCCCGTGTATGGTAGGTATGCAGTTCCAGTCCGTCCTGCCTGCCCAAGGTCCCCTGCCTGTATAGTTGAGCACCTTTTTTCCTGTAAAAACGTTCGGCCAGATTTAAATAACCCAGCCATCGCAATGTACTGTCCGACTCGGCCATGCTGCTTCCTGAAGTCAGATCATAATGCCATACGAATACGGTGTCCGGGGTTGTCGTTTCCGGGCTAGCCGATTGTACACTCTCTGAAGGCTTCTGATAGATTGAGGGCTCCTTTTCCGGCACCATCGGGGTTAATCTGTGGTATTGATACGATTCTGGCAGAGATTGGTAACGAAGTGTATCCCGTTCGCTGCTCTGCAGTTCCTGCCCCGGCAAAAATACAGTCGCCCATAAAACTGTCAGAAGTAAACTCACAGACGCTGGGGTTTCAGATGATAAGGCATCTCATCAATTTGATTGAAATATCTTCGCAGGGTCTCCAGAACGACCGTCGCAGTACGCTCTTTATTGATAAGCCGGTCTTCAGAGAAATTGCCCCGAAGTGCAAAGTGATCCCCCATGATCCAGAAACCCATCCAAACCAGCCCTACAGGTTTTTCAGGAGTGCCACCGCCCGGTCCTGCGATACCTGTGGTAGAGACGCCGATATCACTTCCTAACTTTTTCGCGACGCCTTCTGCCATCTGCAATGCAGTTAATTTACTTACGGCACCATGCTTCTCCAGTGCGGATGGTTTCACATTGAGAAGTTTTATCTTAACCTCATTGCAATAAGCCGTTATGCTTCCTTTCATATAGGATGCGCAGCCAGGTATATCTGTAATCTTATTGGCAAGAAGCCCCCCGGTACAACTTTCTGCAACAGCGATGGTAAGATTTCGTTCGTCCAAAATCCCGCCAACTACTTCTGCCAGCTGGCTCTCTCTTCCTCTGGCATAGATCACATTCCCCACTTTATCCCGCAGTGTTGTCTGGAGAGCCTTCAGCTTCTCCCCCGCTATGTACCCATTGGAGCCATGCGCACTGATCCGGATGTTCACCCCTCCTGCATGTGGCAGATAAGCAACATCCACACCATTGCCGATATACCGGCTCAGATCACCAACCCTCCCGCTCAATTCACTTTCAGGCACGCCCGCAGATTTATAATACTCAGAGATCCTGACCCCCTCTACCGGAAAGTTTTCACGGATTTTCTCTTTTACTCCATTTTCAAGCAGATAGGCCATCTCATGAGGTACCCCCGGCAAGATGGCCAGAAAATGATTGTTTTTTTTAAACCACAAGCCCGGTGCTGTTCCTTTTTTATTAAATAGCACCTCACTTACGTCAGGGACGTCTGCCTGCTGACGGTTCACCTCACCAAGTTTATATCCCCGCTCTTTAAACATCCTCGCGATATGCTCCAGCACATTTTCATCCCGGACCCAGGATGATTCGAAAAGTTCAGCAACTACTCTCTTGGTAATATCATCGTGCGTGGGGCCCAGGCCACCTGTTGTGATAGTTAATGGGTAGGTTTCCAAAGAGTGCCTCACGGCGTGATATACCGGTTCCCGCGAATCTGGCAGAACCTGAACCCCCTTCACAGAGAATCCCAGATCGCTCAAAAATGACCCAATGACTGCTGCATTTGTATTGATGGTATCTCCAATCAGCAGTTCATCACCAATCGATATAATTTGCGCATCTTTCATAATCAGAGAAAATAGGACATTAACAAACCTACATAAAGCTTCATTTTTTTAAATGTTGTCTGCTCCGGCATGATTTGTTGAAATACATGAGGATCATTTCTTTTTTTCATACCTTTAGAGCTTTACTATTTCACAACATCCCTTATCCTGACAGGAGATAAAACAATCCGGTCTAGTGTTTATAACCCGCCGCCTCAAAAAAGTTTTATAAAAGGTAGTACACATACAATTCGTTTACGTGGATAAAATACCAAATATTCTTAGCAGTTTTCGCCTCCTGCTGGCCCCCCTTTTTTTGTATCTGTTCATCCAGGAAGATCTCTGGATCAGGGGATTGAGTCTGCTGGTTTTTACCATTGCAGCTCTTACAGATGCGTTTGACGGATATCTGGCCCGAAAACACAAGGTAGAATCGAAACTGGGGGCTTTCCTTGATCCGCTTGCTGATAAATTCCTCACCTTTGCAGGATTTATCTGCCTGCCCTTTCTGGACCCTACCCAGTTTCCATGGTGGGCAATCATCCTGATTGTGCTGAGAGACATCATTGTGACCGCCCTGCGTCTATTTGCCAGCAGCAAGAATCTGGTTATGGAGACCCGTTCCACCGCCAAAATCAAAACGGCGATTCAGATGGGCTACCTCTATGTCGCCCTCCTTTTTGGGTTTCTCCTGCTCCTTGAAGGAGGTTTCGGAGACTGGGTACACACGATCTTTGAATTGAATATCTTCTACTGGGGAATGGTTGCCGTAGCGGTGATCACCGTCTACTCAGGCCTGGAATACCTGGTAATGAACCGTGCAATGTTCAAGAAGAATCCATCTGCATGAAGCGGGTAAAGTATCTGACAGGCACGCTGCTGGGAATCGGCCGGCTGCCGGCAGCACCGGGAACCTGGGCAAGCTTCATGTTCCTGCCGGCCATCTACTTCACAATATGGTTTGCCGGACAGCCTGGCCTGATCCTTCTTGTTGCTGTGACATCTGCACTTTCTGTCTGGAGTGCACCCGAAGCTGTTCGACGGTATGGTGAAGATCCGGGTGAGTTTGTTATGGATGAAGCCGCGGGACAATCTGTGGCCTTTCTTATGATCAGCTTTACCGGAATGGCGGGTACAGATGGTATGATCTTGATTGCCGGTTTTTTACTTTTTCGGCTTTTTGATATCCTTAAACCGCTCGGGATTGATCGGCTTCAGGATTTGTCCGGCAGTTTTGGTATATTGGCAGATGATCTTTTAGCGGGAGTTTACAGCTGCATCGTCCTCCACTGCATCTTTTTTTTCGTTAGCTGATATAATAATTTCAGGGTAACACTGTTTTTACATAGATATTGTATATTCAGGCCTGCTTTTTAAAAGGATTTGGATATCCGGAAATTTTGATTGATTTCAAGGCCCGGCCCAATGACAGATGACAGAGCGTTTTTGCTCTCTAAGGAGTTGTTTTGCAAGAACGTATTAATCAGGCAAATTAGCAGTTGTACAGAACGTCCGCTAACGCTTGATTGCTTCCAGATTGAGTGAAGCTTCCAAACAAGAAATTTTTATCGCAACATCCGAAAAACATGATTATTGATGAGACATATTCCAGAGAACTTGCAAAATCACTACTCGATATTGATGCCGTAATTTTGCGCCCTAATGCTCCATTCACATGGGCTTCGGGATGGAATTCTCCAATTTACTGTGATAACCGGCTCACCCTTCGTTATCCTGAATTACGCACCTCCATCTCCAAAAGGTTTTCGGACTTCATAACGCAGAAGTTTGGTGACACAGATGTAATTACCGGAACAGCTACTGCAGGTATCCCGCACGCCGCCTGGGTTGCACAAAACCTGAACAAACCGATGGCGTATATCCGTGCCAGGGCCAAATCGTACGGACTGGGAAATCAGATTGAGGGGGGTGTCGACAAAGGACAATCCACGATTATTATCGAAGATCTTATTTCTACTGGCGGATCTGCCTTGTCGGTGGCAGAAGCTCTTGAGTTTGTAGGGGCGAACGTGCAAGCAATTCTCAGCATCTTTACCTACGGTTTTGATAAGTCGACCAGCAAGTTTAAGGAGAAGAATATTCCGCTCTATACGCTAACGGATTATACCACGCTGATTGATGTGGCCCTGGAAGAAGGGAAGGTTAAACCAGCCGATCTGGAACTGCTTAACAACTGGAGAAAATCTCCTGCAACATGGCCCAACTAAGCCGGAAAGCACTTTTCAATCTTACTGCAGCCTCCACTTCCATGATGCTTGTAGAGAGTCTGCGGCTGATCCGGAATTACAGGTACTACAACAATATTCCGGGAAACAGTATTACCCGGGCTTCACTGCTCGAACAGATCCGGTACATACAAAGCCTGGCCTACACGCTTCATAATTTGATGGAAAAAGAAGATGAAGAAGAGGCACCGTTCTACGTCTCCATAGCAGGCACCATCAATGATGCATTTGAAGAGGTGCATCGGAATGTTCTATTCTATGAGCCGGACGAAATCATCCCGATCATCCCTGAAATAGATGAACAGCGAAGATTCTGGTCTGGTTTCTGTGATACGGGATTCTATAACGATGATCTTGTACAGAAACTGGAAGATACAATTCCCGACAAACTGAGATCTCTGGAAAAAGGATTAGAAAAATTGCCACTAAATCCGTCTATGCGCCGTTAACCGGGTACCCCCGTTTGTGAGGCGGCCAGCAATCTGTTAAAATGTGATATTGTCCATATTGCCTATTCAACATTCAAATAATCATTCGCGAAGAGCGGAAACCGTTGGACTCACCAGCTGTTTCAGGAATTTGTCCTATTCACTTCGAATCTATTAACATCTCTTATATGAAGTTTATCAACTATCTACTCCTCCCCCTTGCACTCCTTTTCACAGCTTGTCTGCAGAGCAACGACCCCTACGATGATTCAGAAGACCTGGCATACCTTGAAGAGTATGAGCAGATGAATGGTGTAAACAAAACGAGCAGCGGCCTGCTGTACCGGGTCATTGAGGAGAGCGCAGAAGGTGCATCTCCTGTCGCTGATCAATTGGCAATTGTGGCCTATAAAGGTGAGTCCGTTGATCAGTATTACAATCACTCCAACTTCTCCACCGAACAGACCGATTTTACAATCATCAAGCCTGAAGATATGGTTTCATTTTCCGGGTTGGGGGAAGGAGTTCAGTTGATGAAAGAAGGAGACAGATATGAATTTGTGCTTCCCAGTTCACTGGCACTCGCCTCCGGAAGGGTCTTTACATTTGATTTTGAACTGCTGTCGGTCATCCAGGAAGATCAGGAAGAGTTTTATAACCATAACGCGACACTTGACGATATTGAAGTGACGGATAGCGGTTTGCAATATCGGATTCTGGAAGAAGGCAGCGGTAACTCTCCCGTTCCCGGCAATCAGGTAACCGTCCGGTATAAAGGGTATTACACCAGCGGATATGTGTTTGATCAGACAAGCGGCAATAGTACGACATCCCTCTCTGTGACCGGAGTTATACCCGGCTTCAGTGAAGGCCTGCAGTACATGAAGGAAGGCGGGAAATATCAGCTCTTCATTCCGCCTGCCCTGGGGTACACTACCTACCACCCGCAGTATGGGGAAGCGCTGCTGGTTTTCGATGTGGAGCTTGTTGAAATCAACTAAGCAGCCCCGTTTGATTTTACTGTTATCCTAACGCAAAGTTGTTTATTTTTAGCGTGCTGGATTAGAAAATCTAAATAGAGGTAAGATGAGTGAGAAAAGGTTTTATATAGAGACATACGGCTGCCAGATGAATTTCGCAGACACGGAAGTGGTTAATTCCATTCTGCTCGAAAATGGGATGAGTCCGGTAACACGTGCCGAAGATGCAGACGTAATCTTTGTTAATACTTGCTCAATCCGCGAAAATGCTGAGACCCGGGTATGGAACCGGCTCAAAGAGTTCCGTTCCCTCAAACGAGAAAAAGAACATCTGACAGTTGGCGTTCTCGGCTGCATGGCAGAGCGCGTGAGGGATCAGATTATTGAAAAAGAGAAGCTTGTCGATATTGTCGCGGGTCCGGATGCCTACAGGGACATCCCATCCCTGCTCCAGCAGGTTGAAGATGGCCGGAAAGCTGTGAATGTTTTGCTCTCCCTGGAGGAGACCTATGCGGATATCACCCCGGTCAGAACAAGTGGAAACGGGGTCACTGCATTTGTATCCATCATGCGGGGATGCGATAACATGTGCGCTTTTTGTGTGGTACCATTTACCCGGGGCAGGGAGCGCAGCAGGCCGCTGGAGAGTATACTCAGAGAGATCCGCGAACTGGATGAGCTGGGATATAAGGAGATCACTTTGCTTGGGCAAAATGTAAACTCCTATAAATACCAGGACATCGATTTTACCAGGCTGATGGATGAAGCCAGTCTGGTTAATCCGGAAATCCGTTTTCGTTTCTCATCTCCCCACCCGAAAGATTTCCCCGTACCGCTTCTGCACTTGATTTCGGAACGTCCAAACCTCTGTAACTATATTCATATTCCGGCACAGGCAGGAAGCACCTCCATGCTGGAGCGAATGCGCCGGCCCTACACCCGTGAGCAGTATCTGGATGTGATAAAAAGTATGCGGGAAATTATTCCGGGAGTTTCCCTCTCCACAGATATCATTGCGGGTTTCTGTGATGAGACCGAAGAAGAGCATGAAGCCACGCTGAGCCTGATGGCCGAAGTCCGCTACGACCTGGCCTATATGTTTGCCTATTCGGAACGTGAACGGACTCTTGCACACCGAAAGTACGAAGACAATGTCCCTGAAGAGGTGAAAAAGCGGCGACTTTCTGAAATTATTGCACAGCAGATGAGGATTCAGGAGGAGAACAATCGCCAGGAAATTGGAAAACGCCACCTTGTCCTCGCAGAAGGAGTCAGCAAGCGCTCGGATGCACAACTCTCGGGCAGAACCGACACCAATAAGATGGTTGTGTTCGATCGGGAAAACTTTCAGAAAGGCGAATATATCGAAGTGGAGATCACCGATTGCACCTCAGCAACCCTGATCGGCAGGCCTATCCGAAAGAGTTCCATTCAGGAGTACGCTATGACAGCTGACGCCGCTCTTCATTAAACGGCGTCTAATCCAGAAAAGAATTTCCAGGCAGAGGAGTTCGGCCCGACTCCATATCAGAGCAGCGAGAAGCGTGCGGCCCGGGCAGACATCCCGGAACTCCCTCTGCTTGCCACTCGTTCTAAAGAGAGCGTCCCTGATTTGAGATTCAGGCCCCCGACCCTTCATACCACAATCCATGCGGCCTGAAAGGCACCCAGCTCGCCTCTGCCCTCTCTCAGAAACTCTTCTTCACTCAGTAAATCTGTATATGTTTTACTCTTCTCAAGCGGCAGCCCTTGATCCCCAAGATCAAATGTCTTGCTCTTTCCGGTCAGATTGGCAAGCACCAGTACGAACTCCGACTTGACAGGATCCCTTCGAAGAAGGCAGAAGAGATCCGGCCCTATATCATAAACTTTCTGCCTGCCAAACGGATGAAAAGCGGCGTGCTGTTTCCGAATCGCGATGATCCTTTTCATCTCATAGAAAACTCTGTGAGCAGAGGAGTCTCTGATCTCCAGCTTCTCAACCAGCTCGTCATACTCCCACTTCATCCGGTTGATCGTTCGGTACCTGCCGGTGACACTCACCTCTTCGATGTTGTTTTTGGTAGCAGTAAAATTATGAAAGTAGATCCCCGGAACTCCCTTCAGGCTCAGGGCAATAATCTGAGAACAGATAAATCTTTTTTCCTGAACAGAAATGGACCCATCATTGCTTTTGAACGCATCAAAATAGGTGATATTCAATTCATAAGGACTCAGACTCCCGTCTGAATTTTTTTTCTCCGATACACAGCCCCCTTTGGTTTGACTGGCGTGAACCAGCAAGTCCAGGTCTTCCCGGGGTATCAGCCCTTCAAGCGGCCGGACCCCGATACCATCGTGCGAAGCGGTAAAATTGAAATAGGTACAGTTATCGGGGAGCTGGTCCAGTGAGGCTACCCATCGGGTAAGGTGGGTTGAGCACTCAGATAAAATGCCATGAAGCAGCAGTGGCGGCAGGCTAAACTGATAGACCATATGAGCCTCATCCCCCTCTCCAAAATAACTTATATTCTCCTGATGGGGCACATTGGTTTCAGTGATCAGGGTCACATCGGGCCGGTAATAGTCTGTCATTGTTCGGAAAAGTTTTATGATTTCATGAGTTTCATCCAGGTGAATACTGCTCGTCCCCGGCTTTTTCCAGATAAAAGCTACTGCATCCAGCCGGATAATTGAAATCCCCTTTTCCAGATAGAGAAAGAATATATCCAGAAACTCAAAAAGCACATCGGGATTGGCGAAGTTCAGATCGATCTGATCCTCACTAAATGTAGTCCAGACAAACTTTTCGCCTTTCTTTGTATGAATCGGTGTCAGAAGGGGACTGCTTCTCGGACGCACCACAGATGAGAGATCTTCATCAGGATCTACTTCAATAAAATATTCGTCATAAGGCTCTTCTTTATTCAGGTATCCCTGGAACCACTCACTGTGGCGTGAGGCATGATTCATAACCAGATCTCCCATCAGCCTGAAATTCCTGCTCATGCTCTCAATATCTTCCCACCCCCCCAATTGCTCATCCACGCGCCGGTAATCAACTACCGAAAAACCGTCATCAGAAGAGCTTGGAAAAAAAGGCAGAATATGCACACAGCTCACCGTATCGTTCAGATACTCTCTTAAAAACTGATCTTGCTTGCACAGCTTGGATACATCCTCTCCCATTCCCGGCTTCACCATATCAGCATACGTTATCAGAACGTGATCCTCATGTGTCCAAAGATCGTGCACCGATACGGGATCGGCAGGATGCAGCTTATATTTTCCGATCAACTTCTCAAGGCGCGTAAGATTTTCAGTAAGCGTCTCTTCTCCATAAATTTTCTTCAGGTGCTGTCTGATTTGTGAAATGAATTCTTCTTTACGGGGAGATTGCTCCATAGATGATTAGATTTTCATTCAGGTTCCAACTACAAAAAACAACGCATTTTACAGAAAGTAAAGTGTAAATCAGGGTATCTCTGTGCTTTCACGAACTTTATAAAAAGGGAAGAGTGTAAAAAGTGAAGAAATGTTCCTTAGAGCTTGCACACCTGCACAGACATCTGCCTTTTCCATTTACCGGGCCTGTTTCTCCGCTCAATTTGTTAACTTACAGATAAATCATCTGCAGATTAATTTTAGACATGCGAAACGACGATATCATTCAAAGCATCCGGTATATACTGGATATTTCAGACAAAGAGATTGCTGACATCCTGAAACTGACCGGCTACAAGCCTACAAGATCAGAGATTGATTTTATTTTTGATGAGACCTGGGATAAGAAAGACAAACCCGATACAACTCATGAATTGACAGCGTATTTTCTGGATGGGGTGATCTACTACCGGCGGGGGAAAAGTGACAAGCACCCTCCAAGGCCTATATCTGTCCCGGTAACCAACAATGACGTACTGAAAAAGCTCCGGGTGGCCTTCAAGTTAAAAGAAGAAGATGTGGTGCATATGATCCGAAAGGGAGGGCACGAGGTGAGTGCTTCTGAAGTAAACGCACTCTTCCGGAAACCCAATCACCGGAACTTTCAGCCCTGCGGGGATCAGATCCTTCGCTATTTTCTAAAGGGACTGGCATTAACCTATCGGAAATAGCCTTCGGATACACCTCTCCCCGGAATTTGGGCTGCATGAGCTTTCTTAAAGGGTGACGCTCTCCAGTAAACCCATACTGCCCCCGGGCTCTCTGGCCTCTCCGTGCGGGAGGGATTTTAAAATGGGTACTCCTCTTCGTCTGGAAATTCCCCTAGATGATAATCATCATCACTCAGGCTTGGAGGAGGTTCCGGCCGGGAATCTTCCGCTCTCTCTACTCTCCATGCTTTCACGTCTGTATACCAGTTGCCTCTGTACTCCCGGCTCTGAATGTCCACAGAAACGGTAACAACAGCACCCTGCTCAACCGGATTCTTGTCAATTTGATCCCCCCATTGGGTTATACAAACTTTTCGGGGATATTTCCCTGGAATTTCAAGAATAAAATCCCGCTTACGCCACGGTCCGTTCTTTCCTTCACCCCCCTGCTCGTTTAGAATCTGAACAACCTTTCCGCTCAGTTTAATGTCCATACCTTTTCAAAAACTTTTTTAATTATCGGGCTACGCTCGTCAGAAGCTATTGATGACCGCACCTCGGAAATAGTCTCACCTTGAGTCTTCTTCCGCAAGGTGAAAAGCCCTGTTTGAATGTCAAAATCCTTCCAAAGTCTTCATTAAAAGATAACAAACGCACCATTAAAAGAAGAATCTGATCCTCTCTGCATCCTTACGAAATGTATCTTCGCGATCTATGGAAAACACTCTAAAGAAATTCAAACCTGTCCACTTCAATCTCGGAAGAGCGGAACCACTTCTTATCCAGCTCGCCATAGATTCTGATCGGCGTCTCACTATCTACCTCTCTTCCCTGCCAAAGGTCATCATCTATTTCGATCCGGATCTCTCCGGTATCGTCTGTAAACGTGTACTCTTCATCACCGACTCTTCTGGTGATGTAACCCTCAGCGATCACTTTTGTATCATCAGACATCTTTTTAATCTCTGAGATAGTGTGAACATTCGTCTCTCCTGTGAATTGTGCTTGGGCAGTTGTTACTGATGCCATCGCAAGTACAATAAAAATAACTAAGTATCGCATATCAAAGACCTTGTAATATTCCA
>CALKWT010000058.1 GCA_938003885.1 uncultured Balneolaceae bacterium | reverse complement strand
GGTGCGTTGTTCACCAAATTCCAGGGGTACATCCTGTCTCTCAAGAGAGAGGTACCACTCCACATCCGCCCCCGGAAGTTCCATAATGCCGCCCATTCTGTTCTCGTCCCGCAGGTGGAGTTCGACGGTATCCGGCTTGCCGAACAGCCACATCAGAAGATCAAAAAAGTGTATTCCGATATTGGTTCCGATCCCGCCCGACTGCTCGATTTTCCCCTTCCAGGAGTAGTAGTACCAGAGCCCCCGCGAGGTGATATAGGTGAGTTTCACTTTTTTCCGCTTTCCGGAAGAATCCTGATCCAGCCTCTTCTTGAGATCCAGGATCAGCGGGTGCAGCCGGAGCTGAAGAATGGTCCAGACCCGTTTCTGATACTCCTCTTCCAGCTCCTGAAGGATGTCCAGGTTCCAGGGATTGAGAACGAGCGGTTTCTCGCAGATGGCATCCGCACCCACGCGCAGAGCGGTCCGGATGTGTGCATCGTGGAGATAGTTTGGGGAACAGACCGTCAGATAGTCAATTCCATTGCCCTTCCGTTTGATCAGTTCGAGATGGCGGTCCAGCCGTTCATATTCGGTAAAAAAGGAGGCGTTGGGGAAGTAGCTGTCGATCATTCCAACAGAATCGTGGGGATCTGAGGCGGCAATGAGCATGTTGCCGGTCTCCCTGATCGCCTTCAAATGTCTTGGTGCAATGTATCCCGCCAGTCCGGTGAGTGCGAAATATTTCATCAAATAAACTTGATTTATCAGGAATAGTTTTTAATCCAGTATACTGTTTATTTATTTGAAAATAAATAGAGTGATCCGGTCAACCCTCTTCGGGGAGCCTCCTGAACCAGGGCCTTGTAGCGTGTCATAAGGGAAGCAGAAATCAGGCCCTCAGCGCCCTGTTCTATCCGGAAACCCACGGCCTGTGAGCATGCAAAAGGTGAAAGCTGAACGCAGAGAGCCGTGCAGGGAAACCTATAGCAGAAAACGGAATGTGGAGGGATTCCAGGCTCCTCCAGCTCTCTCTCTGTTAAAGATTCACGCCCACGCCAAAATTGAGCACGATGTAGTTAGAATAGGAAAGGGATGCCGAAAAGGTGAGCATCTGCAGGTCATAACTGAGCCCTGCCGATCCAAAGAGGATATTCGGCTCTTTATAATCGAGATTTACAGGGTTCAGCGCGCGTTCAATTCTCTTCCTGCGAAACTCTGCGCCAGACACATCCGGATCGTAATCGTGGTTGAAGGTAATGACCGGATAGCCTCCCGGGGTGTGGATGCTCATTCTGGAGGTCTGAATTCCCACACTCCCAAAGAGGGACAGATTCTGTAGGCTCCTCCCAAGAATAAGATTTCCTGAAAAGCCGACGGCCTCCAGTTTAACAGCTTGCCCGGACCAGGCGCCCGGGTCGTCTGTGAAGGGATCATAAATATCCTCTCTCACTTCGGGCTGGACGTTCAGGTGAACCGTGGATGAGAGCTGAGAGAAACCAGCGTGAAGTGTCACATCCACCGGCAGGCTGCTCCCGCGGGCGAACCAGTGATTGATTCTGTGTTTGATACCAAATCCATTCGTGCCCACTTTCATCGTGCCCAGCCTGACAGGCGGCACAAAGCGGACAATAAACTCTGTATCCACCCCGACCCCTAATCCAGCCTGAATGATCGGTGCGGGTACGTAGGGATATCCTGTCCCCCCCGGCATGGTGAACCTCCCCAATTCCTGCCGTTCGCCGGTAAAGAGATTGTAGCCGAACATCCCGAGTTCCGGGCCTTCCGTCTCCGCCCCGAAGGCGGTCTGCACTTCTCTGGGGCCGCTGATGTGATCCAGATAGAGAAAAGGGATCTCCTCGATCGAGAAGGTCCGGCTGGATGAGGGCACAAACGCCACCCCCGTGCGCAGCATGATATCCAGCTGAAGTACGTTGTTAGGCCGGGAACGGCTGATCCAGCCCGTATTCAGATCTGCACCGAATCCCTCGGCAAAAGGACGGATATACTCTTTGAAAAGCAGGTTGGCATCGTCGGTTCCTGCACGCAGAATCTCCCCGGCCAGATCAAGCTGAGCTTTTGCAGAATGCGTACCCCCGATGAGAATCCCGGCACACAACACTGCTTTCAAGAGCAGGTTTTTTAACACATTCATCTTTCAAATCCCGTTTTGTGATG
>CALKWT010000057.1 GCA_938003885.1 uncultured Balneolaceae bacterium | reverse complement strand
GGCACGTACAGTGCGTGGGCCCAGTATGTCTGCGGGGCCGGGCAAGGTGCAGGTTCTTGGAGTGGAAGAAGTTAACGGAGAGAAAGTGTTTGTGCTTCGTATGATTCAGGGACGTAATCCCGATTTCGTACACCGGCCGTTCTTCGCAAAGTATGATCCAGAAGCTATCTGGCTGGATGACCTGGAGCCGGCTTTCGGCCGCTCGAAATTTTTCTTCGAAGAGGTACCAGAAGTAAATTTGCAAGAGAGATTGGAGAAGGAACTGGTCTAAAATCTCTTTATAGGGGGGGAGGGGCCGGCTGCCACTGCAGCTGCAACCCAAACCCCTATATGATAAGAGACCCTGCAGGCTGGAGACGATCCACGAAAACCCGGTATGAATCAGGAGACGGCCATGAAATCCTTTTTCAAGCCGTCTCTGATTACCAGCTGGGAACTGCCCATGTTACGCGAGATCTTCTTTGGTGCAATCGTCATCCTTTTTAAAGAAGAGATGCACCGTGATTTCAGTCGCTACTGAGGGTAGAGAGAAACTCTACCAGATCGCGGATCTGATTTCTGCTCAGACGATCCCCCACGGCTGGCATAGCAGAAGGAATGCGCCGGCTTTCAGAAATTTCATCCTTGCTTACTGAAACATCCTCTCCACTAACAGTCAGTGTAATTTCTGAATCCGTTTCACCCTGATAGAGGCCACTCACCGTCTCACCATCCGATTTGGTGATGGTGAGGGAAGAGTAGCCAGGTGTCAATTTCGCTGCAGGATCGATCATCGACAACAGCAGCTCTTCCCGATCCAGCCTGTCCGCAATCGTTGTAAGATCCGGCCCTACCTCTGCACCCTGATTATTCACCATATGGCAACGTATACACTCTGCTGCTACATCCTGATAGAAGATTCGCCGGCCGCTCATCGGATTTCCACCAAAGAGGGTTTCACGGTACCCTGTCAGAGCATCCTGCTCCTGCGTGGCATAGTAACTTTCAAGTGCTCCTTTCAGCGATTCGGACTCACTCTCCTCAACTGCCAAAACAAGTTCAAGGTGGACCCGTGTGTCGAGCTCTTCCGCTTTCAGCAGCTCGACTTCTTTTAACAGCAACTCTTCTGATTTCTCTGTATTCAATTGGCTGAGGGCATCATAGGCCTGCTTCCGTTCTGCAACAGAACCTTCTCTTAATACTGTGGCAAAGAGTTCAGCTTTGGTATTCGCCGGCAATTCAGAATCCACCAGAAGGTTCAATGCTGTCGTCCGTACCGTTTCACTGCCATCTTTCAGCGACACTGCCAGTACATCATCCATGTTGGGGTAATCAAGAACGTAAAGGGCTTCAAGGCTTGCGCGCCGCACATCTTCAGAGGCATCGTTGTGAACCAGGAGGAGGATCTCGTCGCTGACTTGTGTCATTTCGAGCTCCCCGACAGCCTGGAGGGTTGCTACCTTCAGCTCTGGGACTTCACCACTGAAATGAGAATCCATGATGGCGGAGATCACCTCCTGCGCGTCAGATCTTTCGTTGGAAACGGCTCCTCTGTGGCGGCCTGTCACGCGGTCGAAGATCGATGGGTTATCCCAATATTTCAAAATGTCCAGCGCCTCCACCTTCAATTCGGTCGGTGCTTCGCTCTGTAGGGAGAACTCCCCCAACCGCCGGGCATCGGTTGCCGAACCGCTGTAAAGATTCGCATTCATAGCTCTTCTCAAAAGCGGATCTGAAGTAAATCTTTTCTGATCCAGCATCATGGCTAGTGCAGGGATGGCATCCTCAATAAAATGATCGTCCATAATGGCCCGGGCCGCATTAACCACCACATACTCATCTGAATCCTGCAGGAATCGTGCCACGCCGGGCGCCCTCATGCGTTTTAGCGCCACCACTGCCGCTATGCGTACCGCACGGGAGGAGTGGTTTGAGAGTTCGGTGACCGATTCACTATCGCCGATTCGTGCCAGTGCTATAGCACCGCCATGTCGCAGGTACACATCCTCATCATTGTTGGCCTCCAGCATCTCTACAATAGGCTGGACTGCCTCCTGATACCCGATTCTGCCTAAGGCTTCTGCTGCAAAATACCGGACTCTGGCATGTTCATCGCTCAGCAGAGGGATCAGGGCATCACCGGCAGGTTCATATCGTACGTCGCCAAGCATTCTCGCTGCCTGAGCTCGTATTTCTGCATCTGAATCTGACAGATATTTCTGGATGGGTTCGACCGCATCGATTTCGGAACGTCCGATTTGAGCCAATCCCCATATCCCGTGGATACGCGCCAGCTGGTTTGTATCCGATTCGATCGCATCCGCCAGAGCTTGTTGATTATTTCTATCCACCAGCTCAAACTGTGCTTTTTGTCGTACCCGCATATCCTCATGGGATAGCAGTTCGGTCAGTTCGGCCGTCGTATGATCATGAAAATCTGCTTCCAGAAGCTGACGGGTTTCGGTCCGGAGTGCAGAGGAGGCATCTCCCGGTGCATCCAGTTTCCAGATTCGTCCCTCATCATTGATTCCCCACCCGTCGATCCAGTCTGTAAGGTAGAGGGCTCCGTCAGGCCCGAAGTCGATTCCAACAGCCAGAATACCGGTCATCGCTTCAACTTCAGAAGCCAACTTGAAGGAGGCCCCATCTTCTTCGAGGGTAAAGGCGTAGAGAGGAGAGTTAGCGCGAGAGCCACGGAACGACATGACAAAGAAGTGCTCCTTCCACTGCTCACTCAGTGCCGTACCGGGATTGTATTTGAAACCGGCAGGCCCTGCATGGTAGGGGGCAAGGGGCGGGAGGATATGCGCGGACTGATCTTCAAAACGCGGCGTGTAGTAAGACTCATCCATCCATACTTTGTAGTTGTTGTTCTTTGGATCATCATATTTGCCAAACTGCCAGTTGATTCGCCAGCCACTGTCTGATCCGTCAGTCAGGTAGACCAGCCTCTCATATTCACCGGGATGATCCCCGTCATTATCGACGGTGATGAGGTTTCCATATTTGTCGAAATCAAACTCGTGGGTATTTCTGACGCCGTAGGCAAACACTTCAAAATTGCTGCCATCGGGATCCATTCGGAAGATGGCTCCCGTATTGGGATATTCGTAACGATTGCCCTCCTTATCGGTGAGATTGGAGCCCATATCACCGATTCCCCAATAAATTCGTCCGTCCGG
Organism: uncultured Balneolaceae bacterium; assembly: GCA_938003885.1. Taxonomy (GTDB): domain Bacteria; phylum Bacteroidota; class Rhodothermia; order Balneolales; family Balneolaceae; genus Rhodohalobacter. The sequence continues at coordinate 19,607 of CALKWT010000057.1, read as the reverse complement.
TCCTACAATCAGGCCGGACATTCCATGGCCGCTAAAGCCGATATGCACGTTGAATCCATGAACAAGAGACTCCATTTCATCAGCGATACCGTCGCCGTTAGTATCCCTGATTCTCCACAGGTCCGGGCCTACGGCCACAAAGACATCCTCGCCATGCTGTAAGACACCACCTGCGACGTCCGTCAACTCGGTATTGAAATCGCGAATGTAGAGTTGGGCATGGTCCGCCACGCCACGGCCCTGAGTATCTTCCAGGACCCACACCTCCTCTTCCAGGACGGCCAGATCGCGCCAGTCGTGTGAGCCATCTTCGTTTCGGTCGGGAAGCCAGGTGTTCTCATCACTTCGCTCAGGGGCGAGAGTAGTGCGCAGAAATTCTCTCCTGTCTTCCACCGTTTCCCATGAGATGGAGGGCAGGCGCCAGCTGTCATCTACGTCACGTATATCAAACTCGGAATTTCGGCTCCGCTTCGTAACGGTGATATAGGCTCTGCCGTGATCATCCATATGAATGGCGATCGGATCTCCAACGAGGTTCTCAGAGGCCCAAAGAGAGACCTCCAGATCCCCTGCCGTTTCAACCGGCACACTTTCTGTGATTTCTTGTGCTTCGGTAACCGCTTGTTCTGTTTCAAGCGTACGCACCTCAGGCTCTGGCTGTTCACCGGAACAGCTGAAAATGAAAAAGGATAGATAGATAGAAACCCCTGCCAGGATGAAGAAGCGAGGGGACAGGAAGGATGAAGTAGAAAAAATCATCGTGATTTTGCTTGTTAGATATTTTGGTTAAAAACGTTGTAACAACTCCCGCGTGTACGCCAACGTTATACAGAGGGTAAACCTGGAGTTTCGGCGCGGAGTTCGCAGTGGAGCTGTAGAACGGCAATTCTCTATTTCGCCTCATCATCTGCAAAAAGAGAAGGATCATAAAACTGTGAGTTATCTGCCTGAGGCAATGTAGCCTATTCCAGTCAAAATATTAACATGTTTTCAACTTTTTAACCAATCAGACAACAGGTATGTTTATTTGATACTCAAGATGGCTACTTCTTGCTCAGCTCTACGAGCCAATTTCTGAAAACTGGATTGCTGTAATCAGCAATTCCACGCTTCTCATAAACTACCTGGCCCTCTTTTGAGATCACATAGGTTGTGGGAAGAAGGGTGGAGTGGATCGGGGAGGGAACCGGGGAGGCGGGGAAGTGATAGGGAACCGTAAATCCCCGTTTCTCCATGAACTGCGTAGCCCGCTCCCGCTCTTCATCCATCGAGAGCAGCAGGAACTGTATATTCTCGTGACCTTTCAATTCACTATAGAGGGTTTCGATGGTCGGCATCTCGGCGATACAGGGCGGGCACCACGAGGCCCAGATGTTTACAAATATGACATCTCCCTGCATCTCGGAGAGGGTCTGTGGTACGTCGTCGTGCGTCGCCATAATGAACCGGTAATCCTCATCCGTAAGAAATGGGCCGTCTGTTTGGACCTCCGTTGGTTTTGCGTCCATAAGGCCGGTCCATAACAGCGTGCGCTGCATGGTTCCGATCACCTGGGTATGGAGTCCTGTAGTGTAGAGGAACAGGATCCCAGCTCCGATGACTCCCCATTCAATCAAATTCCGCTTGCGCGCGGCTTTCTTCTCTTTATCTGTTCGGGTCATGATTTAACGTTTTTAAAGTGTAAGAAGAGGTTCATTCTCTATTTTTCAGTGATCTGATTTTCCGCAATCATCTCTTCAAGTGTGCGCTGAAGGAGCTCTTTACGTATCATTCCGGGGATGACATAGGCGACATCTCCTTCTTCATTGATAATGAAACTCATAGGGATTCCCATGATGGGGCCATATTTTTCTGATACCGTACCATCATCCAGAACAATCGGATAGTTGATTTCGAACTCTTCTGCAAAAGGTACAACAACATCCCATCCTTTTTCATCAACAGAGACACCTACAAAGAGCAGATGCTCTTCCATCTCTTCCTGAATCTCCATGAAATCAGGGATCTCCTCGCGGCAAGGTGCGCACCAGGTCGCCCATATATTCAGGATGACGATCTTTCCTTTCTGCTCAGAGAGTGTAAAGGATGTGCCTTCCATGGTTTCAAGAGTGAAGTCAGGTGCGGGCAGAAGGTCGTTTTGAGTCTGTTCCCGTGTGAAAATAGAGTTGTCGAACGGATTGAATTGCCTTTGCTGCTGATTTGAACAGGCAGTGAGCGTTAAAAACAGGATCGGTAAAGTCGAAAATATGAGCTTTTTAATTGTTGGTGAGATCATCATAGAGTTCGTTTATGGGCACGGCATCAGATAGCGTTTAGTGATGATACACGTTCTACTTTTGTACTCAGATCAGTAACGTGCATGCTGAAGATCATTCAGCTTTCGCTAACAACGCTGTAGTGCCGCTGAAATTTAAGTTTATGGATAGATATAGGAATGGCGAGGTACTCTATCCGACCCTTGGAGGATCTGTGATCTCAAAAATGTAACGTTGGGGAGAGTGGAGCAGGATATGGGTAAAATAGTTCAGGGGCTCTCCAGATATGATTGGAGTCACGACTTCAGAAGGGAATAACTGAAGAGAAGAATGGCAACTGTTTGTGTTCAGGCCTCTTCTATCTTCACTGTTTTCATTCTGTTTATTTTCGAGATGGAAGGATTGTTCTCTATTTGAATCTCTCTGCTCATGATCTGTCAGACTTTTGGGCTTTTCTGACCATGTATAGTTAGTGAGGAGAAATCCTGCAATACAGAAAGTCGATGCTGAAGAGGGGTTCAGTGAAGTCCTGCTTGACATATTATCCTGTCGTTCCACACTTTTCAACTGAGAGAATGTGTGCATAGCGAGTCCGGCCTCTATAAATAGAGAAGAGGTAAGGATCGTTAGAAACAGGATTGCGATATATCTATAAATACGGTTCAAGCAGAGATAGAGTAATGATGATGAAACGGACAGTGATTCTGCACACCCTCTGTCAGAAAACGGCTCTTAGGTAAGTTAACAAAATAGAAACACTATTATTGCACGATCCCGGGCTTTCCAGCTACCTCTTCGGGAATATAACCGCTGTTTGTGTTTTAGGGTGAGTGAACCGTGAGTGGCCAATAGAAAGCGGGGCCCTAAGGGGATATTGTTGAATCACCCCATCTTTGGAATCATCCAATAAAAGAAGAGTGATTCGTTATAAATGGGAAGACTCATGGAGTAAAACACTCTTTCTTTAATAGTTCTTCAAAAAACCGTAATTTACAAGGCTAATGAGAGAAGCAAGAAGGTTGTAAGAATAATAAAAACAAACCAATATGGATAGTATATACCCTTCATACGATGTCATTGTAGTGGGAGGCGGCCATGCAGGCAGTGAAGCAGCGGGTGCATCCGCCCGTATGGGTGCAAAGACTTTGCTCATCACAATGAACCTGGATGCCATAGCCAAGATGTCTTGTAACCCTGCAATGGGAGGCGTCGCTAAAGGGCAATTGGTCAGAGAGATCGATGCGCTTGGAGGATTGAGTGGAATAGTAAGTGATAAGACGGGTGTTCAGTTCAGGATGCTCAACAGGAGCAAGGGTCCGGCAATGTGGAGCCCTCGTTGTCAGAGCGATCGCATGATGTATTCTGCTACTATGCGGACAGAGTTAGAAAAAATTGACAATCTGTTCTTCAGGCAGGATCATATTGTGGATATACTGACAGATCAAAAGGGGAAAACTGTAGAGGGAGTTGTTACGCAGACCGGTCAGGTTTTCAAGGCGAAAACGGTGATTTTAACCAGCGGGACATTTTTGAATGGAGTGATTCATATCGGAGAAAACCAATACGGTGGAGGACGTTCCGGTGAGCGGGCTTCGGTTGGTATCTCCGCATCCCTTGAAAAATTGGGTTTCGAAGTTGGAAGATTAAAAACTGGCACCCCGCCTCGTATAGATGGGCGCACTGTTGATTATTCACAGCTGGAGATCCAGTATGGAGACGACGACGCATCTCCGTTCTCTTTCATGACGGATAGCCTTCCTAAGTCGGAGGATCAGTTAACATGTTGGGTAGGTTACACCAATCCTGATGTTCACGACAAACTGAAAGAGGGGTTTGACAAAAGTCCGATGTTCAACGGGCGCATTAAAAGTGTTGGGCCGCGTTATTGTCCAAGTATTGAGGATAAGATCCATCGATTTGCAGATAAAGAGAGGCATCAGCTCTTTTTGGAGCCGGAGGGCTGGAATACACATGAGATGTATCTGAATGGGTTTTCTACTTCTCTGCCTGAGGATATTCAGTATTACGCACTGCGTACAATTCCGGGCTTTGAAAAGGCTGTGATGCTTCGCCCGGGGTATGCCATCGAATATGACTATTTCCCTCCCTATCAGATTAAGAGAAGTCTGGAAACTAAAATTGTATCCGGTCTGTTCTTTGCCGGACAGATAAACGGCACAACCGGGTACGAAGAGGCGGCTTGCCAGGGATTGATCGCTGGTATCAATGCCGCCCTACATGTTTCCGGGGAAGAGGCGTTTATTCTAAAGCGCTCCGAGGCGTATATTGGTGTTTTAATTGATGATTTGATCAATAAAGGTACCGAAGAGCCTTATCGTATGTTTACTTCCCGTGCAGAACATCGGATTCTGCTTCGTCAGGATAATGCGGATCTTAGATTGACAGAGCTGGGCTACAAACTCGGATTGGCAACAGAGGAGAGATATAACCGCTTTGCGAAGAAGAAGGGGGAAATTGACCGGCTCTATGATCTGATGAACAATTACACAGCCCGGCCTGAAAAGATGAATGAGATGCTGGCCAGTAAAAATACGACTGGTCTTTCGCAGCCGGTGAAGGCGGCTACGATTATTCCACGGCCCCAAATCCACATTGCAGACTTGATGAATGCAGATGAGGAGTTGTCTGCAGAGATTTCTGAAATCACGAGCAATCCGGATGTGATAGAGCAAGTGGAGATACAGATCAAATATGCAGGTTACATCAAAAGAGAATATGAAATGGTTGAAGAGGTTCGCAGTAAGGAGGACTCCCCGATACCTGAGCATATAGATTATGAGAAGATTAAGAGCTTATCTGCGGAAGGGAAAGATAAAATGAGTCGTATCAGGCCAGAAACGATTGGCCAAGCCTCCAGAATTAGCGGAGTCTCTGCCAGTGATATTGCGGTTCTGATGATCTATCTGAAGAAATAATGGAAGAATTAAAGGTGATGTTTCACGTGAAACGTAGGGATGGATAGCCGAAAGATCACAGAAGAAGAGTTAGAACAGGCCGCAAAGCTCTACCAGGATCATTACGAGAGAATGGAGCAGTATATCTCATTACTCCTGGATTGGAACGAGAAAATAAATTTGGTGAGCCGCATGGTTTCACGTGAAACAGTTCGGTACCATGTGATTCACTCTCTTGTGCCCGCCGCTATGGGTTTGTTGGTTGAGAGGCCGGTATGGATCGATGCGGGTTCAGGCGGAGGACTCCCCGGAATTCCACTCTCTATAGTAGAAGAAGAGTGGAATTGGGTTCTTAATGATAATGTTCGCAAAAAGATGAAAGCTGTATCTGACATTGTGAACTCTTTAAAATTAACCAGTGTACAGGTAGAAGCGAAGAGTATTTCACTGGTAGAAATTCCTGTTGGCGCAGGGATTGTGAGCAAACACGCCTTTAAAATTCCCGATCTATTGCGTTTGTTAAAGGGCAAGCCGTGGACAGAGATTATAATGTGGAAAGGGGCAGAGGGAGGAAGAAGCGAACTGAAGCGTGCCGGTAAAGGAATTCAGGCAACAATATTTGAATTTAATGTAGAAGATCCTTTTTATGAAGGAAAAGCGATCATCAGGTTGCGAAATACGTTAAACAGATAATGAAATCAGTTACAAGCGCGGCGCGGGGTATGAGCAGGCTAAAGAGTTCAGAAAGAAGAATGAAATTGATTCTGTTGCTACAGGAATCAAAACGAAGACTTACTGTTGATGAGATTGCAAGGGAATTTGGTGTGAGCCGAAGGACCGTATTTCGTGATTTCAATGTGCTGTCGGAATTAAATGTGCCTGTTACATGGGATGAGCAGAGCGGGTATGGTATTATGGAGGGGTACAAGGTGCCCCCGTTGATGTTCACCGCACGTGAAATTGCAACCATCATGGTAGGGTTGAATTTTGTCCGGTCTCAGGTTGATCAAACGCTTATTGAGGATGGGAGAGGGGTTGAGCTGAAGATCAAAAATGTGCTGCCCGATGACCTCAAACAGTTTATGAATTCGATTAGTGAGAAGACGATCGTGGATCCCTTTCTCCATTTTGGGCATGAGAAAAAGCAGGGAGGGAACTGGTTTGAAATTACCAGTGCGATTTCACAATCCAAGAAAATCAGATTTACCTACAAAAGCGTCTCGACAGGAAGGGTGAGTGACCGGGAGGTGGATCCCTATCTGGTGGTGTTTTACAGAGATCGCTGGAATATGATCGGATTTTCACATGAAAGGCAGGCGATACGTAATTTTGTGCTTGACAGAATGGAGAATGTTAAAATTACGGGTCAAAATTATGAGGGTGATGGAGGAATTGACGTAGAGGGGTTGATTTTCAGATCTGACGAATCTGGAGATTTGGTCAGGGTAAGGGTAGGCAAGTCGGCAGATCGTGCGTTTAGGGCCAATTTGCCAACAAAGATTTTTAAGGAAGAGAGGTTAAATTCCGAAGAAATTAAGGTGAGCTTCTTTTTTGATAATTTGGAATATATCAACAATTGGCTGCTTCAATTTGGCAACCATGTGAAAATTCTCTCACCCGAAAGCCTCATACAAAAGAGAAGAGAACTTCTGAACGAGATGTTAAAGAGTAGTTAACCTGCAGCTCAGCCGGTTGACGGAAGTGACGCCTGAAAGATGGTGATGCACCCTTACAGTGACAGGCGTGATTCTTAGGAATGCAGTTTTTAAACAGGAGAGAGGTAGATCATTTAATTTGTTACATAGATGACCAGTGAGCTTCGATTTTAACTAGATAAAGGCCTGATCTATTATGCCCAAAGGGAGCATCTTGTTGAGAAATGGGGATTCTTTTTTCAACTCAAATAAAAAAAGCCGTCTGATTAGAGCAGACGGCTTTCAAAGAAATGTGTGATTCAGATCAGGAATTACTCAACTACCGGAGGTTCAGCATCCTCATCCTCTTCGTTCACGACTCTGGTGATTGCAGCGATCGTACTGCCATCATCTAATCGCATAATCCGAACACCTTGAGTATTACGTCCCATGGTACGTATCCCTTTGCAATGCATCCGGATGACTTTTCCATCTTCTGTAATCACCATAAGATCATCATTATCTGATACTTCTTTTAACGCGATCAGACTTCCTGTCTTAGGAGTTACCTTCATGGTGATCACACCTTTACCGCCACGGCTCTGCTCTCTGTAATCGTCAACCAGAGATCGCTTACCGTACCCGTTTTCAGAAATTGCAAGTACGGTAGATTCGTGGGTGTTCTTGATGACCACCATGTCTACCAGTTCATCTCCCTTCTCGATGGTCATGCCTCTGACACCGGAAGTATTCCGTCCCATTTCACGGACATCGTTTTCATGGAAACGGATGGCCCGTCCTGATCTGTTGGCCAGAAGAACCGTACTGTCCCCATCGGTCAGGGATGCTTCAAGGAGGCTGTCACCTTCACGGATGTTGATCGCTTTAATACCATTCTTTCTTGGACGGCTGTAAGCTTCCAGGCTCGTTTTCTTTACCTGCCCCTCTTTGGTTGCCATAATAATGTAGTGATTCTTGATGTACTCCTCATCCTCAAGGGTCTTGACAGGAACAAAGGTTTCAATACTGTCATCCTTGGGAATTTCGATCAGATTCACAATGGCTCGTCCGCGGGAGAGTCTGGATCCTTCAGGTATCTCATACACTTTCAGCCAGTAACAGTCTCCCTTCTCGGTAAAGAAGAGGATGTAGTTATGGTTGGTAGCCACGAAGAGATGTTCTACATATTCATCGTCCCGGGTAGTGGTGCCTTTCATCCCTTTACCTCCCCGGCGCTGACGACGATAACCTGTAACCGGCATACGTTTGATAAAGCCTTTGTTGGAGATGGTTACCACCACATCTTCATCGGCAATCATATCTTCTACACTGAAATCCTCGGCAGAGTAGACGATCTGAGTACGGCGTTCATCGCCATATCGCTCCTTAAGGGTCAACAGTTCCTCTTTTATAATGGAGTGCTGAGCTTCCCTGTCTGAGAGAATTCGTCTGAATTCAGCAATTTTTTCAATGATATCATTGTACTCGATATCAATTTTTTCTCTTTCAAGGCCTGTCAGTTTCTGGAGTCTCATATCCAGAATGGCTTTCGCCTGGATATCGGTCAATGCAAATTTCTTACGAAGTTCCCGGTTGGCAACTTGCGGATTTTCTGCCGCCCGGATCGTTTTAATGACCTCATCCAGATTATCAAGAGCGATTTTCAACCCTTCCAGAATATGGGCCCTAGCTTCAGCCTGATCCAGGTCATAGATGGTGCGGCGAATAATTACCTCTATTCTATGATCTACGAAATGCCTGATCAACTCCTTGAGCGCCATCACTTTAGGTCGCCCTTTCACAAGAGCGAGGTTGATCACCCCAAAGGTCTGCTGCATCTGAGTGTATTTGTAGAGTTGATTCAAAACGACACCAGGATTGGCGGATCGTTTCAGCATGATTACTACACGGATCCCTTCCCGGTCAGACTCATCCCGTATTTCAGAAATTTCCGTAATACGCTCCTGGTTAACGAGGTCCGCAATACGTTGAATAAGAGTAGACTTATTAACCTGATAAGGGATTTCTGTAATAACAATCTGTTCCCTGTTATTCCTGAGCTCTTCCACATTCGCCCGAGCACGCATCGTGATTTTACCACGGCCCGTCGTGTACGCTTCCCGAACACCCTCATACCCGTAGATAATACCGCCTGTGGGGAAATCAGGTGCGGTTATATGCTTCATCAACCCTTCGGTCTCGATATCCGGATTATCGATATAGGCGATAGTACCGTCGATGACCTCGTTTATATTGTGCGGGGGCATGTTGGTCGCCATACCGACAGCAATACCAGAGGCGCCATTCAGCAGAAGTGTTGGAAGAACAGAGGGGAGGACCGTCGGCTCTTGAAGTGTATCATCAAAGTTGTTTTGAAAATCGACGGTGTCCTTGTTAATATCTGCAAGGAGTTCTTCTGCAATTCTCTGCATACGAACTTCTGTATAACGCATTGCAGCTGCAGAGTCCCCGTCAATCGATCCAAAGTTGCCCTGGCCATCTACCAACGGATAGCGGAGAGAAAACTCCTGAACCATCCGGACGATGGCGTCGTAAACAGCTATATCCCCGTGAGGGTGATACTTACCCAGAACTTCCCCTACAATACGGGCACTTTTTTTGAAATTTCTGTTATGCAGCATACCCAAATCGCTCATTCCATAGAGCGATCTGCGGTGTACAGGTTTCAGGCCGTCCCTGACGTCGGGAAGTGCCCGTGAGACAATGACCGACATCGAATAGTCGATGTAGGAAGAGTGCATCTCGTTTTCAATAGTAATGGGAATAATTTTTTCTCGTGCCATTCTGTATCGTTAATTAAGCTTTATTATAAGGCAACATGATAGAGGGTCAGGAAGATGGTTTTCCGGTATTGTGGTCGCCCATAGTTGTTGAACATCGCGCGGAGCCGGCTCTGTTGCAGGCCCATAGGGTTCCTGCTCCCTCATAAAGACGAGACCAGCAGTGCGCGCTATTGTAAACCACCCCTGATGCAAGACGAACCCCATTTATATGTCGAGCTTCGCGTATTTAGCATTTTTCTCAATGAATTCCCTTCTTGGCTCTACATCGTCGCCCATAAGAATAGAAAACATTTTATCAGCAGCGGCCGCACTTTCGATGGTTACCTGCTGGAGAGTTCGCGTTTCCGGATCCATGGTGGTTTCCCACAACTGCTCCGGATTCATTTCGCCAAGGCCTTTGTATCGGGACACATCGAACTTTTTGTTTTTTCTACGAAGTTCCCGGGTAATTCTGTCCCGGGTATCATCATCCCAGGCGTATTCAATTTTACCTCGCGTAGATGTAATGCGATAGAGTGGGGGAGTGGCGATATAAATATGCCCTCTTTCTAACAGTGGATACATATAGCGGTAGAAGAATGTTAAAAGAAGGGTCCGTATATGAGAGCCATCCACATCCGCATCGGTCATAATAATAATCTTATGGTACCTCAGCTTCTCAATTTCAAACTCATCTTCGTGACCGATTCCAGTACCGAAAGCGGTAATCATTGCCTGGATCTCTTTATTCTCGAGAATCCTGTTGATATTCGCTTTCTCCACATTCAGAATTTTACCCCGTAATGGCAGAATCGCCTGAAAACTTCTGTTCCGTCCCATCTTTGCAGAACCACCGGCTGAATCCCCTTCAACAATATAGATTTCGGAAAGTTCAGGATCTTTGATGGAGCAGTCTGCAAGTTTCCCCGGAAGGCCGCCTCCGCTCATGATGCTTTTGCGCTGTATAAGCTGCCGGGCCTTACGGGCAGCCGCTCTAGCCTCTGCGGCGATAATGACTTTCTCCAGAATCTTACGGGCGATCTTCGGATTTTGCTCCAGATACTCATTCAACTTGTCGTAAAGAATGACTTCCACAGCACTTTGTACTTCCGAGTTTCCCAGCTTGGTCTTGGTCTGGCCCTCAAACTGAGGTTCTGCCACTTTGATGCTGAGTACGCAGGTCAGGCCTTCGCGGAAATCTTCACCCGAGACGTTGATTGTGCTGTTTGCTTTAATGATATTATTTTTTTCAGCGTAGGTCTTAAAACAGCGTGTCAATGCACGTCTGAACCCTGAAATATGGGTACCTCCTTCGCGGGTATTGATATTGTTGACGTAGGAGTGGACGTTTTCCGTATAACCATCGTTGTACTGCATGGCAACCTCTACCGGTATATTATCCATCTCACCCTGAATATGGATGGGTTCATCCATAAAAGAGTGACGGCTGGAGTCGAGGTAACTTACAAAATCTTTTACGCCACCCGGATAATGAAAAGTGGCGCTATTGTTTTCCAGTTCTTTATCCCGTTCGTCCGTAAGTACCACAGTAATTTCCGGGTTCAGGAAGGCGAGTTCCCTCATCCGGTCTGCAATGATGTCGAACATGAACTCTCTTGTCTGGGTAAAAATCTCCGGATCCGGTTTAAAGCGAACGGTGGTCCCTCTCTTATCGGTGGTTCCTATAGATTTGAGTGGGGTTTTGGTAACACCTCTCTCAAACTCCATGATATAGACTTTCCCTTCCCGGTGGATCTCCACACTGAATGAAATGGAGAGGGCGTTCACACAACTGACACCAACACCGTGGAGGCCGCCTGAAACTTTGTAGCTATCTTTATCAAACTTACCGCCAGCGTGCAGTTTGGTCAATACCACCTCAACAGCCGGAACGCCAAGCTTAGGGTGAATATCTACCGGAATACCACGCCCGTTATCAGAAATGGTAATAGAGCCATCTTCATGAATGGTCAGCTCTATAAAATCGCAGTACCCCGCCAGTGCTTCGTCAATAGAGTTGTCGACCACTTCATTTATAAGGTGATGAAGGCCTCTCTGCCCGGTATCACCAATATACATGGAGGGCCGTTTTCGTACAGCTTCCAGGCCTTCCAGAACCTGGATATTTGATGCTTTGTAATCGGAACCTTGTTTTGCCGTCATATGTAGGGTTGAGTAATATTAAAAATAGCCTCTTAAACACTGTAAAATACCGCTTTAAGCAACAAAATCAAAAAGAGGAATGGTTTAAATTGCCATTGCAGGACAAGATCGGAACTGGCCGAATTATGAAGGGGGAGGGATCGAACCGCAAAGGGTGTGCACCAACAACTGAAAATAGATCTGAAAGAGATAAAAGTAAAATAATATTCTTATGCAGGCAGAGACCCCGGAGATAAAGTGATGGAAAGTGAAAAATTGCGATTTAATTATTGAATTTTTCATAATCAAGCGGTATTTTTGGTGTCTATCAAAAATTTTATCAACAAAGCAGCAGAATCATGGCACGCAAAGATGATATAACCGGCAGAACCCCTTTGAACGGGTACCGGTCTTCAAAATCAAACAACAAGACGAAGCGTCGTTTTCACCTCAATCTGAATACAAGAAGATTTTATGTTCCCGAGGAAGACAGGTGGGTAACGCTTAAAGTTTCCAATAAAACCCTGAGAACCATCAACAAGAAAGGGATCCACGCTGTCCTCAAAGAGGCCAGAGAGAACGGAACGTTATTAAAAGAGGTGTAACCCATGGCAAAAGGAAATAGGATACAGGTCATATTGGAGTGTACCGAAAAACCGGGCAGTTCCAGATATGTTACGACAAAAAACCGAAGAACCACGACCGAGCGTATTGAGCTAAAAAAGTACAATCCGGTCCTGCGTAAGCACACCGTACACAAAGAAATCAAATAATCAGCAGGGATATGGCAAAGAAACAAAAGTTCGGAGATGATTCAAAAGCGCAAAAAGGAGCGCAGCGGAAGATGGCGAAAGTAATCATTTCCAAGAAAAACGATAAAGGAAAGTACTTTTACAAAGAGACAATGCTGGATCAGGATAAAGTGAATGATTATATCAGCAAGCACAAATCCTGAAGCCCTGCGGTAAAATAAATTTTTGATAGGAAGGTTTCATCTTAACAGGTGAAACCTTTTTTTATATTATCAAATCATAGTTAAAACCCAGAGGATGGAGATGCGATTAAAAGATAGAATATTTGATGATCTCAAACAGGCGATGAAAGAGGGCAAAAAGGATGAGCTTCGTGTTTTGAGATCCTTGAAAGCAGCAATACTGGAAAAGGAGATTTCGGAAAGAAAAGATGGTGAAGCGGAGCTTACAGATGATCAGGTCACAGAGGTTCTGATGAAAGCTGCAAAACAGAGGAAGGAGTCCATCGGCCAGTTTGAAGAAGGTGGACGTCAGGATCTGGCAGATAATGAGAAGCTGGAGCTTGGTATTATTGAAAAATACTTGCCTGAGATGATGAGCGAAGAGGAGATCAGAAGCGAAGCGCGCAAGACAATCCGTGAAACCGGTGCCAGTTCCATGGTCGATATGGGGAAGGTAATGGGCGCCATGATGGCCCGCCTGAAAGGGCAGGCAGACGGGGCTCTGATCAGTAAAGTTGTAAAAGATGAACTCTCCTGAATAAACGATAGAACGTAATGAACCTGCTGGACCTGCTTATAATAGCTCCTGTGGGCTATTTTGCCTGGAAAGGTCTCTATAATGGATTCATTAAAGAGCTCTTTTCTCTGGCAGGCCTCTTCATTGCGGTCTTTATCACCTTTCGTTACATGCATGAGGTGGCCGCCCTGCTGTCACCCTATATACAGGGGAGTGATACGGCCACGATTGCAGCTGGTATTCTCACCTTCGTAGTGATTCTGATTTTAGTTCAGGCACTTATCTTCTGGATGGAAAAAATCGTCGATTTTATTAATTTAGGAGGGGTCAATAAATTGGCCGGCCTGGCTTTTGGAGCATTGAAATCGGTCATCCTGATCAGTGCGTTCTTGCTGCTGCTTACCGCCATCAGTATTCCATCAGAGAACAACAGAAACAGTTCCCTGCTGTACGACCATGTGATTTTTGCAGCCCCACTGGCATTTGATATGATTGCAACCATCTATCCTGAAGCCGACAGCTTTGTACAGACGATTGAAAAAAGTTTACAGGAAAATAATCCATTAAGATCACTCCCAATATTTAACAAAAAAAATAATGAGTTTTCTCCCGGTTAAAGAACAATTAGCAGTTATCAAAAGAGGAACTACTGAAATTATACCTGAGGATGAGTTAATTGAAAAGCTAACTCAGTCCAGAAAAGAGAATAGGCCACTTAAGGTCAAACTGGGTGTAGACCCTACCCGTCCCGATCTGCATCTTGGGCATTCAGTGATTCTAAGGAAGCTTCGACAATTTCAAGATCTGGGACATGAGGCGATCCTGATTATCGGAGGGTTTACTGCGATGATCGGGGATCCGACCGGACAAAATAAGACACGTCCCGCTCTGACTGAAAAGGAAGTGGAGGAGAATGCCCAAACTTATATAGATCAGGCGAAAAAGATTTTAGATTTTAATCAGGCAACCATCGTAAACAACATGGATTGGCTGGGCAACATGTCCTTTATGGATGTGATTCATCTCTCTTCCAAAATAACCGTCGCTCAGATGATTGAAAGGGATGATTTTTCCAAACGGTATCAGAATAACGAAACCATCTCACTTCACGAATTTCTCTATCCGCTGGCTCAGGGCCAGGATTCTGTTTATCTCAATGCAGACGTGGAGTTGGGGGGAACAGATCAGAAGTTTAACCTGTTGGTGGGCAGAGACCTTCAAAGAATCTCGGATCAGAGCCCTCAGGTCTGCCTCACGATGCCGCTGCTGGTCGGAACAGATGGCACTCAGAAGATGAGCAAGTCGTACGACAACTATATCGGTATTGATGAGCCGGCAAACAATATGTACGGTAAAATACTCTCCATTCCGGACGATTTAATCTACACCTATTTCGAACTTTTAACGGATGAACCGGAAGAGAGTCTGAATGCTCTCCAAAATGAGATTAAAACGGACCCAAGGAATTCCAAGCACAAACTTGCACATACAATTACACGTATCTATCACGGTGAGGAGCAGGCAAAAGCCGCCGCCGATTATTTTCTGAAAACCGTTGTCAAGAAATCATTTCCTGATGACGCCCCCGTTTTTGCATATCCGTCCGGTAGTGAGAGACGCCTGGTGGATATTATCTCCGAAGCCGGGTTTACCCCCAGTAATGGTGAAACGAAGAGGATGATGAAGCAGGGAGGGATCACAATCGATGGCGAGAAAATATCGGATCCGAACCACGTGGTGGTATTTAATAATGGTGATCAGTTCGAATTAAAAGTGGGCAAAAGAAATTTTGCCAGACTGGTCACGGATAACGGCAGTTAATCCGGTTCGCTCTGCCCGTCTGATATTCAGGAATAGTTATGGAAACCCACTCTAATCAAGAATAGTTATGGGAACTCACTATAAAGGTACCGAATCGGAAATAAGAACACTCGATGCGTTCATTAAACTGACCAGAGCCGCCGATGCATTGAACAACCGGCTCAACAGGCACCTGGCTGATGCCAACATTACAGTGAGTCAATTCGGTACGCTGGAAGCCCTCTACCATATCGGCCCGCTAAATCAGCGCGCCATCGGAGAGAAGATTCTGAAAAGCGGTGGCAATATAACCATGGTGATCGACAACCTGGAAAAATCGGGGTATGTAAAACGAAAAAAAGACCCGGCGGACAAGCGGGCCGTACTCATCGAACTCACATCACAGGGGGAGGAGTTTATTAAAGACTTTTTCCCGAAGCATCTGGAGAAGATAAAAGAGGAATTCGCCATTCTCACGGAAGATGAAAAAGTAACTTTGGCGACTCTCTGCAGAAAGCTTGGGTTGCAGGAGCGATAGCCGGGGCTTAAATCTCACGGGATCGCTATGCAAGGGGAGAAGCGGCCGGTAGTCATTCTGTTGCTGGCTGATTAGAGAGCGTTCTCCCGCCTTGAGTTGCATTTCAAGGGAATAGGCGGACGTCGTTATGATGTTGTTGATCCCTGGCCAAAGCAGTTTATTTACAGAATCTTTAGGTTGAAGAATGGGGTACGTAGATGAGGCCGCTTTCCCATGCCGGCAGTCAGGAAGTTCTCAAGAAATTTTGTAAGTATTCCTCTATGGGGCGCTCTCTCTGTTATGGGGAAGAGTCCAACATATCGTTTTCCATTTTCTCAATACCCGGCTATCCGGATTGCCCTCTTTCTCACTGCCGGTATCTTACTGGGTGATGTTGCAGGGAATGCTGTTTATTCACCTGTTCTCCTCTTCGGAGTGATGGCAGCTACCCTTTTTCAAGCAGAAAAGATGTCTGCAGAGCGTCTCTCTGTAGAGACGGGACGTACAGCACTTCTGTTGTATCTATTTCTATTGGTGCTGTTTGGCATGATGCTGGCTCAACATCGCCAGCAGAAAGAGACAGCAGCTGTGGAGTGGTCCCGGAAACTAAATACCCTGGCTTGGGAGACCGTTCACTTTAGTGGCAGCATCAGAGAAGGGGGGACCAGTGCGTCCGGCCTGAAGAACTACAGGTTAACCCTTCGGGAGCTGATTCTTGAAGATAACGTTGTGCTACGGGAGCCACTGGACGTCAGGGTTTATAGCCATACGCAGGAGCTGGATACGTTGAAAGCAGGAAACAACATCCGTGGGGAGCTCTTTCTGTATCCGTTTCCGGAGCAGAGAAATCCGCATGAGTTCGATTTTGGAGGGTGGTTGTTAAAAAGTGGATTTGTGGCACAGGGCCGTCTTGAAGCGCTCCATGAGAATGATGGTTCGCTGGGTGAAGGCCTGGAAAAGTGGAGGAACTATGCACTGGAAAATATTGAAGGAAGGGTCTCCGAAAGGGCAGCTCCCCTGGTTAAAGCTCTGGTACTGGGATACAAGAATGATCTCAGTATGGAGACCCGTAGCGATTTCTCCCGCTCAGGGCTGGCACACATTATGGCGGTGTCAGGGATGCATGTCGGTTTCCTGATCGCTCCTTTCTGGATGATCATTCCCTGGCTCTGGCAAAAACGGGCCGGGAAAAGTGCCGGACTGCTGCTTGTTACACTGCTTCTGTTGCTCTATGCAGGGATCACCGGCTTCAGCCCATCCGTATGCAGGGCTTCCCTTATGCTCTGGCTTCTCTTATACGGTCGACTCTGGCACAAAATTAAAAATTCCATCAATCTTGCCGGAGTGGCTGTAATAATTTTACTGCTCATTGACCCTTATTATCTGTACGATATCGGCTTTCAGCTCTCCTTCGGAGCTGTCTTCACCATTCTTCTGCTGATACCTGGAATCCAGAACAGAATTCCATCGAAGTTTAGATCGGGGTGGAGAGGATCGCTGGTCTCCACGCTCCTCCTCTCCGTAGTGGTTCAGATCACTCTTTTTCCTCTTCTGGTATATTACTTTGGGGAATTTTCAATAGCCGGGCCTCTCGCCAATATGGTGGTCCTTCCACTACTCCCTGTGACCCTGCCGGCAGGGTTTGTGATTGCGATGGCTGGCAGCGGCATGATGGGATCATTTGCCGCTTTTCTTTCGCCGCCCATCGAACTTGTTTTTATCTGGATTGAGGGGGTGGCGAACTGGTTTGGGATCACTCCCTTGTCCTATGTCACCTTGAATGGCATCCCCGGTACACTCTTCTTGCTCTGGGCAGCTGCCATAGGGTTCTTTACAGCTGCAGGGATGAAACCGTACCGCTGGAAATGGTTCATTCTGGCGTGCATTGCACTCAACCTATCCGTTGCAGAGCTGTTGATCAACAGGCTGGATGAAGGAGGGCTTGAGGTTGCATTTTTAGATGTGGGCCAAGGAGATGCCATTCACATCTCGACGCCCGGCGGTAAACAGATTCTGATCGATGCCGGGCGATGGTCACCTTCCGGGAATAGCGGAGAGAGAGTGCTCATCCCATATTTCAAGGAGAGGAACATTGATAAGCTGGATGCCCTGTTTATCACTCATCCGCACGCTGATCATATTGGTGGTATTCCAATAATTCTGGAGAGCATGGAGATTTCCCGGGTATTTAAAAACAGCCAGCCTTATCACTCACAACTCTATCTGGATATAGAAGAGAGCCTGTGCAAGAAAGAGATACCGGTGCATCTGGTCAGGGAAGGAGAGATGATCCATCTCGATCCCTCGATTCGACTATTTATCGTAGGTCCTGTTGAAAGCAGTTACAGTGACCGAAACCCTAACAATCACTCTGTTGCATTGAAGCTCGTATATGGGAAGAGCTCCTTTCTCTTCAGCGGAGATGCGGAAGAGAGGCAAGAGCGAGCCATGGCCCATAAATATGGTAATTTTCTGAAAAGCGATGTCTACAAGGTGAACCATCATGGGAGCAATACCAGTTCCACCTACCCCTTTATCAACTACGTTGAACCCCGGCTCTCTGTAACCTCCCTCGGTTTTTCAAATCAGTTCGGGCATCCCGGCACCACTGCCGTAGAACGGCTAGATCGTGTCGGTACCACTCAATACTTTACCAGTCTGGAAGGTGCTGTAATCTTGCGTTCAGATGGGGAGAAGGTGACCCGTGTTCTATGGAAATAGATGGCTTATATTTGATGGATTCAGGAAAGTAGCTTACTTTCACAGATTACATGATGTTTTTTGAGATCTGTTGTTTGAATTGAACCGAAATTAGAGATAGATTTATATAGTAATATGGCTCCCGAAGAACGACCGTCATTCGAAGAAGCCCTGGAACAACTCGAACGTATTGTAGAGGAGTTGTCAAATGAAGAGATCACATTGGAAAAATCAGTGGAGCTGTATGAAAAAGGACTGGAGCTTTCCAAAATCTGTTCTGAAACTCTGGAACAGGCAAGTCTGAAGATCGAACAGATAGACATACGTAAAAATAAAGACCACTAAATTCATCGCAATGGAGAACTACAAACCGAAACCCGGGCCTCTGCTGGAGAATATAAAATCACCCGCAGATCTGAAAAAGCTGGCCCCTTCACAATTGCAGGACGTTTGTGATGAACTACGGGAATATATCATCGACACAGTTTCTGTACATGGTGGGCATTTTGGTGCGAGTTTGGGGGTTGTAGAACTGACGGTCGCCCTGCACTATGTCTATAATACACCGAAAGATGAAATTATCTGGGATGTGGGCCACCAGGCGTATGGCCATAAAATTCTAACAGGCAGGCGGGAGATTTTTCATACCAACCGAAAGTATAAAGGACTCTCCGGATTCCCTAAAAGATCGGAAAGTGAGTACGACTCTTTCGGGGTGGGGCACTCCAGTACATCTATTTCGGCAGGGCTTGGCATGGCCATTGGCCGGGATCTGAATAGATCTGACAAGAAAATAGTATCTGTTATCGGGGATGGGGCGATGACCGGCGGAATGGCTTTTGAAGCGATGAACAATGCGGGTGCCCTGAAAAGTGATATGCTGGTGATATTAAACGACAACAATATGTCGATTGACCCCAACGTAGGGGCTCTGAAAGAGTACTTTGCAGAGATCACCACGAGCAAGACTTTCAACAAGATGCGCGATGAAATTTATGACCTGTTGGGCCACTTCAAGGGGGCAGGCGAGAAGATGCGAAAAGCTGCCTCCCGTCTTGAGAGGGCCATGACCGCCGCGATCACGCCCGGCGCACTTTTTCAGGCGTTGGGGTTCAAGTATTATGGGCCGGTAGATGGGCACAATGTGGATGCTCTTCGCCGTCATCTTGAGGATCTGAGGAACGTATCCGGTCCCAAGCTGCTGCACATTGTTACCGTAAAAGGAAAAGGATTTCTACCCGCTGAGCGGGAGCAGACCAAGTGGCATGCGCAGAGCAGTCCCTTCGACAAAATAACAGGCAAACCACTCCATACCCCTGTAAAGAGTACTTCCCAGGCTCCCAAATACCAGGATGTATTTGGAGATGCTCT
>CALKWT010000056.1 GCA_938003885.1 uncultured Balneolaceae bacterium | reverse complement strand
TATTCCACCGAAAAGATGGCGGGTGTCAAAATGTGTGAGGCGCTTCGGAAACAATACGGCCGGAACTATGTTTCACTGATGCCAACAAATTTATACGGTCCGAATGATAACTTTGATCTCCACACTTCGCATGTAATACCGGCCATGATCAGGAAATTTCATGAAGCAGTCAAACTGGGACAGAGTCAGGTCACTCTGTGGGGGACAGGGAGTCCCAGGAGGGAATTCCTGCACGTGGATGATGCCGCTTCTGCAGTTCTGTTTGCTCTTGAAAATACCCTGGAAGAAAACCTCTACAATGTCGGAACAGGAGAAGATCTCTCCATAGCGGAACTGGCGGATCTTATACGCAAGGTAACAGGACACACAGGAGAGGTGATCTGGGACCGGTCAAAACCGGACGGTACCCCAAGAAAGTTGATGAATGTTGAGAAGCTTAAAAAAAGCGGCTGGAAATATTCCATACCGTTGGTAAGCGGTTTGGAAGAGACATACCAGTGGTTTGGACGGAATGAAGATCAGGTTCGGCAAGTTAAATTCTGAGCCTGTCCAAAAATTCTACGGGTATCACACAAGAAACCACAGAACCTGCCGTTTGCATAGCTATGAATACTCCGGGATGAAATAGCCCGGAACAGACTGCATTGAGCGCGCTATCGTGTAAAATTTATCTAAAAATAAAATTCTTAATTGCTGTCAATAATAGTTAAATTTAATGCCGACTTCGCAGATAGCAGGCCTTGTGGCCCAAGTGCACAAGTTTATAGGTAAATCGTTTCAGCAGGTTGAAGAATGTTGTTTTATGAAACATACGATTGTTTTTTTGGGGCTTCAGTCGTTACGAAAACATTAATATATCGTTGTAAGTAAAAGATAAAGAAGTTATTTTTGCGTTTATCTTTTTGATTTTTGCACTATAAGAATGGATATACCAATCAATGATGTTCAGACAGTTCGGGAAAGGCTCCAGCAGGAGTCAGAATCCATTACCTATAATGGGACCTTGAAAAAGCAGAGAAATATTACGCCTTTGGCCTACAAAAATCTGAAGGTCAGGCAATATAAGGGGAAACGTATGCTCGATCTGACTCTCGGTTCCATTGCATTGATATTCTGTCTTCTCCTCTTTCCGTTCATTATGATTGGAATAAAACTCTCCTCCAGAGGGTCGGTTTTTTTTAAACAGAGCCGGACGGGGCAGAATGGGGTTGTTTTCACATGCTACAAGTTCAGAACCATGCGGCAGACCTCTGCAAAGAAAATGAACGGCCTTCCCGATATTACCGTGGAAGGAGATGAGCGTATTTTTCCATTTGGCAAACTGCTCAGACTATTAAATTTGGATGAACTTCCGCAGATTATCAATGTACTCAAAGGGGAGATGAGCCTGGTCGGCCCACGGCCCTATCCGGTAGATGAGTGTGCCTACTGGAACTCCACATTTGATGATTTTTTCTATCGCTACGCAGTAAAACCAGGGATTACAGGGTTCTCCCAGGTTAAGGGGTACCGGGGCGGCACCTACAGTGTCGAGCATATGAGAAAGAGAACAGACTACGACCTGATATATGTCCAAAAAAACACCTTCCTTATGGATCTGTCGATCATTATGAAGACGGTTACCAAAATGATTAATCTCGACACGAACGCACATTAATAACATAAACTACTGTAACTAACCCGATTTTATTAACCAGGTAATGAATAAGCTTAAATCACTACTTCCTTATTTTATTCTGCTTCTCTTTTTTTTAATTCCCGTTTCGTCACTCCACGCACAGATTGGGTCTTTAGGTTTCAGTAACATTCAGAATGTGCAGGTTGATAATTTGTCGGATGAGCAGCTGCTTAATTTCTATCGGCAGATGCAGGCAAACGGTTTTAGTGTCCAGGAGGTAGGAAACATTGCACGTGCACGGGGAATGTCACCTTCGGAAGTTTCGAAACTGACAGCCAGATTAAATAACATCTCAACCGGACAGGATCGGGGTTCAGATGCTTCCGGAACCACCACCAGCAGAACGGGAACGGGTGCGGACTTGCAGTTTGGCGATCCCTCCTCCGCATTGCCGCCGATCGAAAGAGAACTGCTGATCAGTGAATTGCGCAGGCTGGTGTCCGAGCGGGACGAGGAGGAAGTCCAGCGAGAACTGGATCTGATCCTTGAAGAAGGATTTCCTGTATTTGGGTCGAAACTTTTTGCCGGCTCTTCGCTCTCTTTTGAACCCTCACTTAATATTCCGACTCCGGTAGACTATGTATTTGGCCCGGGAGATGAGATCCGTATCGATATTTGGGGAGCTGCGGAAGCAGAATATAATCTCGTCGTCGACCCCGATGGGAATATAAGGATTCCGAATGTGGGGCCGGTCCGTGTGGCTGGGTTGAGATATGATGATGCGAAAGATCGGATCTTGAGAAACTTGCAGCGAATCTATTCGGGGCTAAACCTGCAGAACCCCTCTGATGGAAATACATTTGCAGACGTGGCCCTCGGAAATGTAAGAAGCATAAATGTGAGCATGATCGGTGAAGTTCGACAGCCCGGTTCCTATACCGTCTCCTCTCTGGCAACTGTATTTAATATGCTCTATGCCGCCGGTGGGCCCAACCGTTCCGGATCCTGGAGAAAAATTCAGATCATCCGGGGAGATAGTGTACACGCTGAATTTGACATATATGATTTAATTGTACATGCAAATCAAAGTGATAATATCCGGGTGATGGATAGTGATATCATCCGTGTACCCCCCTACCTGAACAGAGTGCGGCTTAACGGAGAGGTGAAACGCCCCGGGCTGTATGAGCTCAAAGATGGCGAGACCCTGCACGATCTGATTGAATTTTCAGGAGGGTTCAGCGAGAATGCCTATACCGACCGGATCGTCATCAACCGAAAAACCAATGTTCAGAGAAGTGTTTCCGATGTGAAGTGGCCTGAAGGCGGGGACATTGTACTCCGTAACGGCGATGAAATTGAGATTACCCAGATTGTGGACCGCTATGAAAACAGAGTCCGGATTGAAGGGGCTGTCTACCGGGAGGGAGATTACGAATTGACAGAGAACATGACCCTCTCAGAACTTCTTGAGAAGGCGGAAGGTGTCAGGGATGATGCCTTTCTGGAGCGTGGTATCATCATCCGCAACCAGAATAACATGATGCTTGAAAGTGTTCCTTTCTCGGTCAGGGATATCATGGAAGGGTATGCACCCGATATTTTATTGAAACGGGATGATCTGGTCAGGATCTCCTCTATCTTTGATCTACGCGAAACCTTCACAATCGGGGTTTCAGGAGCCGTTAATAATCCCAACCGATATGAATATCTCGAGGGGATGACTCTGGAGGATGCCATCTATCTGGCGAACGGGTTGCGTGATGAAGCGGCTGCCTACCGGGTGGAGGTGGCAAGACGTGTTGTGGACTCCGATGTCAGATCAAAAGTCTCTACCATTGCCGAAGTGTACGAATTTGAAATTGATGAGAACTTCAGTTTTAAGGGGGGTGACGGGGAGTTCAAACTGGAGCCGTTCGACAGAGTCTTTGTCCGTACCAAGCCCAATTACCAGCGTCAGCTGACTGTGCGGATCGAGGGTGAAGTGGAATTCCCGGGGGAGTATGTTCTGGAGAGCCGCGATGCCCGTCTTTCTGATCTGATTGAGCAGGCCGGAGGACTTTCCCAATACGCGTTCAAAGAGGGTGCGTCAATGCAACGAATTCTTGAGATCACCTCTGTGGAAGTGGAAAATGAAAATACGGAGCGATCGGAGCAGCTTCAGTCGCTGAACCTGGAAAATGTAGACCTCGACCGGTTCCAGACCGTAAACGATACAACCTATACACCTGTAGGTATCCGGTTGGCAGATGCTCTCGCCAGGCCGCACGGGAATGATGACCTGAGACTGCAGGAAGGGGATGTGATTCGTATCCCGCGGCAACTCCAGACGATACGGGTAGAGGGAGGGGTACTTTCACCCGTGACCATGCGATATGTACCGGGCAGGGGATTGCAAGGCTATATCGACAATGCGGGGGGCACGACCGATCGGGGGCAGCGAAGGAGAGCCTACATCGTCTATGCAAATGGCGAAGTGGACCGTGTAAAGAGCTTCCTTGGAATCAGAAACAATCCGAGGGTAGAGGCCGGGGCGACTATTATCGTTCCGGAAAAACCGGTCAGTCAGCAAATGTCTCCTCAGGAAACGATCGCTTTAACATCTGCTATTCTTAATACCACCATCTTGCTCTTTACTGTAATAGATCGCCTGGCAAGAGAATAATAATCCGTACCTTCTTGTTGATTGAATATTCGGAAGGGTTGTTATAATCAATGAATAAAAATCTGTCTGGCAACGGGCCCTGTTAAATCAACGGGATTCGTTGCCGGTTCAACTATGACTCTATGATGACGGAATCAGGTAAAACGGCTCTTATTACAGGTATAACCGGTCAGGACGGATCCTATCTTGCCGAACTGCTGTTAGAGAAGGGGTATACCGTACACGGTATCAAGAGGCGTTCAAGCATGTTCAACACAGAGAGGATCGACCACCTCTATGAAGATCCCCATACCACCGGGCGGCGTCTGATACTGCACTACGGCGATCTGACCGATTCTCTCAATATCACCCGTATTATCCAGAATGTTCAGCCGGATGAAATCTACAATCTGGCTGCCATGAGTCACGTGAAAGTGAGCTTTGAATCGCCTGAATATACCGCCAATACCGATGCACTGGGCACCCTTCGTATACTGGAAGCGGTGCGATTGCTGGGATTGACAAAAAAAACCAAAGTGTATCAGGCCTCTACCTCCGAATTATACGGACTTGTTCAGGAGGTCCCTCAAACTGAAAAGACACCTTTCTATCCGAGATCGCCCTATGCAGTGAGCAAATTGTACGCCTACTGGATCACCGTAAACTACCGTGAAGCGTACGATATGTTTGCCTGTAACGGAATTCTGTTTAATCACGAATCACCCAGGCGGGGAGAAACCTTTGTCACGCGGAAAATCACCAGGGCGGCAGCCAGAATTGCTCTTGGCTTGCAAGAGACTCTCTATATTGGGAATATGAATGCGAAACGGGACTGGGGCCACACCAGAGATTATGTAAAAGCGATGTGGCTGATGCTTCAGCAGGAAGTGGCTGAGGATTATGTGATCGCCACCGGAGTTTCGACCTCAGTACGGGATTTTATTCTCTATGCTTTTGAGAAGGCCGGAATCATCATTGAGTTCCGGGGAGAAGGTTTGAATGAGACAGGTGTGATAGCCGATATCAGGCCGCCGGAAAGGCTGGATCAGATCTATACCGATCTGAAAGCAGGAGATGAAATCATAAAAGTAGATCCTACCTACTTTCGCCCGACGGAGGTTGACTTCCTGATTGGAGATGCCACCAAGGCACGCACTAAGCTGAAGTGGGAGCCTGAACATAGTTTGCACGATCTGATTCACGATATGGTCTGTTCAGACCTGGCTCTTTTTATGAAACAGAAGACCTTGTTGAAAAATGGCTACAAAATTTCAAAGCAGGCAGAATAGGAGCCGTCTGCCTGTAGCCAACGCCTTAATAGGAGAGGAGCAGGCAGAGGCTGCGGTGACTTAGCTCCTTCATCCCCCTCAGGATTTTCTTCTTTCTGCTTCTGAAATCAAAAGATTGCCGATGAGATCATTATCAAGAAAAATATTTCTGCTCCTTCCGAAAGGAGACCGGCTCCGGATCGGCCTTCTTATTGCAATGATGCTGATCGCATCGCTTCTCTCCCTGCTGGGTGTGGGCATGATCCCTGTTTTTGTGCTCGCAGTCATTAATCCCGACTATATACTGGAAATGCCTGTTGTGGGTGAGCTGCTCTCTTCACTCAACATAACCACTACAGAGAGGCTGGTTGTTGTGGGCGCCCTTTTTCTCTTGTTTGTTTTTGCCGCCAAAAACGTCTACATGATCTATTACGATTATGTGAAAACCAAATATATGCTTCATCGGAAAGTGTATATACAGAACAGGCTTTTCCGTGCCTATATGAGTTCTCCCTATCTGCTATTTCTTTCGAGGAACTCATCTGAACTGATCAGGAACATTGATGGTGAGTCGACGCGGGTGATGGATGGTGTTCTGAAACCTGCCCTGGACATCACACTGAATGGCATGATGACCCTGATGATTATCGTTGCGCTGATCTATGTTGAACCGTTTATTTCCGGAATGGGAATTCTGCTATTCGGGGGTGGTTCCTACATCTTTCTGAGGTCCTCCAGAAGCAAAATGAGGAGCTTTGGTTCCAAAGCTCTCCATCACCGCCACCTTAAAATGAAAGCACTGATGCAGGGACTGGGCGGTTTCAAGGATGTAAAAGTGCTCAACCGGGAGTGGTATTTTCTGAAAGATTTTGATACGAATATTAGAAAAATCCTGAAGTACGACCTCTGGAACACTATTTTCAGAGCCCTGCCTGTCCACATCATAGAACTGCTGGCCCTCAGCGGGGTACTCTTTATCGCCGTCACCATGATTCTGCAGGGCCGCAGTGCAGATGCCATTGTACCGGTCATTGCCCTTTTTGGTGCCGCAGTGATGAGATTGAAACCCTCGATCTTCAGCCTGATAGAAGGCGTGAACTCTCTCCACTACAATACGCACTCCATCGATACGATTCTGACGGATCTGCATAAACTGGAAAACCAGAAAGGCTCCACCTTGCCCCCGCCCGGAAAAAAGGGAAATGCCGAACGGCTGGAGATCAGGGATCGCCTTGAATTGAAGAACGTGGCGTTCAAATATCCGGGAAATAGTGACTACGCTGTCGAAAATATTAATATCAGAATTCCGAAAAATCATGCCGTTGCCTTTGTGGGAGCTTCTGGTGCAGGAAAGGCCACGCTGGCCGATGTAATCCTGGGGTTGCTTAAACCACAGAGGGGGGAAATTCGTGTAGATGGGGTTGACATTTTCGATGATATTCGGAAATGGCAGCATAACATCGGGTATATCCCTCAGGACATTTACTTGCTGGATGAACCCATCAGAAACAATATCTGCTTCGGTGTAGAGGAGCATGAAATCGATGAAGAGCAGTTGAAGATGGTGATCGAAACTGCACAGCTCTCAGATTTGATCAGAAGTCTGCCGGAGGGTGTGGATACCTTGGTGGGTGAGAGAGGCGTACGGCTTTCCGGAGGACAGCGTCAGCGTATCGGTATCGCACGGGCCCTCTATCACGATCCTCAGCTTATTATTATGGATGAAGCCACTTCTGCCCTGGATAACATCACAGAGAAATATCTCATCCATGCGATTGAGCAACTTAAAGGGGAGAAGACCATTATCATGATTGCCCACCGACTCACAACCGTACAGAAATGTGATACGATCTACCTGATGGAGGGTGCTGAAATCATCGCCGCCGGACCCTATTCTCATCTGTTAGAAAACAGTCCCGAATTTCGGGAGATGAGCCTGATCGGCGACGAAACCTCAGCGGATCTATTTGAACCCGAAGGGTGATCAGATCCGGATTTTGCCGGTCAGTGAGGCTGCCCGATCATACACCGATGCATCCTCTCCAAGCAGGGTGTAGTGGGCCATCTTGCGCCCCGGCTTGCTCGAAAGTTTCCCGTAAAAATGAAGGTGGCCATCTTTTTCCAGCAGAGCCTCTTCCGCATGGTCTATTCGTGCACTCCGGTCATCCGTACCGAGCAGGTTGATCATTGCCGCATGAGGAGCTGTCATTTCTGCACTGCCGGGTGGCAATCCGCAGACTGCCCGCACATGATTTTCAAACTGGGATGTGAGAGCCCCTTCGATGGTGTAATGTCCGGAGTTATGGGGACGCGGAGCCGACTCATTGAGTAGCAGCTCACCTTCTGTTGTGAGGAAGAATTCGTAGGCAAAAATACCTTTGCCATCGATCGCTTCTGTAGCTGCAACTGCCAGTTGCTGTGCTTTTTTCTGTATCTCTTCAGGAATAGGTGCCGGTGACTTTACCGCCACACAGATGTGATTTTTCTGGATAGTTTCACAGCATGGATAAACCACATGTCCATGCTCATTTCTGGCCACCTGGACAGCCAGCTCATGGGTAAAGTTTACAAATCCTTCTGCCAGGATCTCTCTTCCTTTGTCCCCGCCCAGCTTCCTGAAAGCCTCTTCCGCCTCCTCGGTGTTGTGTACAGTTTTATTGCCGTAACCGTCATATCCTCCCTTGGATGATTTCAAAAGAAAAGGCCATCCGTACTTCAATCCAAAAGCTTTAAGATCGGCTGCATTTTCGACGACGGCATAGGGTGTAACCGGTATGCCCGCTTTCTCAAAGGTCTCCTTCTCTATCCGTTTATTTTCTATCAACGCAAAACTTCGTGGATCGGGAAAGATCGGAGTTCCAGACGCTTCCTGAAGGCGGAGCAGGACTTCGGAGTCAATAAATTCATTTTCAAGAGTGATCACATCGCAGGCTTTTGCAAACTCAATCATATCTTCTACACGTGAAAAAGAACCTGTAAAAGAGTGGGGTGTCATGAATTGAACAGGTTCATCTTCCGGACGGTCTGAGAAGACTGCAACTTGCATTCCGTAACGGAACGCCTCAAGTGCAGACATCCGGGCCAGTTGTCCCGCTCCGAGAAAACCGATAGTAAAATCGGAAGAGAGTGGATTTTTCATCTGTAATAGGTGGTTTTAAACGGTTGATAATTTTCTGTTAAAAGGTATCGGTTTTTTTTCTGAATAACCGGTGGAGGTCGGAATTTATCCGGAATTAAAAAATCAGGGTCTCATTTTATTAAAAAACCATTCCGGAGGTCAGCTGAAAAATGGTTATATTTTAATAAAATGTTACGATATGGATATTGAGGACAAGCTTAAACAAGTTAAAGACCGTTATCATGAGATAAGCCAGGCCATGGCGGATCCTGCCATCTATGACCGGCCGCAAGAGTATGCAGAATTAACCATCGAATACAACCAGCTCAAGGAGCTGGTAGACGATTATAATAAATGGCTGGAGTTGAAGGAGTTGCTCTCAGGCAACAATGAGCTCATCGAGGACAATGAGGATCCCGAGCTGACGGAGATGGCCCGTGAAGAGAACGAAGAGATTAAATCATCGCTGGATCATCTGGAGCAGCAGATCAAGATGAACCTGATCCCGAAAGATCCGGATGATTCCAAAAACTGTATTGTTGAAATTCGGGCGGGTACCGGCGGTGATGAGGCAGCTATTTTTGCCGGAGATCTGTTTGATATGTATCGAAGGTATGCAGACAGCCATAACTGGCAGGTGAGTGTGCTCTCTGTGGCAGATAGCGAGAAGGGGGGCTTCAAAGAGATCGTATTTCAGCTCTCAGGCCAGGAGGTTTATGGTAAAATGAAGTATGAGAGTGGTGTGCATCGCGTTCAGAGAGTGCCGGCAACCGAATCCCAGGGACGTGTCCATACCTCTGCTGCAACCGTGGCTGTGCTCCCCGAAGTGGATGATGATGTAGATATCCAGCTGGACATGAAGGATATCCGGGTAGATACATTCCGGGCAAGTGGTGCAGGCGGGCAGCATGTCAATAAAACGGACAGTGCTATACGATTGACTCACGAGCCTACAGGTGTTGTGGTAGAGTGTCAGCAGGAACGCTCCCAGCATCAGAACAAGGAGAAGGCGCTGGTCATGCTGAAGACCAAGCTATACGATATGGAGATGGAAAAAATCCGGTCGGAACGGGCTGCAGATCGTAAAAGCCAGGTCTCTACAGGGGACCGGAGTGCAAAAATACGTACTTATAACTACCCACAGGGCCGGATGACAGACCACAGAATTAACCTCACCCTTTACAATTTGGATGACATTATGAAAGGGGATATTGAGGAGGTGATCCAGGCACTTCGGGTAGAAGATAATCTTGAAAAACTTAGCGCCATTATGAATTAATAGCGTAACTTATACATGTATTTATTAAATCTTTAAATAAAAAAATCCATAATGAATTTCCCTAACCCTTTCTACCGATGGCGTCCACATCCGTGGCACGGACTTGAGGTAGGAAAAAATGCACCCTCCATCGTCAATGCGTTTATAGAAGTGACATCTTTTGATGCGATCAAATATGAGGTTGATAAATTAACCGGATATATGCGCGTGGACAGGCCTCAGCAAAGCTCTTCCATGCCGCCCTCACTTTATGGATTTATACCACGCACCTATTGCGGAGACCGGATCGGTGCATTGTCGGACCATACGGAAGTAGGTGACGGGGACCCCCTGGATATTTGTGTGTTAAGTGAACGGCCCATCGACCGTTCAGAAGTTATTTTGAGTACCCGTGTGATTGGCGGGCTTCATATGATTGACCGCGGTGAAGCCGACGACAAGATCATTTCAGTACTGGACAATGACAGATACTACCATAATGTACATGACATCAAGGATCTTCCGGAGGTCCTGATTGAGAGACTGACTCACTATTTCAGTACCTACAAGCTGATTCCCGGCAAGGCAGACAACAATGTGTTTGTAGATCATGTCTTTGGAAAAGAGAAAGCGGAAAAGGTAATCGAAGCAGCCGTTCTCGACTACCAGGATATGTTCGGAGAGTAACTCTCTGGCAGAAACGGTAGAGGGGTGTTCGTCCTTTCCCGATTCCACTCTTTCGCAGTCGGATACCACAGAGACCGGCGGCATACAAACAGCCGGGGAGATCCTGTGAGTAAAGGTTGGCTGCAGGATCTGTAGCCTTAAAAGGGAGATTGATCTCCACAGGCCGGGGAGAGGCAAGGTTGATTAAAAATTTTCGTATCTTACAACGATCTATAAGAATCAAAATAAATTTTTATGCCGACCTGGACACTTCATACAGAATTTACGTTTGATGCTGCGCATTATATAGATGGCTATGATGGAAAATGCGGGCGAATGCATGGCCATACCTACAAGGTTCATATTTCAGCCAAATCGCATCAGCTCAATCCGTCAAAGTATCTGAAATCGGCGGATATGGTTTGTGATTTCAGAGAGCTGAAATGGGCTGCCCAGGATGGTGAAAAGGGCGGACTGGATCATACAGTTCTCAATGAGTCGATACCGGTTCCAACGACTGCAGAGCGTATTGCAGAGTACATTCACCAGAAAACCAAAGAAAGAATACCTGATAGTATTGAGTTGACAGTCACTGTCTGGGAGACGGAGAACAGCTGGGTAGAATACACAGATTGATATGTATCCAACGGAAACAACAAAAACAACAAGAGAAAAAAAATCCTCACCTGTCCATAGCGGACTCATGGATGTTGAGTACCCCGTGATGGAAGATTTTTACACCATACAGGGAGAGGGAACTCATACCGGCAGGGCGGCTTATTTCATCCGTCTGGCAGGTTGTGATGTACAGTGCTGGTGGTGTGATGTCAAAGATAGCTGGGATGGAGACAAACATCCGAAGATAAAGACGGCTGATCTTGTGAAGAGAGCTGAAGAGAGCGGCAGCGATCTGGTTGTGATCACTGGCGGAGAGCCGCTGATGCACGATCTTGGCCCGCTCACAAAGAGCCTTAAAAGCCGGGGGTTGAGGGTTCATATTGAAACCAGTGGATCTTCACCGCTCTCCGGGGAACTGGACTGGATTACTCTCTCACCCAAACGCTTTAAAAAGCCGCTGGATGAAGTTTTTCCATCCGTTGATGAGCTGAAAGTTGTGGTCCTCACCAATAAAGATCTGGAATGGGCCGAATTAAATGCGAAAAAATGCCCTTCGGCGACCCGGCTTCTGCTTCAGCCGGAATGGGAGACGCCCGGCTCGGTCGATCTGATCGTGGAGTATGTAAAAAATAATCCGCAGTGGGGCATCAGTCTGCAAACCCATAAGTTTTTGAATGTTCCGTAAACAGTGATGCAGCGCGACTGTTATTCCGGAAAGAAAACTCCATCCCCCTGGAGCTGCGTTTCTTCAAACCATGAACAATGAATCGGAGTCTGCCAAATGTCCCAAAATGAATCGTCGGTCATCATTACCGGAGCCAGCCGCGGAATAGGCCGTGAAATCGCCCTCGCCTTTGCTTCGAAAACAGATCACCCGCTTCTGCTCGTTGCCCGAAGCAGGGAGGGGCTCGAAGAGACGAGACAACTCTGTCTGGATCGTGGAGCGGGAATGACGGGCCTTCTGCTATGCGATACAACAGATCCGGCAGAGGTAGAAAATTTGGAGTTGCCTGACGGGTTCCCCGCACCGGGAATGATTGTCAATAATGCGGGAAGCTTTCTCTACAAAAAACTTGCGAATACAACTCCTGAAGAGTTCAGGAAACAGATCGACATCAATCTCTTTTCAGCCGTTCACATGGTGAGCCGCTTTCTGGATGATCTCATGCAGGTATCCGGCGCCAGAATCATCAATATCTGTTCAGTCAGTGCGACCCATGGCCTGTCGGACAGCGGTGCCTATTCAGCTTCTAAACATGCCCTTCTCGGGTACACCCGTTCACTCCGTAAAGAGTTGAAGCATTCGGGTGTGGGTGTGACGGCAATCAACCTGGGGCAGACCTACTCCACCTCATGGGAGGGATCCGATATCGATCCGCAGCAGTTGATCGATCCGCGGGATGTCGGGGATCTTATTGTATCGATCACCAGGCTTAGCCCCAGAACGGTGGTAGAAGAGATTTTGATTCAGCCGCAGCAGGGCAGAGTTCCCCCCATGTAGCGGCTGCAAGAGGGGAGAGGCAGTGTCTCTATTGCCCTGCCGGGCCCCTATTTGAAATGGACAATCGTACATCCTGTACCGCCCTGATTGAGCGGGGCAAAATCGAAGGAAGCAACTTCGGAACGTTCTGCCAGATGTTGATGCACAAGCTTCTGGAGAATCCCATCCCCTTTGCCATGTATGATTTCCACCTGATGCAGGCCGCGGGCAATCGCCCGGTCCAGATATTGAGTGAGTTCATTCACCGACTCTTCGCCCCGTTTCCCCCGCAGATCGAGCGATGGCCTGACAGACAGGTCAGCATCAGAGTGATAGCCGGCCGCACGGGTTCTTTTCGTTTTCTTCTGCTTTGCAGGTTTTGGCTGAACGGTCAGATCTTTTAGCTTAGAACGGATTTTCATCCCGTTGGTCAGAACCGTCGCATGTTTCTCCGAAATTTCGATCACCTCCCCTGCAGTCCGGCTTTCCCCTATAGTAACCAGATCCCCGACAGTAGCGGTGGCCTTCTTTCCGTCAGAACTTCTTCCGGCCCTCTTCTGTTGGTCTGAAATCTCTTTTTTTGCCTCCTGAATATCCCGGCGCACTTCTCTGATCGCCTCTTTATCTTCCCGTCCCTCACTCACCACCTTCTCCACCGCCTCTTCGATCCGCCGATTCGCCCCCTTCATCACTTCACCGGCATACTGATACGCCTCTGCGATAATCTGTTCCCTCTTCTGGCGGAGGGATTCTTCCAGCCGTGAAGCTTCCGACTCCCGTTTCACGGCATCCGCAAGTTTCGCTTTAAGTTCCTTCTCCCGGGTTTCTGCCAGCTGGATTTTTTGTTCCAGATCGGTGAGGAGATCCCCCAGTTTATTTCTTGCACTCCCTAACAACTCCCGGGCCCGTTTCATCAGATCCGCCTGCAGATGGAGGCGGTCAGCAATTTCGAATGCATAACTGCTTCCCGGAACACCTTTTCTGAAAAGGTAGGTGGGAGAGAGATTCTCCTGATTAAATTCCATTGCACCATTCACCATCCCCTCGCTCTCCTGGGCGAACACTTTCAACGCACCATGGTGGGTGGTCACGATCACACGTGCCCCTCTCTCTGTTACGATTTCAATAAAGGCCTGAAACAGAGCGCTCCCTTCATCGGGGTCTGTACCGGATCCCGCTTCATCGATCAGAATGAGGGCATCCCCGAGCTCCTGTTGAAGAGTGTGTTTCATCCAGATCAGCCGTGAAGAGAAAGTACTCAGGTCATTCTCGATCGACTGATCATCCCCCATATCCAAATACAGTCCGCTGATGACCGGGAAGACGGAGTGAGGGTCTGCAGGAACAGGCAGGCCAAACTGCAACATCATCGTGAGCAGGCCTGCCGTTTTCATCGCCACCGATTTACCTCCTGCGTTGGGGCCGGTGATGATCAGTCCTTTTTCACTGTTTAAGAGCTCCAGATCGAGCGGAACCACAGGTTCCTCCGATTCAGCATGGAAGTTTTTTAAAAGCAGATTGGGATTTCTCCCCCGGACAATCTGAAGAGTGCGATCCTTCGTCAGCCGTGGGATCGTTCCCTCCATCCGCTGACCCATCTTTGCCATACACTGTACAGCATCCAGATGTCCGATATAGTGTGTATTCTTAATCAGTGTATCTGAATATTTTTCCACCTCGGCCGTCAGTTCGATCACAATCCTTTCAATCTCACGCTCCTCTTCACCCTGCAGATGCCGTATGTCGTTGTTTATCTGCAGGGCCTCGATCGGCTCCAGATAAACGGTACTGCCTGTTGAGGAGATATCATGAATAAACCCATCTACCTTCCTCTTGTATTCAGCCAGAATCGGAATAACCATTCTGCCACCCCGTATCGTGGGTCCCTCATCGGAGGCCATGCCTCTCTCTGAGACTCGTCTCATGACACGATGGATGGTACTTCTGAGTTGATTCCGTTCCCGGTTGATCTGTCTTCGAATTCTCTGCAGCTCCTTGCTTGCATCATCCCTCAACTCTCCCCGCTCCGTGATGACCCGGCCGATCGCATCCTCGAGAGGTTTCATACTCCAGATGTTCGAAGCAATCTCCCTCAGTCCCGGAGACTCACTATCTGCCGCCACTCTGACGAAGCAATCCCTTAGCAGACGGGCCAGGCGAGCGTTATTTCTGACCACCAGAAAATCTGTCAAAGCCAGGCGTCCTCCTGAAATCTTACTCTCAGATGCGATCTCCACGACATCCCCGGCTTCCTCCAGGGGAACCCGGGTATCTGTCTCTATAAAATTCAGCCACTCCCTGGTCAATGAAAGCCGGTACTCAACCTCTTCAAAAGAGGAGGCCGGAGCAATGGAGGCGAGGTACTCCCGGCCGTATGGGGTATAGGAAAAAGAGTATGTCTCATTGAGAACAGCCTCAAATCCGATCTTATCGGCTGCAGATGGCGGCCATATGGGTAATCTGTTCATCATGGAATTTAGTTTCGTATCTTCCCGGACTCTCTGTTACAGATGAATCGTTACAAGAAGATATCTTCAAAAGGAGTCCTTTCAATATAAGGATTTCCTGCAGAGAAATTTGGAGCGGCGGGCAGTTGTTAAAACATCCGGGGCATTAAGATTTGCCAGATGGTGCATTCAAACAGAAACTTTCAGAGATAGCCTGGAACCGGCCGTCGTCATCGGGGAAACGCA
Source organism: uncultured Balneolaceae bacterium (assembly GCA_938003885.1). Taxonomy (GTDB): domain Bacteria; phylum Bacteroidota; class Rhodothermia; order Balneolales; family Balneolaceae; genus Rhodohalobacter. The sequence goes on along the minus strand of CALKWT010000056.1, from coordinate 7,432 downwards.
ACCCTGCCTGAGAGGAGGTCTACCTGTCTGAATCAGAAAGAAGGCTCTGGAGAGGAACCTTTATACCGCCCTTTCCATATTCTGTAGCTCCCGGGGTTAAATATTTTCAGGTGAAAGTGTAACAAATGAAAGGTTCGTGCATCTATATCATGAAGCTAAAGATGTCAAAGTTCTTAAAAACTGAGTTCAACAATGAAAACGTGCGTACTTTTTCCAAATGCATTTGGACAACCCTACCTGGAAGGGTCGGCTGCACTTAAATCAACGATTCCCCCCTCCTTCGAGCTCTATCTCAATCCTCAGGAGTTAGGCCGTTCAAAACGTCCGGAAAACGGGAATGGCCACCTCTCCCTGCTCTCCGGAACCCGCCGTGCTCAGGGCAGAAAATACCTCAGGTTGTTGCATGTGGAAGACAGTCCGCAACTGCGTCTGTTACTCTCCGTCTTTTTGAAAGATCATTTTGAGGTGGTCAGTGTATCCAACGGACTTGATGCGCTGTATGAAGCTGAAAACTCCAGATATGATATGATCTGTATGGATATCGATCTGGGGGCGGGGATGGACGGTTTTGAAACCAGCAAGCGACTCAGGGCCATGCAGACCTATCAGCATACACCTATTATCGCCCTGACGACACTCGAATATCCGCATGTCAGGGAAGAGTGCTTGCAATCACGGATTAATGCCTACATTCAGAAGCCATTTGATAAATCGTGTCTGCTGGGAACGATGGAAGAGCTGGATAACAAAGTACTAAAAAAAATCAGGTGTGAGTCCCATGTCTGAACCTCAAAACAGAACATTGAATAAAATTCATGACTACCTGGAGGGGAGTCTGAATGAGGAGCAGGTGGATGAACTATGGGCAGAACTGCTCAGTGATGATGAAGCATTTGATTACATGCAAACTTTGGCAATGCTCAGAAAAATGGAGAGGAGTGAAATCCGGGATCCTTCTTCTGAGCCTGTACCGTATGAGTTACCCCGGGAATCACGCAAACCTGCGGTCTACTTTCTAAGGGTAGCTGCAGCTGTTGCAGCAGTACTGTTGATCACCGTTTTTACCATCTATCAATCTCCTGATTTTGGAAATGCCGGCGTGTCAGCGCCACTTACCTCTATTGATTACGGAATCGAGCGATCGGGAGATATCCCGAATCGGGTGGAGTCGGTGAAAAGCCGTGTCATTGAACTGTCAGTCCTGGACAAAACGGATGAAGCTATTCTCTATATCGATCAGGAGCTGGGAGATGGGGATCTAACAGAGGCAGAGACTCGCGAACTTCAGATTTTAAAGGGATCCATCTATTACAACAACGGCCGCTACAGGGATGCGAAACTTGTCTTTCAGAAAGGGCTCGTTGAGATCGACAAGCAATCAGATGGTTTGAATTATGAGAAAAATCTCTGGTATCTAGCCAATACATTACTTCAGCTAAAAGAAAACGAACAAGCTCTGGAACTGGTCGAGGAGGTGGTTCGCCTGGATGGTTCCTACGGCAGGGTTGCTGAAAATCTGCTCAAAGGGTACACGGAATAGAAGAGCTTTACCTCTCCGAATCACTCTTTCGAATGTGATATTCTGCGGTACCCCGCCAGCATCAGAAAGAGTGACCCTGTTATCAGGATCATTCCGGAGATCAGCTGAATCAGTGCGGGGTGCTCGCTATCGTTAAAAGGCGATTCTATATCTCCATAGATCACCATACTACCCCAGAGATAGGGATCACTGTTGGTGTGATTCATGAAATTGAGCTGCGCCTCCCGCAACGCCTCCGCTTTATTCAGCCCGCTATTCAGTTTGTCGTAGAAATCTGTTACAATGTGAGCCGCTGTCTGATCCCGGACCGGCCACAGATTTAAAGAGATACTTTTGGCACCTGCATACTCAAAGGCCCGTGAGAATCCGAGTATTCCCGCTCCTTCCAAATAGCCGCCGGCCCCCGATTCGCAGGAGCTCAGAAAAACCAGATCGGCATTCAGGTCCATATCAAAGAGTTCGTATGCCTGGATGATCCCTTCACTCCCCGAATCCCCTTCGCTCTGCTGATGGAAATAGAGTGTCGAAAAGAGCGGGCTGTCTGTGTTCACCTGACTATGGGTAGCCAGATGGAGTATTCTTGCGTGTCCTGCTGCCGCACGGAAGTTCTCTTCTGTACTCTCCCCGTTCAGGAAGATCTCCTTTTTGTAGGATCTGCTCAGATTCGAAAAACTGTTCTTTACCTCGATGGGACTGAAAGGCAGATTTTGCAGTTGGGGGTGGCCGGCTGACGAGAAATCGTGAATACCGAATCCCGCAAATTCCACATCAAATTCTCTGTTTCCCGGTTTTGATTTCTGATTCAGTTCCGTCGGTGTATTTAAATAACTGATGCTGATTCTTTCCAGCAAATATTCTGTGGTGGAATAACTATGCGGCCCCTTCGGTTCGGAGACTGGAAGAATTTCTATGGGTATTCTGTAAAATTGATTATCGGGAACAAAATAGAGATGAGAGAACTCTTTCCGGGTCTCTATCAGATCACTGAAGTAGAGAGTGTATACATCATAAAGCTTCTCCAGATCCGTGGAGCCGTAACCAATCGTATCTGCTGCACGAATCACACCATTGTCGGGTCCGCCCGATACAGGAAATACTTTCATATCGATCTCCTGCCTGGTAAGGACGTAGCGGAAAACCTGATCATTGAACACTGACATAAAGATCAGGAGTTCATCGGCTTTCAAAGCCTCCTGGACCGATAGAATTTCAGAGAGTAAATCTGAACCTCCGGTAGCCGGCACGACCTGGTTCTGTAACGAGTTTCGTTCAGAAATGGCATTCAGCAGTTCATTGCCAATTCTTATCCGCTCATCGGAAGAGGCGAAACGATATTGCTGGCGAAGCGACTGTATCCGTTCACTGAGATTATGATCCCGGATCAGCTCCGGTTCCGAGAGCATTTGCGATTTTAAAAGCGGATTATTGTAAAATCCCGATCGTGACAGCTCCCGCAATTCGATGGCATCAGCCAATCCCTGAAGGTAATTGCCCGTATCGTGCATCATCTGGCTGTGAAGCTGGTACGCTTCGGAAAATTCCTTATCCATTCTCATATGTCCGGTCTGGTGATCGATGCTCTCCTTGAGCCAGTCGGAGATTTCTGAGATCATCTCAGTGGAGAGTTTCACGGCGTGGTCATAGTCGTTGTAGTGCAGATAGAATTTTAGCAGTGTATTGGTGGCGAGGACCTGCAGGTTGAACTGCAGCTGATTGAAATCCTCCAACTTGTAGGGTTCACTAATGGCGGCTGCCAGATCAAATCGATCGGTCTTGGTATAAAGATTGGCCAGCCTCATGACCGCCTGAATAGCCCCCGCCTCATCCTGTCGGTTTTCGCTCAGATTCATCGCCCGAAAAAAATAATCTTCTGCCAGCTCTACGTTGCCGGTTTCAACATGCAGCTCACCCAGCTCGATCAGGCTGTTGTAGTAATGGTGAAAGTTGTTCGCATTCTGTGCCACCTCCTTTGCCCGTTCGAAATGGGTCAGTGCGGTGTCCGGATCCTTCTCAACTTCCAGAAAATAGATTCCTAATGAGAGCAGGATAGAGGCGGTTTCTGATCTCAGGTTCTCCTCTTCTGCGAGCTGCAGTGCTTGCTGCAGGTAGCTGAAAGCCAATTCTGTCACATTTTGCCTTCGGTAGAAAATAAAGAGGTTTCTGAGGATGGAGAGCTGCTGGCTGAAATTGTTATCCGACTTCGCAATATCATAAGCTTCCAGCTGGAACTCCACGTAGCGTTCAAAGTTACCCGAATTGAGATAGGAGATGGCCAGATTGTTAAACAGGGCACTTCGGTAGCCAGGTTTTGTCAAAAATTCAATGTTCTTGTAGATCTCCTCATACTCCTGTAGTGCTGCATTCACTCTGCCGATGCGGAAGAGGGTTATTGCATAATCCATTTTAATGGTGTACAGCAAGTTAAGGTCATCAAGTTCTACTGCTATAGGCTGAAGCTGATTTTGATTAATCTTTAAGGCCTGTGTGTAGTACCCCAATGTACGGGAGGCGTAGGATATAATTTCATACAGGGTGAGGGTGAGGTCAGTTGGCGGGTAGTATGCCTTATCCAGGATAAACCTGCCCGTTTCAATCACCTCTACGAAGTCGTTCAGCAGATCGTACCCCCGGATCACCGCCTGGGCCTGCAGTGCGCCTTTCGCTCTGCTCTTCTCAAACGCCTCCGGCAATCTCTTTTGCCACGCATCGAGCAGTTCCCGTGCCTGATCCCTGTTTTCCGGCGGAATGTCTGCACGGACAAAGATGTAGATGTCGGAAGGGCTGAACTCTCTCATACGCACATCTTCCGGGCTCAGCAGATTCGTTTGGATAATATTCAGATGAGGGTGAAGCTCCTCCAACTCTTCCCCGCTCAGGCGGCTGAGTATATCACTCTGCATCGCATGCCCCCCTTCGCTGAGAGCAAAGTTGAGATAGACAATCTCGCCGGTCTCCTGATAGAGATCCAGAAAACCGGCTGCGATCCTGTCGTAAGTGGGCACAGGCTGGGCAGCCGGGTTCTCTAACGCCTCATTAATTACGGAGAACCAGTTATCATAGATGTCGTTCTCCCCTGCATTCCCGTGGGCAGAGGAGAGGGGCGGCAGTTGTAAAAATAGGAGTACAAGGCCTGTTAAGAGGAACCTCATAAATATATTGCTGATTTACCGAGCAATATATTCAATATCAGGGTCTGTCTCTAGTACGATCTTTTGGCCGGACATCGATAACGTCTTCCTGATCACCGCTGTTGAAGAAGTCCCCGTTATCCTGATGGGTGATCTGATCCCTGCCCGATTCCTGTAAGAACTCTTCCTCCGGAAGGTTTGTATCTGTGATGCTGGCGCAGCTGGAGAGAAGAGCGATAGAGAGGATAAGGAGTGAAGCCTTGAGAGATTTCATAATAAGAGTTGTTTTTTTGTTTGTCGTTTGTCTGTTTGATTACTGGTGATCGGTCCGGCCACGGAGGCAGGAGGGTATGATCTGACCCATTCCCGATACCATCTATGGATCAAGTAAGTAAATCCGTCTGATCAAAGGAAAAACTTTGATCTTTTTTTGAACGGTTTTACAATTTTGTTTAATAGAATATTCACTCTATAGATGCGTGAGAATGTAAAATGTTACGCTATTAGAATAATTGTACACAATAAAAAAGGAATCATATTCAATGGTGCAGCTCGTATTAAAAGATCCTATTTTCAGTCGCTGACGATGACTGAAATCTACAGAGATCTGTCCGGCAAGGGGTCGCCAGATAGAGAACAGGGATGATGTGCATTCCATGCGGCTGATTGAGTCTCTCAACACACTCAGTGAATGGGGCCTGGAACGGGTAGTCAAAAAATTTGTCTTTCTGTCGCGGGATGTACCGCTAAAGTTCATCCTCAACAGAATAATTCACTTGCTTAGTCACTTTCAAAAATTCTTGCTTATAATTTTTTGAATCAGAAAATATCTTCCCGGGAATTTTATCAGATGGTGAAATCGGCGGATCCATCCGGAATCAACCGACTCACGGAAGTATACACCTACAAGCTGGCAGGGTATCTGAGAACGGTTCATCAGGCGGAGCCGGAAATTGCAGCAGATTGTTCTCATCAGGCGTTCATGAAGATGTTCGAAAAAATCAGAAATGGCGAACTGGCTGACGTTGAGAACATCTATAGTTATCTGATACGTATGGTGAAGAATGAATATCTGATGACTCTACGAAAAACGAAGTGGGAAGTACCGGGAGAAAAGGAGTACCTGGAACGAATGGAGGGGGATACAGCGAGTGATGTAGCGGAAGCCCTGCTTAACGAAGAGAAAGAGAGAGCGTTGAGGGAGTGCGTGGAGACACTCAGAGAGAGCCGCCAAACCTTCTACAAGGAGATATTAAAAAATATCGATGAGCGTGATGCAGATACAGCAAAGAAACTCGGGATGAGCCATGCTGGTTTCAGGACACGGAAGTTCCGGCTGATAAAGTCTCTCCAGGATTGTGTCAGGGAGAAAGGGTTCTGACCCTTACGAACCTGAGTAGATCATGAAAAGGGCCGGTTTTTTCTGAATATCCGGCATCGCCGACTTCTTCCACTCGTAAATTGTTTTGGTCGAGATGAACTCATCCGGCAAGGTGAGCTGGCAGGAGATACTGAGAAGGGTTCCCGATTTACAGCTCTGCATGATCTGTTGAAAGAGAGCTTCATTCCTGAACGGTGTTTCCATAAAGATCTGGGTCCGGTTCAGACGCAGGGATTCACCTTCCAGCTCTCTCAGTTTCTGGTCTCTTTTCTTCTCATCCAGGGGCAGGTACCCGTGGAATGCAAAGGACTGGCCGTTCAATCCGGAGGCCATCAGTGCCAGCAGGATAGAAGAGGGGCCAACAAGGGGGACAATGGGATAGTTCCTGCTGTGGGCCAGCCGCACCAACCGGGCACCCGGATCTGCCACACCGGGAGCTCCCGCTTCAGAGAGCAGGCCAACCGGCCGTTCTTCGAGCAATTTAAGAAAACTGTGCACCTCGTGATCGGGAGTTCTCTTATTGAGTACCCGAATGGTAAGCTGATAGTCGGGAACAGGATGTCCGATCCAGCGAAGAAACCCAAGGGCTGTCTGGGGCTTTTCCACTACAAAACAGTCCAGGGAGTGGATGATCCGGACGGTCTCTTCAGGAAGTACAGTGTTTTTTTTCTGTTTTCCCAGAGGTGTGGGAATTAACCAAAGTCTGTTATTGCTCGTATCTTTCAACGTCCGATGGATCTTAATAGGTCGCTTAACCCGTCCGGCAGTGAAGTCAGCCTGGAATTCAATATCCGCCTGCTTGCTTCCTTGCGGGCAGGGTTGTATAGTTAGAAAAAGGGAATGACCGCCCGATTCCGGACGGTCAATGTCGCAGAGCAACTTATCAATTTTCCCCCTTACATTACAGTTAAAATTAACCTTCATCCTGATCGCCGATATGTCTATACAAGATCGCAAAAAAGAGCATGTGGAACTCACTGTTTATAAAGATGTGCTCTATCAGAAATCCAATGGTTTTGAAAAGTACCGTTTTAACCATTCGGCACTACCGGAGGTCAACTATGATGAGGTGAGTCTCAGCGGAGAGTTTCTTGGAAGAACGTTTTCCTTTCCACTTTTTATCTCCTCCATGACGGGCGGATATGCAAAAGGGGGGGCAGTCAATGCCCAGATCGCAAAATTTTGTGAAGAGCAAAATCTCCCCTTCGGAGTGGGAAGTCAGCGAGTCATGCTGGAAAAGCCGGAAGAGACAGAATCTTTCTCCATCGTGAGAGAGTTTGCACCCACCGCCTTTATCGCGTCCAATATCGGTGGAGCTCAGCTTATCGAACCGATCGGGGACAGGGCCCTTTCTCTGCTAACGGAGTCCATCCGAGCCGATGC
>CALKWT010000055.1 GCA_938003885.1 uncultured Balneolaceae bacterium | reverse complement strand
ATTGCAAAGATGAGCTCAGGATTGGTGGAGTTGCTGTCGTCGAAAAGTTCGAAATATTCCGGAGAGAGGGAGTGGGCGCCGGAGTTGATCACCCGGTCGCTGTACTCAATCACCTTCTGAAGATCCTCTATCCTGAAATCTGCGGTGCCGTAAGGGTTCCGGTAAACCGCCGCATTCAGGTGCAGCCGCGCCAGCAGGCTCTCTACCGCCGTTTTCGACATTCTGCCCGGCCCCTGATTGGTGTTGATCTGATCGACGACCGATTCCAGTTCAGACTGCAGGTAGTCGACCGCTTCCTGCCCTCTCAGAATGACCGAGGTTTCACCGGAGGTCTCCTTCTGGAAAACCAGCCCCCAGCTGTCCAGCATCATCATATTGAGGAAAGCCCGCAAGGCGATCATTTCGTAAAGGGCGCCTGCTGCCGCAACATCTCCCGATTCTGCAAGGGGCCGGAGCACCTCAATCGCCGAGACGGTCCGGGAGATGTTCCGGGTGGTTTCGTTCCAGGAACTTCCCACCAGGTCGTTGCTGGGGGTGGCCAGATGTTGATGGACGGCAATAAATTTACCCCCGTCGAACCAGTCGGTCCCACCCCGGAATGGCAAAATGGCTTCATCGGAGGCCACTTCCTGCAGCCCGAAATAGTTGGTGTGAAGCCAGGTGACCGCCAGCTGCCCGTAGGCCGGGGCGATCGAGCCGCTCACGATCTCTGCCTGGCCTGAACCGGTCAGGGACTCGTCGAGTACTTTTTCATCCAGTACATCACACCCGCCAAACAGCAGTACCGTCAGACAGGTTGCGAGGAAGATTATCGTCTGTTTTCTCATTACATAGGTTGTTTGAGTGTTAAAAATGGGTGAACCGGGGTACGTTTTGTGAGAATTCTCCGCCGGCATATTCTGTCTCCTTTTCTTTTTCATAGCGAGGTTTCCCGTCAGATTGATTAAAAGGTCAGGTTGATGCCGAGGCTGAGTGTACGCGCCGTCGGGTAGGTGAAGTAGTCGATCCCGAAGGTCTGTATCCCTGCCTGCGTGGTACCGGTGTTCATCTCCGGATCGAAGCCGGAATAGCTGGTCAGTGTAAACAGGTTCTGCCCTGTCAGTGTGATATCCAGCCCCCTGATCACGCCTTCCAGGCCAACAAGCTCCGGTGCGAGCGTATAAGAGAGAGTGGCGTTGTTCAAACGCAGGTAATCCCCGGTCTCCAGGTATCGGGTAGATACGGTGTTGGAGTTGGTGGGTGCTTCGTTTGGAAACTCAAGCGCAAATTCTGTGGTGTTGTAGTTCTCGGTGATCAGCCCGCGCTGGAAGAGGGACATCGCGGTGTGATTGTAGATTTTATGGCCCGCTGCCCCGTTGAAGTTGAGCCCCAGGCCCAGCCTTCGGTAGTTAAACTGCAGTTTCATCCCGTAGAGCAGGTTCGGAAGGGCGCTGCCGGCAATGATACGGTCGTTCTCCAGGATCTCCCCGTCTCCGTTCTGATCCACAAACAAGTTCAACCCGTCCTGCCCGATCCCGTCATGCTCCAGCATGAAGAAGGCCCCGATGGGCTCTTTGTTGATATACCCGTTGATGGTGGCCCCGGTCTGTCCCGCACCGAGTGACGCACCGGTGGTCAGCACAGCAAACGGTGAGTTGTGCACCTTGTTGTCGATCGTGGTGATGTTTCCGCCGATGCTGTATTGAAAATCGCTGGAGACAAAATTCCGGTACTCCAGGCTCAGCTCGATTCCGCTGTTTCGTATCTCCATGTTGGGGATATTGGTCCAGTAGGTGGAGGTGGGCTGAATCGGGTCGGAAGGGACAATTTCCAGAAGAATATTGTCGGAGACTTTGGTGTAGTAGTCGAACGTACCGACAAGCTGCGAGTTGAAGAGCTCAAAATCGAGGCCCATATTAAACTGTGTGGATACCTCCCACTGGATATCGGGGTTGGCAAGCCGCGAGAAGATGGTCCCGAAGGGGTACTGATCCAGGCTGGTGATTCCCGGGCTGAGCGGATAGGTGCTGCTGCCGCTGCGGTTCTCGCTGTAGCTCAGCTGTGTGATTTTACTCGGGATCTCCTGGTTTCCGGTCTGCCCCCAGCTTCCGCGGAGTTTCAGGACATCCGCCCACTCAGCGGTGAAGAACTCCTCCTGGGAGATGTTCCAGCCCAGGGCAAAAGAGGGGAAGTAACCGAAACGGTTATTGGAACCAAACTTGGAGGAGCCGTCTGCCCGGAAGGTGGCCGTCATCAGATATTTGTTGTCGTAGCTGTAGTTCAGCCGTCCAAAGAAAGAGAGCAGTTTGTCTTCCTGAGCCCACGCTGTCGTTTCCGTAGGTGTGATGTTGGTGCTGATCTGATCCTGATAGCGCGGCTCAATGCCGTTGTTCACAAAGCCTTGCTTACTCACATTGGTCCGCTCGATGTAGAAGCGCTGAAAGGAGTGGCCCGCCAGCAGGTTGACCGAATGGGCCTCTTTGTCCACAATGTAGGTCAGGGTGTTCTCCACCAGGCTGTTGGTGTTCTGAGCGTCGTAGGTGGTTAGTGAACCGCGCTCCCACCCTTCCAAAAGATTGTACGGCATGTTCTGGACGTAGCGGTCGGTCACCGAGTAGTCGATCCCCAGATTGAGGCGATACTGCAGGTTCTCCAGAATCTCCAGGCTGGGGGCGACATTGGCCAGAATGCGGTTGTTGTCGGCATAGTCGGAGTAGATCTCGTTTCTCTGAAGTGGATGAAGCCGTTCTTCCAGGCGGGTCAGCTCCCCGTTGGTATAGAGCGGGATGGTGGGGTTGAGCTGAAGCATATCGTTGATGATAGAGCCTGTGCTCGGCCGCAGGTTTTCTGTATGAACCGCATTGATGGTGTAGTTTACACGCAGACGATCATTCAGTGCGGTTTGGTTCAGGTTTAACCGTCCGGAGTAGCGCTGAAGGTTGCTATTGCGCAGAATCCCTTCCTGGTTCTGAACACCGAGTGAGGCGTAGTAACTCAGGTTGCTGCCCGCTCCGCCGCCCAAAGAGAGGTTGACGTCGCTGGAAAACGCCCGTTGAGAGAGTTCATCCTGCCAGTCTGTACTCGCTCCAAAGTCTTCCAGAGTTCCACCGGAAGCAGGAACCCGCCGCCGGAATTCATCTGCGCTGAATACATCCACCCGGTTGGCGAGGGTGGAGATCGAGGCCGACGACGTAAAGTTCATGGTGGTGGCACCAGCTCTCCCCCGCTTGGTGGTGATCACCACGACCCCGTTCGCTGCACGAGCTCCGTAGAGAGCAGCAGCGGAGGCATCTTTCAACACCTCCATACTTTCAATATCGTTTGGATTGATAAAGTTGAGCGGGTTGTTGGCCACACCGGTCCCGGAATTGTCCAGCATAAATCCATCTACTACAAATAACGGCTGGGTCCCTGACCGGAGACTGCCCACACCCCGGATGATAATGTCCTGCGACGCTCCCGGCTCACCGCTGGAGGAGGTCACGTTCACTCCGGAAACCACCCCCTGGAGCATCTGTCCCGGGTTCACAACCACACCCTTATTGAAATCCTCTGCCTGTGCCGAGGCGATCGCCCCCGTAATGTCCGACCTTCTCTGCACACCATAGGCCACAACCATCAGTTCATCCGCCTCTAAAATGCTGGCAGTCAACTCAATCATCACCGTCTGCCGGCCCTGGATCGGCACTTCCAGCGTCTGGTAGCCGATGTAGGAGACCACCAGTACACTATTTAAGGAGGGGACATCCAATTCGAACTTGCCATCCTGGTTAGACGACGTTCCGATTGTTTCCGCTCCTTTGACCACAATATTTACCCCGGGAAGGCTTTCACCGGTAGCAGCATCCGTTACCGTACCTTGTATCGTCTGGGCCAATAAAGCGGGCACGGAACAGAGACAGATCACGGCAAGAGAGACCACAAATCTCAGTTTGTATTTTTTCATCATCATGTTTGTGTATGTAGTTTATAGGATTTGAGCATTAGGCGAATGTAGTAATAATTATAGTAAGTGCATAATGTCTGCGTCCAATATGATGCCAAGGTCAATTTCATGTGATGAAATTGTTAATCTATGCTTACAAATAGGTATATTTATGCTCTTTAACTTATCATTATCATGTTAAAGAATAAGTACTTTTGCATATTTATAAGATTCCGTTTAGCAGAATTGCATGTAAATAACCCTTAACCAGCATGTTAAGTGATGATTAATTTATTGTGATCAACCATTTCGTATAGCCCTGAATCTATTGTAGCATAGAGCAATATCTATGTTATTCACCGTCTTGATACATGGTGCCCTCTACCCTGGCTTGCCGGACGGGCTCCCGAAGTGCTTATTGCTGCCATCGCAGCCAAAACTTCAAGAACTTCACCCCTTCGAACCGCCCCACAGGAATCCAGAAGCCTTCCGCTATCGTCTCTGTCCACGCCGTGGACGCTGAGACGGAAAAAGAAGCGCTGCTGCAGATCGCGCCCGTGCAGCTGATGTACCGTTACCTCGCACAGGGAATTACCGACATCGTTCTGCCCAAACCGGAAGATGCCGTTAAGCAACTGGGCGCTCTGCCTGCACGTCAGCCCTATGAGAAAGGATCCGGTATCCCGCCGCGGTTTATCGCAGGGACACCCGATCAGG
>CALKWT010000054.1 GCA_938003885.1 uncultured Balneolaceae bacterium | reverse complement strand
GGAGCTCTCCGCTCGCGGAAAGCTTTATCATTTGGCTCCATAATATACGCAGTATGCATAATGTGGGCGCCGTTTTTCGCAATTCGGATGCGTTTGGAGTTCATGAACTCTGGCTCTCCGGATACACCCCCGTTCCCCCCCGGCCTGAAATCAGCAAAACGGCGATCGGAGCGGAGGAACACGTTCGCTGGAAATCCTTCACCGGATATGAGGAGCCACTGCAGAAGCTGCGCCTGAACAATTATCAACTTCTGGGACTTGAACAGGCGGATCATGGCATCATGCTTCATCAGTACAAACAGGACAGGCGCCCCATCTGCCTGCTTCTGGGAAATGAAGTAACCGGAATCGGTGAAGAGTTGCTGCCGCATCTGGATGGTGTGGTTGAAATACCGCAATTCGGAGTAAAGCACTCCTTGAACGTCTCCGTTGCATCAGGAATCGCACTCTATGCCTTTTTTGAAAAATACCATTCTGATAAGGCATCCATAGACAATCATTCAAAATGACCGTACAGTGCAAGCAAATCAAAAAGCCTCTCTGATGTTCCTCCCAATTGGATAAAGTGACCAGATGACCGCATGTCCCATGGAGCTGAGGCCCCAACCACAACCCCGGTTGCGGCGAACGGCTGAAGCCTGCACATACCGGAAGGTTGAAAGTAATCGTGGTAAAACGATTCTGCAACGGGGGCAGGTCAGCTCAACATAGAGGCTGTGATGTTCCCGTCCCCACCGGTTTTAAATGGCCACTGCAATTTGTTGTACGAATCTTTAATTTATAGAGTTATTGTGACGCTTAAATAAAACGGGTTATTTTCAGCAGTACCGGAACATTTTCACAAACGATCATTTATGTCAAAACGTATTTTAGTTACTTCTGCCCTTCCTTATGCAAATGGGCCCATCCACCTGGGTCACCTGGCTGGTGCTTATCTCCCTTCCGATCTGTATACCCGCTTTGAGCGATTACGCGGAAAGGAGATCGTCCATATTTGCGGATCGGACGAACACGGTGTTCCAATTACGATTGCAGCTGAAAGAGAGGGGACCACTCCTCAGAAAATTGTAGACCGGTATCACGAAGCGAACAAGGAGGTTTTCAAAAGGTTTGGTATCGACTTTGATTATTACGGCCGCACCAGCTCGGAGACACACAAAATTACATCCCAGGAGTTTTTTCTGACTCTTTATAAAAAAGGGGCATTCAAAAAAAGTATCCAGCAGCAGCTTTATGATCCGGAAGCGGACATGTTTCTGCCCGACCGGTATGTAAAAGGCACCTGTCCCAAATGTGGGTATGAAGAGGCATTCGGCGATCAGTGTGAAAATTGCGGGACGTCACTTTCACCGACCGATCTGATCCACCCTGTCAGCTCACTTACAGGGGGAAAACCACAAATTAAAGAGACCGAACACTGGTTTATCCCTCTGGGGGATTCTCAGGAGTGGCTTGAATCCTGGATTGGTTCCAGACAAAACTGGAAACCCAATGTACTTGGACAGTGCAAAAGCTGGCTGGATGCCGGCCTGAACGACCGGGCGGTAACGCGTGACCTGAACTGGGGGGTTCCTGTACCTCTTCCCGAGGCAACGGGGAAAGTTCTCTACGTCTGGTTCGACGCACCGATCGGCTACATCTCTGCCACCAAGGAGTGGGCCGCGATGAAAGGGAAGCCCGATCTATGGAAAAAATACTGGCAGGATCAAGATACCCGTCTGATCCATTTTATCGGGAAAGATAACATTGTCTTTCATTGCATCATGTTTCCCGCTATGCTTCACGAGCATGGGAACTTTGTCCTGCCTGAAAATGTGCCTGCAAACGAATTTCTGAATCTGGAAGGGCGCAAGCTCTCCACCTCTCGGGGATGGGCCGTCTGGCTGCACGAATATCTGGAAGATTTTGAAGCGGATCTGCTCCGATTTGTCCTTGGCAGTACACTTCCGGAAACAAAAGACTCCGATTTCACATGGAAGGATTATCAGGATCGGGTAAATAGTGACCTGGCAGATACTCTGGGTAACTTTATCTTCAGAGCCACCAGCTTCACACATCGCTTTTTTGAAAGTGAAATCCCGGAGCTCCGGAATCCGTCGGATGCAGATCTCCGATGTCTGCAGGCTATTCAGTCCCAGAAAGAACAGATAGAATCCGCTTATGAAAATTTCCGGTTTAAGGAAGCTATCGCTGCAACGATTCAGCTTGCACGTCTGGGCAATCGTTATTTCACCGAGACGGAGCCATGGAAAACCCGGAAAGAAAATCCCGAAGCGTGTGGAAACACCCTTCATGTATCTCTGCAGGTCGCCGCAGCCCTTTCTATACTTTTTGAGCCGGTGATGCCAGACAAGATGAAGCAGTTACGGACAGACTTAGCTATATCAGAAGAGATAAAATGGGATGATGTCAGTAGCCAGATCCTCACGCCGGGAGAAAAGATCTTGGAGGGTGAGATTTTATTTCACAAAATTGAAGATGAAGTTGTGAAGGCACAAATCGACAAGCTGAAAGAGAGATCCGGCCAGGTTGAAAAAGAGTACGAACCTGTCAAGGAGACCATTCAGTTCGACACGTTCACATCTGTGGATATCAGGGCTGCTCGTGTTGTGGACGCTGAGAAAATTAAAAAATCAAAAAAACTTTTAAAGATCACCGTCGATCTTGGCCTGGAAACCAGAACGATCGTCTCCGGTATTTCGGAACACTTCACTCCGGAACAGATCATTGGAAAAACAGTGGCGGTTGTTGCAAACCTTGCTCCCAGAAAGATGATGGGAGTAGAAAGTAACGGCATGATTCTGATGGGCGAGGATTCTGAAGGAAAACTGCACCTTGTTGAGACCGCTGCAGAACCCGGCAGCCCGATACTCTAACATTTCTTATGTCTGAAACAATCAGTGAATTAAAACCTGGAGTGACATTAGAAGAGGAACGTACCCTGTTTCGATTCTACTGTCCGGACGCAACAAGTGTAGAGTGCATCATCTTCGACTCCTACAGAGAGAAAGATGAAGAAGGCACCTCCTGGCCGATGGAAAAGGGTGAAGAGGGTGAGTGGTATTGTGAGATACCTGAAGATCTGGAGGGAAAGTGGTATGGGTACCGCTCCACCTTTCCTGATGGCCATCCCTCCAAAAATTCCCCTTACTACGGGGCTGTTTTTGCTGACCCCTACAGCCGGCATGTCACTGTCAGAAATCGTTACCAGCAGGACGCCAGAAGCTATATTTTCAGGGAAGAGTTTGATTGGGAAGGGATCGGGCACTGCTTTCCGGATGATCCAAGAGACCTGATCATTTACGAGACCCATTTGAAAGATCTGACCGCCCATTCCAGTAGCCGGACCCGATCACTCAGCTCCTATAAAAAATTTATCGAGAAGGAGCAGAAAGGAGGGTTACCCTATCTTAAGAAACTGGGAGTGAATGCCGTAGAATTTTTACCTCTTCAGAAATTTTCTCCGCAGGAACCCCCATTCGGGGAGAAGACACCAGAGGGATTCCACAATACCTGGAATGTCTATGCAACCAACTACTGGGGATATATGACCTCCTTCTTCTTTGCTCCCGAAAGCAGCTATGCATCGGACATCTCCAATAACTTCTCAGGTAAAACTGCTGCTGCCGTTCATGAATTTAAACAAATGGTGAAAGAGCTGCATCGGAACGGAATGACAGTGATTATGGATGTGGTCTATAATCACACCTCCCTATTCGATAAAAACCCCCTTCCTCATCTACTGGAAAGCGTCGCCCTTCGCAGGGACAAACATGGAAATCTTTTGAACAGAAGCGGAACCGGGAACGAATTCAAATCCGAACACCCCTGGTCGAGACAGCTCATCATCGACTCTTTGCTCCACTGGATAGAGGAGTATAAAATTGATGGTTTCCGTTTCGATCTGGCCGCACTTCTGGACAGGGATACCTGGGATGCAATTAAAAACTCTATCCATGAAAAATATCCCAAAGCGGTACTGATTGCTGAACCATGGGGTGGCTACTATTCACCAAAAGCCTTTTCCGACCATGGATGGGCCTCGTGGAATGACCGAATCCGCAACACCATTAAAGGGTCAGAACCGATGCACGACAGAGGATATATTTTCTCGGAATGGCAGAACGAGACGAGTCTGGCACGTCTTCAGAATGTCTTTAAAGGAACGCTTCTTTCGGATGATGGCGGCCTTTTTCATACTTCAGAGCACAGTGTAAATTATTTGGAAAGCCATGACGGTTACACACTGGGTGATTTTATCAGGATCGGACTTAACCCTGAGGTTCAAGATGAGAGCGTAAAAGACAATGATACCCGGACAAAACTGAATCAGGAGGAGATGAAACTCTCAAAGTTTGCTGCCCTTTGTCTCTTTGTTTCGCAGGGCGTCCTCATGATTCATGCCGGACAGGAGTTTGCAAGATCAAAAATTATAGCCCCAAGTCTGCATCCCGACCCGGACAGGGGCAAAATGGATCACAACAGTTATCAAAAAGATAATGAGACCAACTGGATTAATTTTGAGAGTATCAGACTGAATAAATCTCTCTATCACTATTACCGTGGCCTCATTGAGATCCGGAAAAATTCACCCGGACTTCGCAGGTCAGAAAGTCATGCTATTACTTTCATGCACCATGACAATCCGCTTATTATCAGTTTTTACATAGAGGGCAATGATTCTGGTGATCTGAATGATTATTATGTTGTGCTTAATGGTACAATGGACCAGCTAACCCGCTGTCAGTTGCCGCATGGAACCTGGGAGGTGATTGTCAACCACCAGCTGGCCACCTGTCAGGGATTCAATATCGTTAGTGACACAGTTACGATAGAGCCCAAAAGCGGTATGTTACTCAGGAAGCTGCGTCACTAAAATCCGTAGAAAAATCTCAATCACCCCTATAATATAAATACATACAACCTTGGCTACATCACCTACCAATAATCGAGGTAACTGGAACTCCAAACTCGGATTTATTATGGCCGCGGCCGGTTCAGCGATCGGTTTGGGTAATATTTGGAGATTCCCCACAGAAGCGGCTTCTAACGGAGGCGGGGCATTTTTAATCGTCTACCTGGTGTGTTGCTTTCTGATCGGGTTCCCCATAATGATCGCCGAGTTTTCGATAGGAAGAAACACACAAAAAAACCCGGTAGGTGCTTACAAGTCGTTGTCAAATAACCGTTTCTTTCCGCTTGTGGGTGTCTGGGGTGTGATCTGCGGCGTGATGATCCTCTCATTTTATACGATACTGGCCGGGTGGACTTTCAGCCACGCATTGGCCGAGATCTTCACTTTTGCAGGCATGCCGGGAGTCGCATCTTTTCTCTCTGATACGAATGATGGCTTTACAAATGCTTTTTTTGCAACACTTTTTATGGTTGCTACCATCATGATTGTACGAGGAGGCATCAGTAACGGCATTGAACGGGCCACAAAACTGATGTTGCCGCTGCTTGCCATCATACTGGTGATTCTTGCAATTTTTGTAATGTTTCAGCCCGGTGCTACAGAAGGGCTGAGATCCTATCTGCGGCCTGATTTTTCCCTTATCGATTCCAGTGTAATTATGGCGGCTCTGGGACAGGCGTTCTTCTCTCTCTCTCTGGGTATGGGTACACTCGTAGCCTATGGCTCCTATCTTAATAAAAAAGTAAATGTGGTGGGAGCTGCAGCATCCATTACAGCCATTGATATGAGTGTGGCTTTTTTCGCAGGGCTCCTGATCTTGCCAACCATCTCTCTTGCACAAGGTCAGGGGTTAGAGGTTTACGATGCAGCTGGCAGTTTAATTGCTGGCCCTGCTCTGATCTTCCAGGTTCTTCCACAGCTATTTTCACAGATAGGAGGCGTGGTTGGTGTCCTGTTCGGTTTCTCTTTCTTCGGTGTACTCAGCCTTGCAGCACTTACATCTACCATCTCACTACTCGAAGTGCCGACTTCTTATATTATTGATGAGCACAACATTCCCCGAAAAAAAGCAACAACTTCTGTAGGCCTGGGAGTTTTGATCATCTCACTGATTATCTCTTTCAATATCGGGCTGATCGATCTTATCGATTATATATTTAGTGTCATTGGCTTGCCGATCGGTGGCCTCTTTATCTGTATCTTTATCGGCTACTTCTGGAAAACACAAAATGCCCTTAAAGAGATCCGGCACGGATTTGATCATGTAGAAGAAACATGGTTTTATAAAATCTGGCCACTTTTTATTAAATATATATGCCCTGTTATCATTATTCTCGTTCTTTTACAATCGATCTAGTAAAAATGTATCTGGCAGGAGCCTCTCTTTACAGGATAAGTTGTTATCGACCAGAGTCTGCTGTATTTTTAAAGTTTAAATTTTGAACCAACTATATTCATGGCAAAAATTGACACATCTTATTTCCGCAACGGATTGAATATCCTTCTGGATGGAAATATCTATACAATTGTTGAATTTCAACATGTCAAGCCCGGAAAGGGCGGTGCATTCGTCCGGACCCGGTTAAAGGGACTGGAAAATGACAAGAACATAGACAAGACTTTTCGTGCCGGTGAAACCGTGGAATCAGTGAGAGTAGAGCGGCATCCCTATCAGTTTCTCTATGTAGATGGAGATATGTATTATTTTATGCATCAGGAGACATACGAACAGGTTCCCGTGGAAGCAGCCAAGGTGCAAAAACGCGAATTTATCACCGATGGCCTTGAGTGCACACTTTTGATAGATGTTGAAAATAACCAGATTCTGAGTGCAACACCCCCCGACATCATCGATACCGAAGTCGTCGATACGGACCCCGGATTAAGGGGAGACACAGCCCAGGGCGGAAGTAAACCAGCGACTATTGCAGGCGGGGCTGTCATTCAGGTGCCTCTTTTCATCGATAAAGGAGAAAAAATAAAAATAGATACACGATCCGGTGAGTATCTGGAAAGAGTGAAAGAGTAATCGGCTCAGAACATACCAATTCAAAAATAAACTGATATGGATCTAAAATTAGTAAAACAACTTCTCGATCTCATTTCTGAAAGTGATGCGAATGAAGTCACGGTAGAAGAGGGTGAGTTTAAATTAAAAGTAAAAAAGAACTCTGACCCTGCAGTGCCTCTACAGTATCAGATGCCTGCATACCCCGCTCAGCAGGCAGCCGCGCCTGTCAATATTCCGGCTTCTGCAGTGCAGTCAGGCGGTAGTGAAGGTGCAAAGAGTGAATCAACTACCCCCGCTCAGGGTGTAGAGACCGAAGGAGAGGTTGTCAAATCCCCTATTGTGGGTACTTTTTACAGAGCGCCCTCACCAGATGCCAGTCCCTTTGTATTAACGGGTGACACCGTCGAAGCAGGCCAGACTCTCTGTATTATCGAAGCCATGAAGATTATGAATGAAATTGAAGCAGAGTTTGCGGGGACTATTGAGAAGGTGCTCGTTGAGGATGGTACTCCTGTTGAGTTCGACCAGCCGCTGTTTATCATTAAAAAAGGGTAGACACCTCTATGTTTAACAAAATTTTAATCGCCAACCGTGGCGAAATTGCACTTCGTATCATACGAACATGTAAAG
This sequence comes from uncultured Balneolaceae bacterium, assembly GCA_938003885.1. Taxonomy (GTDB): domain Bacteria; phylum Bacteroidota; class Rhodothermia; order Balneolales; family Balneolaceae; genus Rhodohalobacter. The sequence goes on along the minus strand of CALKWT010000054.1, from coordinate 30,464 downwards.
AGATGGGCATCAAGACCGTTGCCGTCTACTCCACAGCCGACAAACACAGTCTGCATGTGAAGTTTGCAGATGAAGCTGTCTGCATCGGGCCTCCTGCAAGCAAGGACAGTTACCTGAAGGTTCCGGCCCTTCTCTCTGCAGCTGAAATCACTAACGCAGAAGCGATCCACCCCGGATATGGTTTTCTCGCAGAAAATGCCGAGTTCAGCCGAATTTGCGCAGAGCACGACCTTAAGTTTATCGGTCCCACGCCCGAAATGATTACGACTATGGGCGACAAGGCGACTGCCAAGATGACGATGATTAAAAACAATGTACCTGTTGTTCCGGGCTCTGATGGGGTCGTTAAGGATCTGGAAGAAGGACAGAGAATTGCTGACGAGATCGGATATCCGGTCATTGTAAAAGCAACTGCAGGCGGTGGCGGCCGTGGTATGCGGGTCATTTACAAGCGGGAAAATTTTAAGGATGCCTTTAATACCTGCCGGAATGAGGCAGGGGCCGCTTTTGGTAATTCTGACGTTTATATCGAGAAGTTTATTGTAGATCCGCGTCACATTGAAATCCAGATTCTCGGGGATCAGCACGGAAATGTGGTACACATGGGTGAAAGAGAGTGTTCACTTCAGCGTCGCCATCAGAAAATTCTGGAAGAGGCTCCCTCCCCTGTGATGACTCCTGAAGTTCGGGAGAAGATGGGACAGGCCGCCGTCAATGCCGGTAAGGCAATCAACTATGAAGGGGCCGGAACTGTCGAATTCATCGTGGATAAAGATCTGAACTTCTATTTTATGGAGATGAATACACGGATACAGGTCGAACACCCGGTTACGGAAGAGATTACCTTCTGTGATATGGTCAAGGAACAGATCGTAGCCGCAGCCCGTGGGAAAATCCGCACACGGCCTGTCAAACTTCGGGGCCATGCCATTGAATGCAGAATCAATGCAGAGGATCCTGACCATAATTTCAGGCCGAGCGCAGGTGTTATCACAACGTTTAATATACCAGGCGGGCGGAGTGTGCGGGTCGACACCCATGCCTACGCTGGTTATGAAATCCCGCCATACTACGATTCACTCATCGCCAAATTGATCGTGAGTGCACCCACACGGCCCGAAGCGATCCGAAGAATGAAGCGGGCCCTCGAAGAGTTTGTCATCGAAGGCGTTAAAACCACTGTTCCCTATCATCTTCAGCTCATGGACGATCCCGGTTTCAACAGTGGAGAGTTCAATACCCAGTATCTTGAGACCCACTTCAAGTTTAAACCTGAGAACTAACCCCTAACCTGAATAAAACTAGCGCTTGAAATCATGAATTTTCCCGAGGAATTAAAATATACAAAAGAACATGAATGGATCCGTGACAACGGAGATGGTACCATCACCATTGGTATAACAGATTTTGCCCAAAGTGAGCTTGGAGATATTGTATTTGTAGAGCTGGAGCCGGAGGGTACAGAGCTGGAAGCAGGTGATGTATTTGGTACAGTAGAAGCAGTTAAAACGGTATCGGAACTTTTTTCACCTGTCACAGGAGAAATACTTGAGCTCAATGAAGCACTCGAGGATGATCCTGAACTGGTCAATACAGATCCCTACGGGGAGGGTTGGATGGTTAAACTCTCCTGTACCGACTCTTCTCAACTCAAGACCCTCCTTTCTGCAGAGGAATATCAGCAGATCACAGAATAATTATCTGCCACTCACCTCTTCTGTTTTATGGGGTACCGGGGAACCAAAATAGTTCTCCGGTTTCATCTTTTTCTATATTAATCTGATTTTACTACCGCTCCTGTATGCAAACACTTCACAATGAATGGATCCTTATACTTGATTTTGGTTCGCAGTATACACAGCTGATCGCTCGCAGGCTTCGCGAATTGAATGTCTATTGTGAAATTCATCCATACAACACGCCTCCTGCTTCGTTCGGAGATAACTTACCAAAAGGGATCATCCTTTCCGGCGGCCCCAGAAGCGTATATGACGACGATGCCCCTGCACTGAACCTGGATTACCTTGAAATGGGAATTCCTGTGCTGGGGATCTGCTACGGGCTGCAGGCACTGGCCCACAGCTTGTCGCCCGACAGTGTTGAAAAAGCTGACAAAAGGGAATTCGGGCGGGCAAAAATCTTAATTGAGGAAGAAAACGAGCTTCTGAAAGATGTCCGCAACGGGTCAGTGATCTGGATGAGTCATGGCGATCATATTATCAACCTTCCGGAAGAGTACAAAGTCATCGCGCGAACCTCTAACACCCCTGTGGCAGCTGTTCGACACAGGAATAAGCAGATCTACGGCGTACAGTTTCATCCGGAAGTTGTACATACAGAGTATGGAACTCAACTTCTTGAGAACTTTGCTTTAAAGATTGCCGGTTGCACCGGTAGTTGGACACCGCGGGCATTTATCGAGTATGAAATGGAATCTATAAGAGAACAGGTAGGAGACCAGAAGGTCATCTGTGCACTTTCGGGGGGTGTCGATTCCACCGTTGTAGCCACTCTGATTCACAAAGCGATCGGCGATCAGCTCCTCTGCATCTTTGTAGACAACGGCCTGTTGAGGAAAAATGAATACCGTGACGTACTCCAGACCTATGAAAAACATCTGAACCTGCCAGTCAGGGGGATCGATGCATCTCAACTTTTTCTGGAGCGGCTGGAAGGTGTGTCGGACCCTGAAACGAAGCGGAAAATCATAGGAAAGACTTTTATCGATGTGTTTGATGAAGCAATTGCTGATGAAGAGGAGTATAAGTTTCTCGCCCAGGGAACCCTCTATCCCGATGTGATTGAGTCGATCTCGTTTAAAGGGCCATCGGCTACGATCAAATCCCACCACAATGTGGGCGGGCTTCCCGAGAAAATGAACCTGCAGCTTATCGAACCTGTGCGTGAGCTTTTTAAAGATGAAGTTCGCAGGGTTGGGCGTGAATTGGGCATCCCCGAAAACTTTATAGGCAGACATCCGTTTCCCGGCCCCGGGCTCGGGATCCGGGTATTGGGGCCGATCTCTGAAGAGCGTCTCAAACTGCTCCGGGAGGCTGATGACATCTTCATCAGTGCATTGCGTGAATATAAATTATATGATGATGTCTGGCAGGCTCTGACAGTTCTGTTGCCTGTTCAGTCGGTTGGAGTGATGGGAGATGAGCGCACCTATGAGTTTACGGCAGCAATCCGTGCAGTAACCAGCGTGGATGGAATGACAGCCGACTGGGCTCAGCTTCCTTACGATTTTCTTGCCGAAGTGAGCAACCGGATCATCAATCAGGTCCGGGGTATCAATCGGGTCGTTTACGACATCAGCTCAAAACCACCGGCAACTATAGAGTGGGAATAGGCGAGTCGGATGGGGCTGAAAAGGGATCATGCTGCCGGCAGCACAGAATCTTCCCCCGGGAACTTTGCTGATCAGGCGTGATTTACTCAACCATGAAGCCAACCACGGTAACTTTATGAAAGGTCTACAATCTATCCGATATATTGCTCTCCTTCTTTTTTCCATCCTTGTTGCCGGTCAGCTGCAGGCGCAATCATTTGAGAACGGAGTGCGACTCTATATGGAGGAGGACTTTGAAAAGGCAGTGGAAGTCTTTGCAGCTCTTCAGGATGACCGGAGTGCTCTTTTTGCAGGAAAAAGTGCATTTGCCCTCTCCGATTATAAAGAGGCAGAAACGTACCTGAAACGTGCTTCGGCAAGCTCCAACCCGTCCATCAGCCAGGAGGCCGATTATACACTGGCTATGGTTTATTACAGTCTTGGAGAGTACCATCTTGCGCTGCCGCTGCTCTATCAGCTTTCTGAATCGCACAGCAATACCGGAGTCCAGTTATTTGCCGAAAGGTTCTATCACCAGATTACAGAGTATCTGACCGGCAGCCAGCGGATCGAACTTCTTCACCAGATAGACTCTTCCGAAATCCGGTTTGATCTGTATCGCCGGGGAGTTGATATTTTGCCATTTCAGGAGTTGGAGCAGGTGGGAAAGGAGCTACTCGCCATGACATCCAGCCGGAGCGTCCGCGATCAGATTGAAAGAGCCCTTGCCATTCGATCCTCAACCCAATCAGATGACCACCATTATCCCGAAGTACCTGATGGAACGATTTATAATATTGGCGTAATCCTGCCAGTTTTCCCCGTTGATGATCCCGACTATGAGATTCCCAGAAATCTCTATCTCGGTATTGTACTGGCTGCCGATGAGTTTAACAGCCGCAACAGGAACCGCAAAATCAGGATCCGTTTTAAAAACACCCATGAAAGAAATGACAGTACTGTTGAGGCCATAGAAAGCCTGATCTCCGAACAGGCATCGGATGCTATTATCGGGCCCCTCTTCTCGGAACAGGCTGCAGCTGCGGCCCCCATTTCGGACAAGCATCAGGTCCCTCTCTTTATTCCACTGGCCAATTCAACCCGTCTGAGTAATGAATTTGACTACAGTTATCAAATCAATCCCTCCCCTGAAGCACACGCCCGGGTGATGGCAGATTTTGCAAACGAAGTACTGGGATATCAGAGATTGGGTATCATTGCAGAGTCCGGTACACAGGGCTCACAGTTCGCACGCACCTTCCAACGCCGTTCCGAACAACATGGAGCAGAGATTACTCGTTTCGTTGAACAAAATTTCGCAGCCTCCGGATATGATCTGACAGGTGTCTCTGCAGGGTTCTATGGAAATGATGAGGAGGGCATTCCTGCCAGCCAAGCCATTTATGCGCCTTTTACAGGACAATCCTCTACCACCATGATGAATCTGCTGCTAAATGATATGGAAGCCAGCGGATATTTTATGCCTATTTTGGGATCGGAGGATTGGAAGTTTGGCACGATCACTCCATTCCAACATCAAAATCTTGAGATCTTCTATACAGAAGCTGCGATCGCCGGCAGTGAGGTAATGAGCGATGAAATGTCACACTTTACTCAGGAGTATGTGACAAGGTTTGGAAGTGAACCAGATCCGTTTTCCACCCTGGGCTATGATGTTGGGAACTATCTCTTTACAGCTCTTGAAAAAGCAGGTAACCCCCTCTACCTCGATCGGGTTATAGAGCAGGAGCCCATCTTTGAAGGCTTATCGATTCAGATCGACATGGATGAGAACCGGGTTAACAGGCATCTTTTTATCAGGCCTCTGACCGATAAAGCGCAGCAACTACTGGATTCTCTGCAGGGTGGCCAACTGCCGGCTGCATCAGAAGATTCTATCGAACAGTTTTAATGCTTCTCCCTCATGCTTCATTCTGGAGCAGCGGAACGAGAGTTTAACCGTCCATAGAAAGTGTGGTTACAGAGGAATTGAAAGAGAAGTGCTCTTCATTTATTTCAAAGTTCTTTTTGACAGGTTTTCAAAATATCCCGCTTAACAATAATAAGGTGATTATATTTCACCCGCCGATTCCCGTCTCCCCTGTCTGTTGCTCCACACCTTCGTCCCGAATTCTGTACTGCTCCTGAATCCATCGCCTCCACTCTTCACTTGCCTGTCTATGTTCACTAAACGTTCGTGAAAATTTGTGATATCCGTCGGGAGTGGCAACCATATAGAGATAATCATGCTGTTCCGGGTTTAGAACCGATCGTATGGAGGCCAGGTCAGGATTTGTGATCGGACCGGGGGGTAATCCCGGGTGCAGGTACGTATTGTAGGGGTGCTCTACCCTGTAATCTTCAAACAGAAGCCTTCGGCGTTCGCCGAGGGAATAGAGTACGGTAGGGTCGGCCTGAAGTAGCATTCCTGTCTCCAGACGGTTCAGATAGAGCCCTGAAATTCTGGCTTTCTCGTCGCTGTACCTGGCCTCCAGCTCTGTTATAGAAGCCAGGGTCACAATTTCATTGAGGGAGAGCGGACTTCTGCTGATCTCGGCTGCCATCCCCTCCGTCACGCGGCTGTTGAACTCCCTCAATATTCGGCTGATAACGGTTACAGCATCTGAAGTCCAGTAGAAATCATACGTATCGGGAAGCATCCTGGCAAACAGTTCGTCCCCGCGCAGATTATGTTCAAGTGCCAGTTCTGCCGAGTCACGGAAAACTTCCAGAAACTCGGTGCTGTCTGCACGAAATCTCTGCCCCATCAAGCCTGAAAAACGGTAGGGATCGCTCCCCGGAAGAATGGTCACTCGCATAGGGTCCTGCATTCCAAGTGCCATCCGCGAGAGAAATTCCTGATAGGGTGCGCCCTCATGGAAGTCATACCTGCCAGAGAGAAATGTACTCCATCCCAGAGTGCCGGCGGCCCATCTTAATTCATCCTCATTAAACTCAGCTCCCATCTCCTCCAGAGTACGGATCAACGCATTGGTATCCAGTCTCTCGTTCAACAGGACGACATGGCTCTCTGTAAAAAGGATTGCATTGGAATTATAGAATCTTGAAAATCTGGTTGCAAAAACCAGCCCTGTTGTTAGGATGAGTATCAGTAACGTCTTAATTATTTCACTGCCTGTCATGATGTTCTATTCTGTTCCCCATTGGATTCACCCGTTTTCTATTCTATCGTTCCATTCACGGAGCGGGCCTGCGCCTTATTTATGGCTAGGGCAATTCAAATAAAGTTAAACTTTTTCTATCTGCTTTAATACCGGAAGAGCTAAAAGATGTTTCATATCGGGGGAGTCATCTTTCACTCCGCCAAAGCTATGCTTCAGATTGCATGGAGAAATCGAAGGATGCACTCTTTCACCCGGCAGCCAGCCAACAGGCTAAGTAGGCGTTACATCTACCCGGATTCCGACAGAATAAAATTTTCTGAACTATTTCAGAAAAAAGTGAAACTTTCTATTTGGCAATCCGTAAAGTCTCTCATAAGAAAAGTTTTGGTTCGTCCCATGAACCAAATGCCCTAAATAATTAACCTCAAACCCTGACCGGTTTGAGGTTTTTTTTACTCTGCGACACTCTCTCTTCGTAACAGCCCGGCAGAGGCGTTTATATTCAAAATCCAGCCTCCTCCTCTTACTTACTTATAATATAGTAAATAGAGAGCCGACGTCTCCTTCTCCGTCTATCTGCATCATTGCTGAATGATACGTGAGCCGTGCACTGCCGGAAGTTCTGCGCGGGGCGCTACGGCAGCCCCTCCTCAAGCTCCTTTGGCATCAGACAGGCTCAAATAGTGCTCTGAGATATCTGTCAATGGCCTGTCCGGGTCCGGTTTGTGATTATGAGCGTTGCACCCTAAATCAAAAAGTAGGATTGAAACGGATCCAGAAGACAGGGCTTGAATCAAATGTTTTCAACGGCCACGCAAGTTCTGCACGGAAGGCTCCTGTACCCAGTCCAATGCCAAAATCGTGTTGCAGATCCGATATCCTGAAACTCTTCAAAGTATCTGACTGACGGCTCAAAGGGTCATCTGATCCGCTATGTTCGCTCGTTGAGCCTGTCCAGCCTGAATCCAGAAAGAGCAGAAGATGCAGGTGGTAATTGCTCATCCAGCGTCTGTTTCCAGCAGAGGGGCGCCCCAGTTTTATTTCTATGTTGCTGGCAACCATCTGATTACCTGAGAAGAATTTATAAGGAGAGCCTCTTAATGTACCTATCCCCCCGAGGTAGAACTGTTTGAACGCAGGGGCGCGGCCAGTAATTTCTCCTGCCTGAACTCTCCAGCTGAGGAGTGAACCGGGTTCAAAATTATAAAACATCTTCACTTCAGAAAAGAACTTATTAAATCGGTAATCAGAGTCTGAACCGCTATTATCGGCCAATTCAGCCACTATTTGGGCACCTATTGTAAAATCATGACTGATAAGAGCCAGCCTTGGATTAAATGCAAGCGATAATGAATAAATCGCAAGATCCATGCTGTCACTTTCAGGATCCAGAGGAGGATTGGGGCGATATGTTGAGCTTTTTCCGAAGATGGAATAGTCTGTATTCGCCTGAAGGGAAGTGTAACTGTTGCGGCTGTAGGAAATCCCGGCCTCCAGCCATCTCCGGGTCCGCACTAAGGTATAAAGGCCAAAGCCCTCCATTTTATAATAATCGGGAAAATCGTAGCCTGCCATCAGTGAAGTAAGGGTGGTTTCATTCAGCCCAACCCGGTTAAAATCTTCTGTGGCGCTCCCTCTGTGATACTCTCCGCCTACCATGAGGTGGCCCTTTCTGCCGATCAATTTTTCAGCCCCGATTGCGTATTCCCACTCTTTGGAGGCTGTACCCCACCCGATGAAACCGTGTGGGTTGATGCCTGGAATATTCAGAAATTGGCTGTAGCGGTACCACTGCATCCGTTCTTTTCGCAGACCGAGAAATAACCCGTTCACCCGGTTGTAGTGAATCATTGGCAGATTGGGGTATTGGCTGTAGAGAGCACTGCTATGATAAGGCCCCGCCTCGATGCTACCACCCAGATCTATTCCGCGATAGGCCATGTATCGCACCCTCCGTTCTCCTCGTTCATCTCGAACTGCCTCCTCCCCGGGTTCCTCCTCAGAGATGCCAAACAGCTCGTCAAGAGATCGTGTAAAGAGCGGATCCCGTTTGAAGGGATCCTCTGTCTCGCTGTGCTGCGCGAAAAGTACGGATCCGGCCAGTAGCAGGATCGTACCCGTCAGAAATATGTGGATTTTAAGGTTCATAAATTTCGTTACGAAAAAACGCAATGACGGTTTCATCCATTCTGAACATGGAGCTCAACTATAATTTTCCGTTTTATTGTTATTGATTTCACTCATTCATACGGGTGGTGCCAGCCTCTATGCACAAATTCATGCTTTCTGCAACGTAACAGAGGTCATTCTCCCCTGTCAGTTGAAAATTTTTCAGGCCTGGTTACCGGTGTACTTAAGAATCAGGAAGGTGATATCATCTTCAGGTTCTTTTCCTCCTGACCAGGTTTTGATCAGCTGGGTTAACTGATTCACAATGTCGCCCGACTTCATGCCATCAGAGTTCTTCAGAACCTCTTCAATCTTCTTAAGGCCAAGCATCTCCCTTTCAGGATTAAAAAGCTCGGTCAAGCCATCACTCATCAGCAGTAAAAGGTCCCCTTCGGCAAGAACTGCCTTTCTGGATTCATACGGAAATTCAATGCTGCTTCCCAGCGGCAGACTTTTCAATACTACGCGCTCTACAGTTCCTAACTCCTTCTTATAATGAAGCACCGGGGGCATCCCTGCGGATGTGATCTCCACCTGATCTGCATGACATCGCGCCAGAACCAGCCCCATGTACATCATTTTCATATTCATGTTGTTCAGGCCTGCAGACATTCTTTTGAGCATATCTGTCACGTTCGCCTCCCTGGCAAGGGAATGGAAGTAACTTTTAGCTGCAGCCACCATAATTCCTGCTTTCATGCCGTGTCCTGTCGCATCCCCGAGAGCAAATGTAAGGGTGTTTCCGGGCCCGGTCGTGTAATCGTAATAATCTCCACCCACTTCAGTAGCCGTGTCCATATATACAGACATATCGTAAAAATCAGACTCCGGCAACTTTCTTGGCAGCATGGAGAGCTGCAGGGTACGGGCCTCTTCCAGCTCACGCGTTTTACGTGCATTCTCAGCTTCCAGCAGACGGGTCTCCATCTCTTTTTCGCTGTTGATGCGTTCTTGCTCCAGGGCCCGGTGGGAGAGCTCCTTTACTTCCATGAGCTTCCGCTCCAGCCTGTGCTGGGTGGCTGCAAATTCTCTGGAGAGAAATATGGACATCGATAAGATAAGCAGCCCCGATCCAGCCACATTTACCAGCAACATCCGGCCCGAAATCACATGGAAGTTGATCAGCACACTTGCCGCCATAGCAAGTACGAAAACGATCATTCCTGCTCCGATCACCCATACCCCCTGACGTTTCCTGCGGAACATAAGAACTAGTAACCGGATCAGCTCCACAATAAGAACCAGGATCACGATATCCCGCAACCAGACAGCATGGGCTGGATAGATCCAGACGATGACTGCCGCCGTTAAACCAGCCAACAGTATCAGATTGGAATGGATTTTCTTCTGCGTCTGATCTATCGTATGCATAAAACGGACGGCAAATACCAGGACAAAAATTTCAAAAAAGACAGCGTAACGCAGATACTGGATGGTATCCACAGTATAGCGGATCAGTTCAAGCCGGTATAATATGTAGGTGATGACCATCAACCCGCCAGTGAAGAGGGAGAAATAGAGATTCCTTTTCTCTTTAGGATAGAAGAGGAACAGTAGAAAGTGGAGAAGCCAGAAAGTGAACAGCACTCCCAGGTAAAACATGCTCATACCGGTCCACGATTGCAGAAAACTTTCCCTCTCTGTCTGATTGGCCTGCCAATCTCCCAGTAAAAACCGGAAACCATTATACCCGAAGAACCCCTCGGTCTCAGTAGAGAGGGGATTCATATAGCGAACAGCTAACGTATTCATACCTTCCTGAAAGGTGATCATCGGCAGTTCATTCCCTTCATAGGGCTTCATCACTCCCGGCACTTTGGAAAAGGTGCCAAGCTCCAGAACCTTCCGGCCATTCAGGTAGACTTCAGACGCACCCAGATGCCGGTCTACAATCAGTGCAACAGGTTTACCGGCAAGTAACGGCGAGATATTCACTTTTTTTCGAAACCAACCGATCGTATCCCATTCAATAAATGAAAGGTCGCCCGTTGTGAGATTTGTACTAACCAGCTGCCACGCTTCATCATCGTACCCGGAGTTGGCCCAATTCAGATTGTCTCCCGGTCTGTATTTCCATAGATCGCTGATGTAAAACACCTTCTGATCACCGTTCAGACTCTCCGGCCCAATCTCCTCTACAGGCTTGAATTGATCGGACGATTCGGAAATCTCTTCAGAAACGAATCCGGACGGCAGGTTACCAATTTCTCCTGCACTAACTTCTTCAGAGCTCCCCTGCCCCCGGTTGCCGTTCTCATCTGATCCACTGAACTGCTGTAACGGATCCATCACTCCTGCAGAAAGGGGCAGCGCCGTAAAACGTTTTTCTGGCAAGTGGTGCCCGGCATGACCTCCCCGGCTCTCCATAGGGGACAGGATAGTGATCAGAACGATAAAGGAAAGAGACACCCTGATATTTATCCTGCCCATCCTCTTCATCATCTTTCCCTTATTTTTATTCTACCCGACACAGTGGAAACATGAATAGGTATGGTCCCGTCGCGCAGCACGAATGAAGTATGCTCCGTCCTGAAATCCCGGTTATGGATTGTCAGATCCAGATTCTGGAAGTCAAACTCGGAGCCTCTGGCATCTACACTATATCCCAGTCTTCCCGGGATGATCAACTCCAGGTCACCGGAGACCGTTTCCAGATGAATTCCCTGAGTGACGTTCCTGAAGTCTGAATAGATATTTCCACTCGTTGAAGCAGCTACTAAGGTACCTGAGATATTTCTGGACTCCACATTCCCTGATATAGAGCGCAGGCGGATCTCCCCTTTCGCCCCTTTCACATAAATCGACCCGCTGATTGAATTTGCAAAGAGCACCCCTTCTGAATCCAGGAGTTCAATGTTGCCGGCGGTTGATGCCGCTCTCACCTCTCCCTCTACGTTCTCCAGATACAAGTTCCCTGCATGATTCTGAATATAATGATTGCCGCTGAACCCCTTTACAGAGATATCGCCGTTGATGCTGCGCAAGTTGAGAGATGCCTCATCTCCCGGGATCTGAACGATGAATGTAAAGTTCGTACTTCCCGGGTAGTGAACCCTCTTTCCCGATCGGATATCCTCTACAGAGGCAACAATTTGATTCCCGCTCTGCTGAAAAATGATACGATAATCATCCAGGCTCCTGGAACGGGACCAGAATGAGAAAGAGTGATCCACATAGAGATCGACCTGGACTCCCTGAAGTTCAGGATTTCTGATAACTTCGATCTCCCCTGCCAAAGTATGGATCGTAATGGATGGAACCCCACGGACGCGGAAAAGTTCAGATCGGTAAGGATCATTCATTCCGATGCCCCGGTCTCCGGTTTGAGCCACGGGAGAACCGAGTGCTGATTTCGCAAGGATAGCGGGCAGAATGAGTATGGCAGCCGCCAGTACGATGGATATGTTACATGGGATTCTCACATGCTTCCTGTATGTTAATGGACAAACCACTTGAGAGTAACTCCTTCATCTTTTCCCGTGATACGGAATCACCGGACGGAGGTTTCGGGTCAGCCCCTAGCTTGCAAAATAAGAGTTGTGATGAAGGTTACCCCACAAACTCCATCTTCATTAGAATGGTTGATCTTCTTATTAGGATCCGGGCGGTATTCTTCCCGGTTACTCCACAAGTTTCATCTGATCCATAATGGAGAGAGCTACCTTCCGGTTATATTCGAATGCGATGCTTTTGTAGTTGATCATATCGACAATGGTACCGATAAAACAGAGTCCGAGGGTAAGCAGATACAGTACTCCCATTCCTGTCTGGCCGGAGAGGAACCGGTGAATTCCGGCCACTCCGAAGAAACCCACTAGCGCCAGTATCAACATCAGCACCGGATCTCTTCTACGGGACCGGTACACCGTTGCAAACAGGCGTTTATCTTCCTCCGGCAGTGTCTCAATCAGGCGGGAAACATACTGAGACTCTTCTCCTTCAAGTTCAGGCAGATGTTCTAATATTTCTTTCATTCTAATGTGTCCGTTTTATAGTGATAATTTCGAATAAGAAGCTGAATTATTCTGAACAGCAGTACCGGTATGGCAACAATTCCCATCGGATGCATCTGAATCGAAGCCTGGTAAGAACCCTGTGCAGCCAAAGCCATGGATCTCCCCAGGCCGCAGCCCGGACAGAGTTCTGACCCCAGCTGTTTTAACAGACAGTAGGATGGCTCGGATGATGTGGGATCCAATGTGGTAGCCAGCAGCAACATGGCCAGCAGTGCAACCCACTCAAAATGCAGTAAAAAAGCTTTTTTTATCATGATCCAGTGTTGTATCATTCAAAAGAATACATGCTTTAAATTACTTTTTCAAAACTATATGCTCACTGTACGGAAGTCTCAAACAAAAGTTGTTCCCCTTCTTTCCACCCTTTTACTCTTTCTCGCACTCCTTCTGCTCATGCCAACACACTCTGCCGCTCAAGAAACGTCGGCCGATTCCCTTCTCTATCTGAATATGGATGAGATCCGTGTGGAAGCCACCCACTCTGCACTGACCCTTGGCAGAGCTTCTATGGCGATTACTCGTGTAAACAGACCCTTTCCCGATATTTTGTCCCGCCCGGCGGCTACTCTGGATGAGCTCACCTTTTCCCTGCCCGGTATCTGGGTGAGTAACCGTGAAAATGCTGCACTTGGAGAGAGGATGGTGATCAGGGGAACGGGATGGAGATCACAGTTTGGGGTGCGTGGAATTCAGGTGATTCTGGATGATATTCCCCTGACGGTTGCAGATGGCCAGTCGGTGATGAACATGATAGATCCCGCCATGATTCAAAGCATCGAGCTGCTTCGCGGCCCATCAGCCACATTTTGGGGAAATAGCAGCGGCGGGGTTCTCTATCTGAAAACCACCCCCGGCCCGGACGCACCCACACTTTCACTGCGAAGTTATCTCGGTTCTTACAATACCATGAAGCATGAGGCACGCTGGAGCCACTCTGCCGGAAGGATGCAGTGGGATGCCTATGGCTCATATTATGACTCAGACGGGTTCAGGGATTACAGTGCTTCACAGTTGATCCGGGGATCCATCTCCGGCCGGCACACGATTAACAGCAGCTCCAATCTGTCGGTGCGGGTGGTTTATGCGGGCATGCCGAAAGCTCAGCACCCCGGTTCCCTTCATGCAGAGGATGCATCTGCTAATCCAACAATGGCAGCACCTAATAACGTCCGGACCCAATCAGGCAAAGAGTATCACCAGCTGATGGGCTCATTACAGTATAGAAAAGAGTTTGAGCAGGGATTTTTACGTGCACAGGTTCACGGTACATACCGGGACTTTACAAATCCGTTGCCCGGTCCCTACATCATGGTAGACAGGCAGGCAGGCGGCTCACGTGTTACCTACGATTTTCTGAATCTCCCTTTCGATTTTCAGATGGGTGCAGAGTACAACATTCAGTTTGACAAACGAAAGCAGCAAGTCAATTCGGAAGGTCAACCTACAGGAGATTACACCATTGATCAGAATGATCTGGTTAACAGCCAGGGAGTATTTGCGAAAGCGGTGTTTAATCTGAACAGATGGACCGTAAGCCTGGGCTTACGCGGAGATCGTATGGGCTTTGTCGTCGATGATTTCATCGGAGGTGAGAAAACGGATCGCTCCTTCTATACAGTGAATCCCAGTGCAGGAATTAACTACCAACTTTTTGAGCATTCCCGATGGTTTGCAAACTTCAGCACTTCGTTTGAATCTCCTACAACAACTGAGCTGAAGAACAGACTTGGAGAGGACGGGATGATCCTTCCTGGTTTTAACCCCGACCTCTCACCCGAGAGAACCATCGGGTTCGAAACTGGATTCAGAGGGGCTGTTCCATCTCTGAATATGGATTACGACTTGACAGGCTTTTTGCAGCACGTGAGGGATCAGATCATTCAGGAAACAGAAGTTGACGGCCAGGCGATCTTTGGAAATGGAGGGAATGCCCGCCATATCGGCCTGGAGAGCAGGATGCAGGTTCACCCGGCGCCATTCTTTACGGCAACCCTCATGTATACCTATATTCTGGCAGAGTTCAGTGATGGTATGACCGATGCCGGAGAAGATTTTTCTGGAAACAGGCTGCCTGGTGTTGCACCCTCACGTTTTGGAGCAACCCTCATTTTTCACATGGGAAGCCATACAATCAGCACGGATCTGGAACATGTGGGTGAATATTATGCAGACAGTGAAAACAGTGCTGTGAACCCTTCATATACCCTGATACATGCGCGCTGGTCCCTCAATTCTCTGCCATTCGGAAGAGTGAAAGTCATGCCATTTATCTCCGTTCGGAATATATTGGATGAGAGGTACAATACCTCCGTTGCCATAAATAACGGCTTTGGAAGATTTTATGAGCCTGGTAGCGGGCGTTCCCTGCAGGCAGGAGTCCGGGTCGATTTTCACTAAATTTCCTGGCCAGAATCTGCTTTAAAACCTCTTCAGGATAGTTATTTTGTTGTAACGGATATGAATTGAAAATGAATTTGCAAAAATTTACATTCTTTATTGCTAAAAAGGTTCCTACGAAGTATCTTAGCGCAGAATGCAACATTTATTCTCGTGACAGAAGGCACTGAAAATTCTGAATTTTCACTTGAATCCGACTTTACAGATACCCTTCTGAGGTCAGTGATCCGGGCAGAAAGTTCAGGTTAATAAATCCTTCAGATCATGTTGTTTCTATTAAAGTACATTAAAATGTGAAATAAGTTGGGATTTGTGATATGGAAAACCGTGAAATAGGAACTGTAAAGTGGTTTCACAATGGAAAAGGCTACGGGTTTATAACCCGCGAAGATGGTGATGATGTATTTGTTCACTACTCAGAAATACAAAGCGATGGCTTCAGAAAACTCACAGAAGGTGAGAAGGTAGAATTTACACTTGCTGATGGGGATAAAGGATTGCAGGCAAAGGAAGTGATTCCTCTGCAATAGCATAGCTCCTCTGCGCTCCATGGTGGTAAGTGGGCTTTAACAACGATCTTCAAAGTGTGGTTTGAACCTCTAATCCGGAATTAAAACCACACTCTTTTTAGATTGTAATTTCCAGTATTGAGCAGACCTGAACCAAAACGTTGCCATGGGTGCGTTACATCTCAGGGATATCGCTATACAACTCTCCTCTTTTTAGTGATAGAGGTTGGCATTGAAATGAATACAAATCTGACGTCCTCATCAAGAGCACTTTACTGCCATTCCAATTAAGCTCTGAATGCTGTATCTTAAGGTATGCCGCAGAATGATGCGGGCATATCATCATGAAACCGACAGGATGAGGTACTACCATGGAAGATTCATCAGACAAGAAAAAAATCACTCGCACAAGGGAGGAGTGGAAAGCCAGGCTCACACCGGAAGAGTTCAGAGTACTCAGAGATAAGGGGACCGATCCGCCTTTCCGCAACGAGTATAATGATTTCTATAAAAAAGGGCTGTATGTCTGCAGAGGTTGCGGTCAACCCCTGTTCGATTCGATCACCAAATATGATAGCGGAAGCGGGTGGCCCAGTTTTACCCAGCCAGTAGAGAGTTCGAATGTCCTGGAAGAGACCGACAACACCCATAACATGATCCGTACCGAGATACTCTGCAGTAATTGCGAATCGCATCTGGGACATGTTTTTAACGATGGGCCCGACCCTACTGGTTTACGTTATTGCATGAACTCAACTTCCCTGGAATTTATCCCGGAAGAAGACAGATCCTGATCACCACCGGCAGATGGAGGAGCATAGAGGAAGTTCCCGCGTTCTTTTAGATGTAGAGTTCGAACCGAGGTTACGAACCTACACCATGGTCACTGTTTCATTAGTGTTGATGATCACCGTTGTCGGGATTGTCCTTCTTCCGGTGTGGCTTATTTTTGGCAGGCGTTACGTAGACCGGTACTATGATAATCTTTTCTGTCAGCTGACAACAAGAGCACTCCACTTTAAGAAGGGCGTCTGGTTTCACACTGAAAAGACGATTCCTCTTGATAAGATTCAGGACCTAACCTTTAAAGAGGGGCCCGTTCTAAGGCAGTTCGGCCTGAGTTATTTGCAAGTAGAAACCGCAGGACAAACGCTACAAGGGGCTTCAGACATGTCCCTGACAGGCATCGTAGATGCACGAAAATTCAGGGAAGCTGTATTGAATCAGCGAGATAAAATCACAGAAAAATCCTACGGTACCCCTGATGCACATCAAAGCCCTCTTCCTGGGAATGAAGAAGTTCTGATCTTGTTAAAAGAGATCTCAGCCACTTTAAAAAGAATGGAAGAGAAGCAGTCCTGATTTAATTCAGGATGGTTTTTTTAGCAATCTTTCCATTAAAAAATTTCAGGAGAAGCATCGCAAGTCCCAGCTGCATGACTACGGTAGCAACAGAGAAAGGGCTCAGCGGATGGTACCAGCTGTCGGGCGCAAAACTGGTTGCGCTTAAATAGATCCACCAGGCAATAAGCGTGATTACCTGAACAGGTACTACGTATTTTATAATAACCGACCACCATCTCCCCAGGGTTACCCCACTTTCGTCCGTATTCACAATCTTATGGCGGAACTCTTCCGCCCCGAAG
The DNA here is from genome assembly GCA_938003885.1 of uncultured Balneolaceae bacterium. Classification (GTDB taxonomy): domain Bacteria; phylum Bacteroidota; class Rhodothermia; order Balneolales; family Balneolaceae; genus Rhodohalobacter. The sequence continues at coordinate 13,271 of CALKWT010000054.1, read as the reverse complement.
TGAATAACGGCATAAGAGATGAAACCTCCGGAAATCAGAAGGCCGATACCCCAGACAAAGTCCTGATTTGCAAAAATATCCAGAGAAAGGGCAGATGGAAATCCAAATAACATTCCGGCAATACAGACAGCGATGGTCGCCTTTTTTCTTGTAATACCCGTATCCATTAGAATCTTGGTTGCCATTTCAATCATAGAGATCAAGGAAGAGAATGCAGCGAAGGTCAACCCGAGAAAAAATAGTACGGCAAAAATCTTCCCTCCTGCCATCTGGCTAAAGAGCTGCGGCATCCACATGAATGTAAGGCCGGTTGATGCCGGCCCGGAGGTCTGAATCACTTCCAATATTTCTCCCCTCCCCATCTGAGTCCCGAGTGTACCAAATACGGTGGAGAAAATAATCATTGCCGCCACCAGGGAGACAAGATTATTTCCCACTCCCGTCTGAAAGGCGCTCATCGTGATATTATCACTCTTCCTCATATATGCCCCATAGGTCAATATGAGGCCCCAGGCCGCTCCGGTATCCCATGCGTTCTGGGTTAGCGCCTCCAGCCAGATACCGGGTGATTTCAGGGAAGACCAGTCCGGTGTGAACAGATATTTTATTCCCGCTCCGCTGCCTTCCAGAGAAAGAGCTTTAATGAAGGAGATTACCATCACCAGTACCAAAGAAGGGATCAGGATCAGATTCAGTCGTTCTATGCTCCGTACACCTTTCAGAATCACCAGTCCGCCAAGAGATATAATCACTGCGTGAAAAAGAGGCGGCATAGCAGAGCTCTGAAATGTATTCCATACAGCTTCAGCCTGTGCAATATTTTCCGGCAGTGCGTGCATAATTGACTCTATCAGATAATAGAAACACCATCCCGCTACCACACTGTAATAAAACATGATGGCTGTAGAGACAAATCCGATAAAACTACCGAGCCAGGCGTTATTTATTCCTGCTAATTTGATATAGGATCCTATGACCCCTTTTCTTCCGAAACGTCCGATACCATACTCTGCAATAATCAGTGGGAGAGACCACATGAACAGGAAGATGACCCAGGCAAAAAGAAATGCCCCCGCTCCGGTTTCTGTACCATTTTGTGCAGCGATTCTGGGAAATCGCCAGAAGTTACCGGTACCGATGGCGATGCCCAATACACTGAGGATCAGGCCCAGCCTGGTAGAAAATCTTTCTTTACTCATCCCTATTCCTGTTTAATCTTCCCTGGATATTCATGCAATCGTAACTATGTACCTCTTCAGATTGAAAACAGCCACCCTTTTACTCCAACTTGAAACTGAATGAATCCGGATATAACAGACGATAGATAGAATCGGAAAGTCATTCAGCAGAGAGCAATGATCGGTCTGTACCTTCTGTCAGATGGAATCACTCAAGCAACCGAAGCCCGGATTAAAATTAAACTGTAACGATCCTTTCCGGACAAACCTTTGATAATCATTTTTAAGCAGAGAACCAACTCATGACAAAATATGCATGGATTGCCAGATAAATGTATTATTCTGAAAAAGATATCCGAAATGACGTTGCAGAATCAAATACTGATTCGGTATCTTATCACGTACCTGGCTGGCGGGTAGTTATATGAACCGACTATTCCACTCCGTATCCAGATTTTTAGGAACGATCTGTAGCCGTCCAACAAGAAACTGTTAACTATCTATTTATGAACTTTCATAAAATATTCGCAGTTCACAAAACGCGCAATATTTTTTTTGCAGCTATCAGCTTTGCTTACGCATTTGTCATTTATACGTTAACCGTTGAACCTACAGCCTCTTTTTGGGATCCGGCAGAGTACATCGCCATTTCTCATACCCTTCAAATTGCCCACCCCCCCGGATCCCCCTTCTTTGCCCTGGTTGGCCGGGTCGTTTCCATGTTTATGCCACCAGAACAGGTTGCATGGAGTATTAACATGATTAGTGTTGTCGTTTCCTCTTTCACGATTATGTTTCTCTATCTCATCGTTGTGCAACTGATCCAGGAATGGCGGGGTCCTGCTGATCAGATGGATAGAATGGATCAGATCGGCCTTTATGGAGGAGGACTCCTTGCAGCTCTTATTTTTACACCGACTCACACCCAGTGGTTCAATGCGGGTGAAACTGAAATGTATGCTTCATCACTTTTCCTGACAGCGTGGGTAGTCTGGCTGGCTCTTCGCTGGTCCGCAAATCATGAAAATCCGCACTCCGACCGATGGCTCGTTCTGATTGCTTACCTCATGGGACTCAGTATCGGAATACACCTGCTCAATTTACTCGCTATTTTCTTTGTAGCGATGATTATCTACTACAAGAAATACAAATTCTCCATTCCCTCGTTTCTTGCGATGATGGGAATTTCAATTGTTGTTTTTTTGAGTATCTATCCGGTCACTATCATCCTGATACCCAAGCTGTCGGGACAGATCGGCAGCATGACCTACGGACTGATCGGACCCGTTACATTTATTGTGCTTTTTATTGCAGCAGTGGGTTATGCTGTTTTTTATACCCACAGGAAAGGGTACCGGACTGCAAATATCGTCGCCCTCTGCTATATGGTAATCATCATCGGGTACTCCAGTTATGCACTGGTTATCATCCGCTCCCAGGCAGGTCCGCCGATAGATGAAAATGCCCCTTCCACGGTCGATGCATTTGTTAGCTATCTGAGCCGGGACCAATATGGCACATCCCCTCTTCTGAAAGGCTATACCTACGATAATAACCTACGGGGAATCGACAGACAGAATGAAAAATTCTTCCCGCGCCGCCACTCCTCTCAGCCCCACCACCTGAGTCAATATGCAAACTACGACTCGGATCTGGACTACTTTTTGAGTTATCAGTTGAATCACATGTATATGCGATACTTCTTCTGGAACTTTATCGGAAGAGAGGCTGATATCCAGGATACTGGCTGGTATGCAGGCTTTGAGGAGACGCGTCACCGCCAAAACCCTGCAAATTCCGGTTATTTCTATCTGCCGCTTCTGCTCGGGTTGCTTGGGATGATCTACCATTTCAGAAAGGATCCGAAACGCGCGCTCTCCGTTCTTGCCCTCTTCGTATTAACAGGGCTCGCCATCGCGGTCTATCTGAACCAGACGCCGTCAGAACCCCGGGAGCGTGACTATGCCTATGCAGGCTCGTTTTTCGCTTTCACTATCTGGACCGGTTTAGGTGTCACCGGGTTGATCGAGCTTATCAAACAGAGACTCAATCAGAGCCAGCCGATCGCCTACGCTTCGCTGGGCGTTATATTTTTAGCGGTCCCTGCCCTCATGCTCCAGCAGAATTGGGCAAGCCATGACAGAAGTGACCGCTATGTAGCCAGAGATTATGCTTACAATCTTTTGCAATCTGTGGAAGAGAATGCGATCCTCTTTACCAATGGTGATAATGACACCTTTCCCCTATGGTACATTCAGGAAGTGGAAGGAGTTCGTACGGATGTCCGGGTTGTAAACCTGAGTCTGCTGAATACAGACTGGTATATCAAGCAGCTCAGAGACCGACAGACCCACGAATCGCTGCCCCTCCCCATTTCACTCACGGACGAAGAGATAGCCAGGATGACCACTCAGCTGGAGCTCTACACACCTCAGGATTTCGTTATCCCTGTCAACAAACCACTTCTCAATCAGGCATTTAACTCCAGGTCTGGAAATGCGGACCACACTGACACGGAACTCTCTCTCCTTCCTGATTCATTAAGACAGGAACTGCCTGATAGTGAGATGTTCCGGAATCAGCTTACAATGGCAGTGCCCTATTCGCTGCCTGTGGAGGAACTGGATGACGAAGTGCGATGGTTTGTGCAGGGACGCCCGGCAGGTCCCGACGCCCAGGGCAATCAGCGTTTTTATCTGCAGACTCAGGATAAGATGATTCTGGAAATCTTACAGAATAATAGGTGGCTGAGGCCCATCTATTTTGCCAATACCGTTGCCAGAGATGGCTTGCTCAACCTTGACGCATATTTCCAATTTGAAGGAAAAGCCTTCCGAATTGTTCCTAAAGCACGGGAAACCGGGCCATTTGGATATGTGGATGAAGAGATCCACTCCGATCGCTTGTCCCGATTTGAATTTAACAAATGGGATTCTCCCGATATCTATTTAGATGAAAATATCCGCCGTATGCTCAGTAACTACAGGTATGGCTTCACTCAGCTGGCAGACCGATACATTGAGCTTGAGGATCCGGAATCTGCTGCCTGGTGGCTCAAATATGGGGAAGACAAAATTCCATTCCGGGATATAGAGCATGACTGGACAATCCCGAGCCTTTACGCTTTCCGCTACATGACGGTAGATGAAATGGAGCGGGCTACACGTCTCGCCGGATTTATCGCAGAGAGGTTAAAACATGACCTTATCTGGGACATTAAAGAGCTCGATTCGATTGAGGAGAACCTGGGTGAACTGGAAAACGAGATGCAGCGTGCACGCTCCAGCGCTAACCTGCAGAGAGCCCAACGTCTTCGGACACAAGTCGAGCGACTCGTGAATAGCAGAGAAAGGGTTGTCGAAGAGGTGAGCTTCTCCGTCAGTCGTCTGACCATCCTTCAAAATATCTACTACGAAAATGACGATGAAGATGCGGCCGATACACTCCGTATGCAGGTCGACCTGATTACCGGCGGCAGACTGAGTCTGCCCGATTCATCAGAACAAAGTCGCCAACAAATACGTATGTTTGGGTTATAGGATTTATTTATCAGAAAACAGATCGTATATTCCGATAACCTATGACCAACAAGCCACGATTAACGATATGATCCACGAATTTACAGAAGAGAATATTGTCTCCATTGCAAGTGTGCTGGGAAGCCGTCCCAAAAAGCTGGGAGATGATGTCTATCGGCTGGAATTAACCAGTGAGGATAATCAGCAAAAACTGGCCCTTGAAATTCATCTGGGACTCGAAGTTGACAATAAACGGATGAATATGGTCTCAGTCTACTCGGGGAGTACATTTATTCAGCTCCATAACTGCACAGCTTTTATTGCCAGTGAACTGCTTCGTCAGGTTACTTTTTTCGGTAAGCAAGGCGGTTATACATCCGGCCTCATTGTAGAAGAAGCCGCTGGATGTAATTTCTATGCCAATGTGGACGACGCTGTCTTATCCGGTGATTTCACTAGACTTCCCGAAGATCTGATGATCTGCGGTGTGGCATTATCATTGACAGAGACGCTCGATACCGATGATTTCTCTTTCGATGAATGAAAAACTTCCCATCCATTCCCGGTAACAGTGAAGCGCCCGGTCTTGAAGTCATCAATCAGACCGGGGAGGGAATCCCGGTAGGGGATCTCCTACTCAAGGAAATTCTCCAACATATGGAGAAGAGATTCGGGGTCCGTTTTCAAATGATCGAATTGGTCTATGTGGATGAGAATGAAATTGTACGTATCAACAGGGAGTTCCTTGGAAAAGAGTATGTAACTGACATTATCACCTTTCCCTTTCACGACCCGGCCTCAACGGAGATTGAGGGTACGCTTTTCTGCTGTGCTCCCCGTATTGTTGAACAGAGCCGGGAACTGGGTACGGAGAGCCGTCAGGAGTTTTACCGGATCTTCATCCATGGAATGCTGCACCTATGCGGATTTGATGATGCGACACCCGGGGAGAAAGAGAAGATGTCTGAGCTGGAAAATGACTTCCTTGATAAAATCAACCTCTGATCTGTGCCGGAAACGGGATATACCCTTCTTATTGTTGAGTCCCCTGTTATTGGGCGTATTGTTCAGAAATTAGTCCCCTCTTCCGTATATGTATTGGCAACCGGAGGATATCCGTGGACTCCGGTGTATGATTCTGCAAACCATCGGCTAAAAAAAGTCGCTGATCCGGATAAGAGAGATTTCAGAAGAGAACTCAGGAATCAGGCCCGGTTGGCAACACGAATTATCATTGCAACAGATTCTGATCCGTCAGGAGATTTTATCGCCTGGTCACTTGGAGTCTTTCTCTCTCCGCATAGAGTACAGCGAGGTTTTCTGAGGAACCTGACGCAAGCCGGTATGTTAAAGCTACTTCAGAGTGCACGTGAACTGAATACCGACAAACTTGCCATAGAGCTTCGGAATAGATACCTCATCCGTGCCCTGTGGCATCGACAATCGGGCCTTCCGGATTATTATGCGGCTGCTCTTGCAGCTCTGTTTGGTTCGCCGCTTCAAACCGATCACTTTTGGGATGAAAAGAGAAATCTGTATAGAAGTACATCCCCTCTCACCTGCGACTCTGATCAGATGTTACGTCTGGAAAGAACCGATCCGGGTTCCTGCTGGGAGCAAGCCACACCCGTATCCACCTTTGATGCCATTGAGTATCTGTACGCTTCTAAAATTTCAAGCTCGTTTGAGGATGCTTATCTGCTATTGCGTCAACTATTTGAATCCCGGCTTCCCTCCTCAAACGCTTCCCTGATCAGTTATCCACGTACCCATTCCAAAGGATTTTACAGCGATACGTGGGAAAGCTTCTATACACAATACCTGCAAACAGGATTTCCCCGGGAGTTCAGGCCACCGTTTCTCCGAAACAACCTCTGCCCGGAAGCTGCTCACGAAAGTATTCACCCTCTTGATTTGCGAATAGTTCCTGGGGACGTTAGAAATGAACTCCACTCCGGCCAGGCTGCTCTCTATGAATGGATCTACTCCAGAACGTTAAGAGCTGTCACACTGCCAAATCAACCACACTCTGTCTATCAAGCGGGGTTTCAACCGGATCTCTATTTTTATTTACCGGAGCATGGCAGGGTGTCACACGACTCCAAAATTATTAAAGTTTCTCCATGTATGACGATTGCCGGAACCGGGAGCGCCCTTACAGAAATGGGCGTGATGAAACCTTCCCGCTATGCTGTAGAGTTAGATAGATGGTTATCAAAAAAATGGATTACTGTAAGCGGCTCGGTTATCCGTCCGGGAAGCGGTCTGTATCCTTATCTCGACAGTGCAGAAAGATTTCATAAGATATTTCAGCAGCTTCGCTCCCTTTCCGGAAAGCTACTGGAGAGTGAAACAGTTTCAGCGATTTTATCGTCTTATTGATGGCTGTCAAAAGCAGGCCCTGATTAACAGATCCTATAAATAATGGTATCAGACTCTGAAAAACGATCTCATAAAGATGAAAACCAGATAGAATCACTTGGCTCGATCATCGCGTCCTATCTGAATTTTGGTAAAAAGTCCCGGGCCGTACCTAGCCCGGAGCATGCTCCTAAACAGAGTGTACCGCCGGACCCTTCCACGGGACTCTACTTGTTGAAATTTACTCCCTGGTTGCTGACGATCCTGTTTCTATTCTCTTTTATCTGGGACCTGAATTCGGTGCAGGTTGTTCTGTTCGGGAGGGTATTTGAGCTGGAAGGCCTGCTGAGAATTGTTTCAGTGAGTGGGATGATCGGCTTTCTCACAAACTGGATTGCCATTACCATGCTGTTCAGGCCCCTGCACAAACGGCCGCTTCTGGGACAGGGGCTGATTCCCAAACATAAAAACCGAATCGCTTACCGCCTCGCCAGCGCGGTTTCGGATGATATCATCAACACCCGGCTCATTAACGAGAAGATTGATGATTCCAAAGCGATTGAGAAGCTCCGAATTCAAGCGATCCGGCATGTTCGAAAATTGTCGAAGCGCGAAGATTTCAGAAACGATCTGAAATCCTGGCTCCTGCATTACATTGATACGGTAGTTCAGGATCCGGAATTCAAAAACAGAATTACCGATATTTTGATATCCGATATTGAAAGTTCGCTGCAAAGCAGTCCGATTGAACGGTTTGCCCTCCAAGCATATACCCTCATTAAAGGGCGTTCACTCAGAACGATTATTGAAGAGACGATAGAAAAGCTGCCTGAAAGTGCTCAGCAGAACATGAGCCTGGTTGATGATTACCTGGATAAACTACCTGATAAGTTTGAAAACAGAAGTCTTCAGATTGAAGAGGCGGTTAAACAGATTGTCTTTCAGCTTGTCAATCAGCTGGATGTTCAGCAATTTGCAGAAGAGAATCTCACCAGGTATGACGAACAGAGAGTGGAAAGGATGATTAGAAATGCTACCAACGAGCATTTGAAAGTGATTCAGTACCTTGGAGCTGTTCTTGGTACCATAGGCGGGCTGATTATCTGGGAACCGGTGATCAGCCTGCTTGCACTCGCCCTTATATCAGGAATTGTGCTGGCGGTTGATCACCAGATTCTCAGGTACCAAAAAAGGCGCCGCTCACATTCGTCGTGAGTTAGTTTTTCTTTATGATCTCAATGGATAGAATTTTATCACCTGCACGGATCTCATCAATGGTATCTACGCCAGAAGTCACTTTTCCGAAAACCGTGTGATTCCTGTCAAGATGAGCAGTATTATTCCGGTTGTGACAGATAAAAAATTGCGATCCACCGGTATTTCTCCCGGCATGCGCCATAGAGAGAACTCCGCGGTCGTGGTACTGATTTTTTCCGTCAAGCTCACAGTCGATCTGATAGCCCGGGCCGCCGGTACCATCCCCTTTGGGGCAACCAGCCTGTACCACAAAATCGGGAATCACCCGGTGGAATGTAAGTCCGTCATAAAAACCTTTCTCCGAGAGGTCGATAAAGTTCTGTACTGTCTTAGGAGCGTCTTCCCGGTAGAACTCTACCTCCATGTCCCCTCTTTCAGTTTTAATGATCACATCAGCCATAATATTCACTATTTTTAATTGTTTGATTTATCAGTTCCAAGATAACCAGATTAACCCTATAAATCCGCTATTTTCATTGACGATTCAGAAGAATTGCTGCTTTTTAAATTTGCAGAATGAGGAACAAAATGACGTCTGCCTCTGTCTAAGTGGTGTTGAAATGGTATAATAATTATGGCTAAAAAGAAGAAAAGGAAGAAAAGCGGGAAAAAACAGAAAAAGTGGGTTGGCAAAAAAGTTATTCTGTTTTTAACCGTGCTCTTTATTGCGGCGCCGGTACTGTTTATAACTCTGATCCTGACCGGTTTTTTTGGACCGGTACCTTCAACAGACGAATTGGCTCTGGTTCGAAATTACAACGCCTCCCAGATCTACTCGGCAGATGGTAAACGGATGGGTACCTATTACCTGCAGAACCGAACAGAAGTAGATCTAGGACAGGTGAATCCAGTGATGACAGATGCTCTGTTAGCGATCGAAGATATTCGCTTCTATGAGCATAATGGTATAGACTATCGTGCACTTTTCCGTGTTTTCTTTAAAACCCTTCTGCTCAACCAAGATGCCGGAGGGGGCAGTACCATCACTCAGCAGCTTGCCAAGAACCTCTTCCCACGGCAAAAACACGGTCCGCTTCACCTGGTCGCAGACAAGATCCGGGAGATGATCATTGCGACCCGTCTGGAAAAAATCAACTCGAAAGAAGATATCCTTCAGATGTATCTGAATACGGTCTCATTCGGAGAGGAGATCTACGGAATTGACATGGCATCCCGTCGTTTCTTCAACAAGGCCCCCATGGATCTCAAACTGGAAGAGGCGGCAACACTGGCCGGTATGCTTCGGGCTACGACCTGGTACAATCCACACAGAAATCCCGAAAGTTCCAGACAGAGGCGGAATGTCGTCATCCGACAGATGGAGAAGTATGGCTTTATCAATCAGGACGAAGCGGAGTTGGCCATCGCCTCCGATCTGCAGACCAACTATAGCGTTCAGGCTGGCAGCCGGGGATCCGCTGCTTATTTTCGGGAGTATATCCGGCTGGAACTGGCTGAACTTCTCCGGACCCGGGAAGCACTGGACGGTAAGACGTACAATCTCTATTCTGACGGCCTTGTGATTCATACCACGCTCGACTCCCGGGTACAGGCTGCAGCTGAACATGCTGTGGAGACCCAGATGAAAAATCTGCAGTCTATCTATGATGGGCAGAACAAGGATATCAACATATTTGCAGATCGGGGAGATCCGGATGTGATACGGGCCTGGAGAAATTCTGATCAATACAAGCAATTAAAGAAAGATGGGTTGACGGACGCAAAAATAGACTCCATTCTCTATGAACCTGCCCGTCAAAGGGTATTCAGCTGGGACGGTTATAACGATCAAACCATCAGCCCGTACGATCTGCAGCGGCACTATCTTTCATTTCTCCAATCTGGATTTTTGGCCATGCATCCCCATACCGGGGAGGTTCTGGCCTGGGTCGGAGGAATCAATCACGCACATTTCAAGTTTGACCATGTCACCTCCAGGCGTCAGCCCGGCTCTTCATTCAAACCTTTTATCTATGCAGCGGCCATGGAGGGCGGCCTCAGGCCCTGTGACTATGAGAGGAACGTTCTTACAGTCTATGAAGAGTATGATGAGTGGATGCCGAAAAATGCAAATGACGAGTATGGCGGCCGGTATTCAGTTCAAGCTGCGCTTGCCAACTCCATCAATACCATAACGGTCCAGGTCCTGATGGAGAATGGACTCTCTAACACTGTGGAAACCATACAAAATCTTGGATTCACCTCGCCCATTCCGCAAAACCCCTCTATCGCCCTTGGAACTGCCGAAGTCTCCCTGCTTGAGCTGACATCCGCCTACACCTCCTTCCTCAATAACGGAAAACCAGTCAGACCTCGCCTGATTAAAAGAATCTATAATGCACAAGGGGAGCTGATTTATAACTTTACAAACGAAGATGAACTTTCTGGTACCCGGACAGATGTGGAAGGGATCTCTCCCGAAATAGCAGGTGCAATTGTCCAAATTCTCAAAAAAGCAGTGAATGAGGGAACGGGAAGCCGGTTGCGAAGCCAGTTTGGAATTACACATGAATTGGCGGGTAAGACGGGTACCACACAGCAGTTTACAGATGGATGGTTTATCGGAATGGCCCCAGATCTGGTATTTGGCAGTTGGGTCGGCGGGTCAACCCCTCGTGTGAGGCTGCGAAATAACTTCGGGTATGCATCACAAACCGCGCTTCCGGTCGCCGGTCATTTTCTTTCGAAGCTGAATCAGTATTCCGATCTTACTTTGCACGGAAAGGAACTTCTTCCGGCAGATTACTCCTTCGCACATAACTTTCAGTGCGAAGATTTCAGGGATGACCGATTCCAGGACCGGGTTACCGATTTCTTCAAAGGGAATACACCTGAAGCTCCAAGAGCTGCAAAGGTAGAAACAGAAAAGAGAGAACGGCGAAATATATTTCAGCGGATCGGAAGCATCTTTTCACGTGATAAGGATTAAATAGATCCCGTCTGCGGGAGATCTACGCCACTCTACTGCAGCGGGGTTCTATCAACTTAGAATTCGGCAGTGATCCCTCTCTGCCTGAAAGTGAAAGGGGAATATGCTTTCTGCCGGGACCGAACACCGGTATCCTCTCTGATAAAGATCGAACACCGGGAATCCAGTGAATATTAAAAGATCGCCCTGGAAAGGTCTGGCCTATAACAAATTGGCATCCTCATCCCACTCGGCAATCCTATAGCGATCCTCTTCTTTGATGGTCTCATCCAGGGTCTTCTGATCATAGGATAATCCGTGCTTTTCAAGCACATGATCTGGCACCCCATCCCAGAAACCGGGACGGTTCCCTTGATAGCCCAGATACTCTATTCCAATTTGTGAGGTAAAATAACCTGTTGCCGTCAGATCCCGCATCCGGTTGAAGAACCGCACCCCAAAGGCCATTTCCGGTGAACTGTCATCCGGCCAGGCGATCTCATCAATCATTTTCAGCTGTTCCTCTTCACTACACTCCAGGAATGGTTTGCCAAAACGCTGGTTGCACTGATTATTAAGCCACATCAGGCCGCCGCGGGTTACCAGCTGCATAGAAGGCTGATCCTTCATGGTAAACTCGATGAAATCAGGGACACCCGCATCAGTGGCGCTTCCGGAATTCTCATCGGCCGGGATGATGATATCAGCCAGGACGGAGACCATTTTGAACTCCGTCTCTGTAAAAAAGGTTTCTTCATGCAGACGCGCATCTCGTGCAGTTTCCTCATCAGTACGGCCATACCCGTATCCTCCGCCCTGATCTATAATCTGTCGGCTGGTCTGCTGATCTTCCGTGGTGCAAGAGGTTCCCAGAAAGAGCCCTGCTCCGACACTCCCTGCCAGTAATAATTTCAAATGTTCTCTTCTGTCCATACTCTTATAAGTTACCTTTTTTCATTTCATCTACAATATAGTCGGATATTCTCCAGGAGAGTTCCAGGATCGTCCAGGTCGGGTTCTTATCTGCCTGCGATACAAAACTACCTGCGTCGACCACAAACAGGTTTTTGCACTCGTGTGCCTGTGAATATTGATTCAGCACGGATGTCGACGGGTCATTTCCCATTCGCGTGGTTCCTACTTCATGAATAATTCTTCCGGGTGCATGCAGCCCGTACTCAGTCTCCGGGCCCGGCTTGCTCCCCATCAGGATTCCACCCATGGATGTAAGAATCTCTTCAAATGTATCGTGCATATGTTTCGCCTGCAGAATCTCATGTTCACTCCATGTATAATTAAAGCGCAATACCGGAATGCCATATTGATCCACCACGTCGGGGTCGATCTCACAATAGTTATCGTACCGTGCAATACATTCTCCCCGGCCGGAAATCCCCACTGTGGATCCCCACATTTTTCGAATATCCTCTTTCAGGCCCTTTCCGTACCCACCATTGGGTGAGGGATTGCCAAACTGATCCTTGATGTACTGCCGGGTATTGTGCATACCCATTCCGGTTCCATACATCGGCATACTCATTCCTCCACAGTACTCCATATGGTAGCCTCGCGGAAAATCGAGCTTGCTGTTATCCAGCCACCAGGGAGTATAGACATGCAAACCTCCTACTCCATCTTCATTATACCGGTCGCGGTCAAACAGCTCCGGAAGAATCGCCATGCGGTCGGAGCCGGTAGAGTCGTGCAGATATCGCCCCACTACCCCGCTGCCATTTGCCAGTCCGTCAGGGTGCCGTGCTGATTTAGAGTTGAGCAGGATTCTCGCGGACTCACAAGCAGAAGCTCCCAAAACAACGACCCGTGCAGCGACAAAATGCTCACTCATGTCGTTCTTGTCAATATAGATCACTCCGGAAGCCTCCCCGTTGCTCTCTGTGGTTACTTCCCGGACCATTGCATTGGTATAGAGATCTACATTCCCGCGCTTCATAGCCGGCTGAACCAGGCAGGTACCTGAAGAGAAGTCGGCGTAAGCATTACACGCCCTGTTACATTGATTACAGAAAAAGCAGGCACCTCTCTCATCAT
>CALKWT010000053.1 GCA_938003885.1 uncultured Balneolaceae bacterium | reverse complement strand
TTGTGTGGTTCTTCTTACAGGTTTAGAACCTGAAAAGAGCACTGAAAGATTCTCCCCGCAGAAGCCTCTATGGGGTCATCAGCAGAAGGCAGGGGACGGGGAGTACGAAGTAGGCAGGTGAGAAGAGTGCAGGAGTACTGCAAAGGATTGGTTGGCGGGGTACAACCTGTTCTGGCCGGCTTTGGTCTATATTTGCCGCGAGGCTGTAGGGACTGGAGCCGGGCCCGGGGCAGGCTATGAATGTCTGTTGAGATAAAAAGCTGTGTAGGGTCCAGTCCGGAATGGGAGGCTGAGATATTAGGAAGGAACAATGGATCAGATTTGGCCCTATAAAATGAGTAATAACAACTCAAATTGAAGGGACGATCCCAAGAGTTAATCGCAAAAAAGAGAAAATCAAATCTGGAGTATGATGAGTGATCAGAGTGGAAAAGAGAAGAACAGGCCACAGGAAGCATCAGACAATAAGAATGTTCCAAAAGAGATGAATGAGTCATCAGAGCGATCAGGTCCCCTCGACTATGAAAAATGGTCGATGGAGCGCCTTCATAGCGAAGCGAGAGAAAGAAAGATCGAAGGGTATAAAACGATGGATCGCCGGGAGCTGATCCATAGCATCTTTGGATCCGGCTCTGGTTGATGAGCAGCATCTACTCAGCAGAACATTACTTAAACCATTTAAAATATCCCGCATCCTCTCTTCCTAAGTCATAAGGCTTGTTAAGGGTTGCGGACGTCTCCATTCTCCCCATACAGGTGGCTGGAAACACAGCTGCCCAGGCGATGGCCATCGGCTGGATTGCGGCAGATGTAATCCGGTCTACATCGTAATTCGATTCATAAGAGAGGATCCGAAAGGCCCGGTGTTTCACCACTTTATTACAGCTTTTCCAAATTCAAAACTATTTCACAGGAACACCGGGCTTGAAGGACTTGGGTGCTCAATGCACCCTGTTCTGTTTGAGAGTATCGACTCTTATGTATAAGGCTCATCTTAAAAAGATCGAAGGACAGACCCTGAACGATCCGCATCAGACAGCCTGTCCCTGAAACGAACTTCGCCGATCAGCTATTTCGAAGTGACTCTTCCAGATCGATCAGAATGTCCCGGATTTCAACGATGCTTTCCCATTCGCGGCCTTGTGCACCGTGCTCAATACCCACATAGCCGTGATAGCCATGAGACAGTACAATATTCATCATCCGCTCATAGTCCAGTGGATAGGTGTTGCCGCTGTCATCCCAGACGACCGGCTTCAGGCTCACACCCTTTGCGGAAGGCATCAGAATGTCAGTCCCTTCATAGGAGTCAAAAGAAACCACCCGATCTTCGCTTCGATAGATCTGGAAATTACCAAAATCGGGAAGAGATCCGGCACGGCGGTGATCGGCTTGCTCAATGACAGCTGCCAGCCAGTTTGCATCACTGGAGAACCCGCCATGATTTTCAATGATTACATTGATATCGTGATCATCTGCAAACTCACACAGATTCCGGAGGCCTTCGCTGGTATAACCGACGGAGTTTGAGAAATCGTCTGGATCTTCACTCCGGGAGATATCCGTATAGGCGTTCACCCTGATAGAGTGGCACCCCAGAAATTTGGCCGCCTCTACCCATTTTTTGTGATTCTCAACAGCCTGTGCACGCTCATTTTCATCGGATGCACCCAAACGCCCTTCATTGTCGCACATAATCAGAACAGAGGTAACCCCCTCATCGTCGCAGCGCTGCTTCAGCTCGCTGAGGTAAGCCCGGTCTTCTGCCTTGTCCATAAAAAATTGATTCACATACTCTACTGCATCGATACCGTGGCGTTTGGTTTCTGCAGGGAAATCGAGATTGTCCAGTTCACCGGAGAAGTGGAGCCGATTCACAGACCACTGAGCCAGTGAAATTTTGAAAAGTGGTTTCTCTTCTGCAGGAGTACATCCCAGTTTGGGCAGGCCCATAGAGAAGGCTGCTGAGGCGAGCACCGCTTTTTTAAGGAATTCTCTTCTGTTGGTCATGATACTGATGTTAATTGGTTAGTAGGTAAAGGGTTATAGCATGGCGTCCCATATAAACAGAATGGTTGTTCGAAAGCCATTTCAGAGTTTGGAATGAAAGTACATAATTTTAGCAAATATTGTTGCTTCAACACGATAATAGCAGAAGTTTAAAATGAATCTATAGGGGGATGGGGCATTTCAGCTCAGTTATGCCCTTCTCCTTACGCACGTCTGCTGGAGTGCGGGTGTCAGAGACGGAGAGTATCCTGCTCTGTTTCAGGAGTTTGTCGGTGTGAAAATCATCTTTTAAAAATTTATAAATCACGTATTGGAACGTTCAGCTTCATGCGGCGACCATCAGAAATGAATTTAAATCGCTGCCCCAGGAAGAAATTCGTAGTGGTACCAAGATGCTGAGGGTAGGAACCTCTATCTATGAGTACTACCTTCGGGACTGGTACGGTGTCGATCCGGCGGATGGTGCTGCCCTCTATGTAGCTTCCCCGGAAGCCATTGAAGCGGGTGGAGATGATCTGAGAACGGTGGATGGAACTGTTGTCACGACCAATCACCTAAATGCCAACGAATCCTTTCACGGAACGGCACTGCCTGATCTTTACGGAGGGATCACAAATACCTTCTCATACAAAGGGTTTTCAATTCGTGCGCTTATCTCTTACCAGATCGGGGGAAAGACCTACGACGGGCAGTACGCCTCATTGATGCACGCAGGAACGTCGGCGGGCCGCTCTATGCACAAAGATCTGTTAAAACGATGGCAGCAGCCCGGAGATGTAACCAATGTACCCCGGCTCGATTACAACCGCGCTTCAGAGTTTAATGCCGGGAACAACAGCAGATGGCTGGTCACATCATCCTACCTGTCGCTGAGAAACCTCAATATCTCCTATAGCCTGCCGCCTCAGTGGACCAATCAGATCGGGTTGAGCAATGCAACGATTTTTGCAAATGGCGAGAACCTTTTTCAGCTAACTGCACGGCCCGGCCTGGAGGCCAATCAGCAGTTTAACGGCACCACTCTGCCGCGATATCAGTCCTCACGTGTATTGACACTGGGCTTGAATCTTACATTTTAACAGAAACCGTTTAAGAACTTATAATCATGCAAAAGTTAAAAATTATATTATTTCTGTTTATAGTTGGAGGATTCACGGTGAGTTGCGGGGAAGATTTCCTGACAACAAGCCCGACACAGGATATTGATGATTCTGCAGTCACTTCATCCCCCGACAATATGATGCTCGGCCTGAACGGAATCCATCGGGAAATGTACACCAGAAGAGGGTGTCAGGGATGTGTAGGCCAGAGCGCATTGATGATCTTTAATGATGCACTGGGTGAAGACTTTGTGCTGACCAACCCCAACTCCACCTGGTTCTACAGCCAATACCGTTGGACAGCCCATAGAAATGCGAATGCACGGGATACCATCTGGCCATGGGAGTTCTATTATGAACTGATCCGGAATGCCAATGTTATTATCCATGGTGAAGAGAGGGTGGCTTCTAATCCTGAATTCACACAGGATGAGATCAATATCCCTATCGGGCAGAGCTATGCCTACAGAGCGTTCTTCCATTTTAACCTTGTTCAGATGTATGCCGAAAGGTATGATGAAAGCGGAGGCAACTCTCAGATGGGTGTGCCTTATATGACGGAAGTGGTGAATGAGGGCAAAGCGAGAGACTCTGTGGAAGATGTCTATGCCATGATCCACCAGGATCTGGATGAGGCGATCAGCCGGCTGGAACATTACGTAAGGCCAAATAAATCCCATTTTGACGCCTCGGTCGTAAAGGGGCTGAAGGCCAGGGTCTACCTTACCCAGGGGAACTGGGAGATGGCTGCACAGTACGCCAGCGAGGCGCGGGAAGGGACAGAGCTCATGACACAGGATGAGTACACTTCCGGGTTCAATGAGTACAATAATCGGGTGTGGATGTGGGCGTCGCATGTCTCCGCCGACCAGAGTGACCGATTCGGAAATTTTGGGGCTCAAGTTTCGCGTAATAACAGTACAACGTTCATCAGGACGACTCCGATCGCCATTAATATAACCCTCTATTACTCATTTCCTCAGAGTGATGTACGATTGGCCAACTTTGATCCGACCGGAGAGCATGAAGATCTGAACCTGGGAAGTAACTTTACAAGGCGGCCCTATACCAGCCAGAAGTTTATCGCGCCCAATGAGAATGACAGCCACATTGATGTGCCTTACCTACGGGCTGCAGAGCTCTATCTGACGGAAGCTGAGGCGAGGGCGAATATGGGTGATGATGGCAGAGCTGCACAGGTGCTTTATGAGCTTGTGAGTGCAAGAGACGATCAATACACCCTTTCATCCAATACGGGTGATGATCTGTTGGAGGAGATCTACCTGAACCGGAGGCTCGAACTGTGGGGAGAAGGCTTTCGATTCTTCGACCTGAAGCGGCTGAACCTTCCGTTGGACAGGACGGGTGCCAATCATAATCCTACTGCTGCCAATAACTTCCTGGAAGTGGAAGCAGGAGATAAGATATGGCAATACCTGATTCCGGAAGTGGAAATGCATGCCAATCCCCTGATGGAGCAAAATCCGTTATAAGGCGGGATTCTACATTGAACTTTCATTGATGCCTCCCTGAACGTCGGGAGGCATTTTTTTTGGAATAACGTTTCCCTGGCCGAATTGTAGTATTTGAGGGTTGATCTAGTTAACGGGTGAGGAACCGTTAAAGGAGAGTTAGGTATGTGGGCCCGGCAGGACTTGAACCGCGAAGCACTGCTTCGCAACGTAAAGCCGTTGATCAAGTTAGCGGGTGAGGAACCGTTAAAGGAGAGTTAGGTATGTGGGCCCGGCAGGACTTGAACCGCGAAGCACTGCTTCGCAACGTAAAGCCGTTGATCAAGTTAGCGGGTGAGGAACCGTTAAAGGAGAGTTAGGTATGTGGGCCCGGCAGGACTTGAACCGCGAAGCACTGCTTCGCAACGTAA
>CALKWT010000052.1 GCA_938003885.1 uncultured Balneolaceae bacterium | reverse complement strand
CCAGATGATATGCTCCGGCTGGTGGTCGAACCCATCGAGGCCGTGGTTATGGGAGTGGAAGGTGTGGAATCGCTTGATTCAAATGTAAGACGGGGGGGTGCATTTTTAATTCTAAGAATGCGCCCCGGGACAGATATCATGATCACCGAACAGAAGGTACGCGAAGCGGTGGAACGGATACGGAATCAGCTTCCGGAGGAGGCAAACGAGCCGACAATCTTTCAGTTCGATCCGGAGAGTGCCCCGATCATGACTGTGAGTGTAGAGTCCAATGAGCTGGGTCTGGATGAGCTGCGACAGTTATCGCTGGAATTTATTGAGCCGCGCTTTGAACGCATACCGGGCGTGGCTTCCGCCGATACACGGGGCGGGCTTACCCGCAGCCTCTCAGTGGATCTCTACCCGGAAGCGCTGGCCCGCCATAACCTGCTCCCCGGGGAGGTCGTCAGTGCGATCCGTAACAACAATGTGGAGCAGCCGGTCGGCAGCATGGTGGCCGGGCCCGTGAGTTACAGCGTGCGTGCCCGTTCGATGTTTGTGAATGTGGATGAAATCGCGCAGACGATTATCAGGGTAGACAACGGGATCCCCATTCGGGTACGGGATGTGGCGACTGTTCGGGATGATTTTGAAGATATTACCAATATTGTGGAAATAAACGGCCAGAACAGTGTGACCATTGAAGTTCAGAAGCAGTCGGACGCAAATACCCTCGAGGTGACAAGTTCCGTAGAGGCTGCCATGGACGAGTTTAGCCCCACTCTGCCGGCCAGCGTAAGTATGCAGGTTCTTAACAATGAAGGGCAGTTTATTGATGATTCGATCACGAATCTTGCGCAGTCTGCAATGGCAGCTCTGATTGTGGTCATTCTGATTCTGCTGATCTTTATGGGAGGTTGGCGGATTGCATTTGTAGTAGCCATGAGTATTCCGGTCTCCCTTACCGCCACCTTTGCTGCCATGTATGCACTGGATATCACCCTGAATATTATCTCAATAACGGGCCTCGCCCTGGCTATCGGCCTGCTTGTGGACAACTCTATTGTTGTTTCAGAAAGCATAGCTATTCAGCTGGAGCAGGGAAAATCCCGGTTTCAGGCAGCACTTCATGGAACCAATGAGGTGGGAGTAGCCCTGTTGGGCTCGACGCTTACCACCATTTCGGTATTTATTCCCCTGATGGGATTGAGCGGGTTTCAGGGTACGGTAGCCAAAGATCTGGCGCTGACGATCTCCATCGCCATCGCTTTTTCATTTTTAGTATCGATCGTGTTGATTCCGGTTCTGGCTTCTCTTCTGATGAGAAGTGAAGATTTTACTTCAGGCGGGATCATTACTTCTGGTATTAAATCCCTGGAAAATAAGTACATTTCGCTTCTGAGCTGGTTGCTTGGCCGAAAGTATGTCGTTCTGATTGCGGTCGCCGGTATCATTACCGGATCCTTTTTCCTCTTCGGAAATATTCAAAAAGAGTTCTTTCCTGAAACCGATGAGGGGCAGTTCGATCTTCGTGTTGAGCTTCCGGCAGGCACCAAACTGGCCACCACGGCTCAACTGCTGCGCGATTACACAGACCGCATACTGGAAGAGCCTGAAATCCGAACCGTGATTACCAATATCGGCCGCAGAGGCCGGAGTGCGCTGACAAATGCAGGTACATTGAGCATTACTCTCAAGGATGAACATCAGCGGGAGGAGACGACGACCGAAATAGCCTCCAGACTGCAGAATATACTTCAGGATGATGATGTTCAGATCGAAATTGCCAATCTCAGTGGTAGCGGGGGGATCCCCACGGGAAGGGGATGGTCGGGCCGGGGTATCCGGGTCAGCCTGATCGGTCCCGATGTAGAGGTGTTGCAGAGGCTCACCCTTCAATTGGAAGAAGCGCTCTCCCCCGATCCGATGGTCCTCTCGGTAGGTAGTATGAGAACCCGGCCGGCCCCCGAAATTGTCTATGAACTGGACAGGGAGCGTATTATCAGAACTGGTGCCTCGTCTACCAGTATCGCTTCTGAATTGGGCACCCAGGCAAGAGGTTCCAGGGCGGGCTATTTCCGCGAAGAGGGTCGTGAAATTCCGATTCAGGTCCGCAATGTCCGGGAGCAGTTTCAGAACAGGCAGGATCTGTTCAATCTGGAACTGGCTCGTCTGGAAGAACAGAGAATCCCCGTTCTGGGACTCGGTGAACTTCGGGTGGAAGAGGGCATGAGCAGCATCTCCCGCCGGGATCGGGAGACCCTGTTGGATGTGAGTGTATTGGTTCGCGGGGATCTGGAAGAGTATCAGAAAAAAATCGAAGATCTGTTTGAAAGCGCGATCCAGCTGCCCGACGGCTACCGGTATGAGTTTTCAGGATCGGTCTTTGATCAGCAGCAGAGCAGTTATGAGATTCTGATTGCACTGCTGCTAGCTTTGACCCTCACCTACATGGTGATGGGCGGACTGTTTGAAAATCTACGGGATCCTTTTATCGTCATGTTCACTGTACCACTGGCATTCTTTGGATCTATGCTCTTTTTATATGTAATAGGGACCCCTTTAAGTGTGCCTGCCTATATCGGTATCGTGATCTTGATTGGAATTGCTTTAAACAACGGGATTGTCCTGCTGGATTATATCCATCAGACAACACGCGGCAAAGAGGAAGACAGTTCCTAC
>CALKWT010000051.1 GCA_938003885.1 uncultured Balneolaceae bacterium | reverse complement strand
GGCTGCAGCCCACCTTCTATGATGTGAACCTGGCTCAGCACGACCGTAACAACGAAATCATGCTCTTTGCGGATCATACCGAAACCAGCGAGTACTACAACGCTTCCAGCCTTACCTGGAGTAACGGAAACGCACCGGAGAACTTTGCCGGCTGGATGATGACCTGGAACTACACCAACATCCGCAGCAGCAGCTCCCCTTCCTCCTGGGAGGCAATCAGCTCTGTTCAACGGGATGCTGTGCAGGCGCTGGGCCGGCCCTGGACCCGGATGGCGCCGACCATCGGAGCGATTACAAAGACCTTTGCCGACAAGGAGAACGATTCACGCTACGACGGTACCTTTACCACTACCTATCGGGCAAACTACCAGAAGGCGGGCATCAGCGGGCCGCTCTACAATGCCAATTACATGGAAGTACATCCGGGCGACGCGATCCTTACCTTCCTGGATGAGGAGCCGGAAGAGGCGATCTCTTACCCGTCCGGTGCCGGCGAAAGCAATGTGGGTGCAGGGGTGCTTCCCGGAAGAGCGGATTTTGTAATCTCCCCCTCCGGCATCAGCCGTGTGGTTTATCCGGGGTTGTGGAAACTGGGCCCTTACCGCACAGACAGCGGAAGCGGGCTGGGTGAGCCCAACGCGGCAAGTACCCGTCCGTTTAATATCGCCAAGTTCTCCGAGTTCTATTTCATCGCAGCGGAAGCGGCTGTGAAGGGGGCCTCCGGCAGCTGGAGTGCGCTTGATCTGATCAACGTGATACGGGCCCGTGCAGGTGTATGGCGCTGGGATAACAACGGAAATGAAGAGCGGATCGAGGACAACAGCGCGGCGATGATTGCTGCAACACCGGACGTCATCGATATCAACTACATTCTGGAAGAACGCTCCAGAGAGTATTTTGGTGAAGGGTATCGGTGGTACGATCTGATCCGGACCCAAAAATGGGAGGAGATTTCGGGTACCTACGAAATTGCAGGCAGGAGCTATGGGGATCACACGGCTCAAACCTATACACGGAACATTCAGCCACACCACTATCTGAGGCCGATCCCGCAGGGCCAGATCGATGCACTCCAAATGAGTGAGAGCGAAAAACGAGCCTATCAGAATCCGGGATATGATTAGACCTGCGCATTGGTTTTAATAAAGATCCCGGGAGGTGGATAGAATCCCGAAAGATGAACTTTTTAGTTATCGGAAGCAGTTTGACATGGCTGTTTCCGATTTTTTAAAACATGAAATCAGGCAGTGATCGTGACGGACAGCTTCGGATCTGCCGGTTGTCTATAATATCAGCCCGCGCACGAAGGTCAGGGCGCCTTCTGCAGCCGGAGAGGTGCTTTCAGAAAGCCTCCCGGATGACGGCGGGCGGCCTGCAGCATTAGAATCATGGACGCTGTTAACACAGAAATTATTGACAAAGACAGGAATCATATCGTTGAAGTATCAATCTCTGTTTTCTCTGACAAATAAAATCGCCATTATTACCGGCGGGGGCAGCGGGCTCGGTTTTGGAATAGCCCGTGCTTTTATTGAAACAGGAGCCGAAAAAGTGATCATCACCGGCCGCAGGCAGCAGGTTCTCGAGGAGGCCTGCAAAGAGCTTGGGCAGCGCAGCGATTACATTGTGCATGATGTCACGAAAACCGGAACTCACGAAAAGGTCGCTGCAAGTGTGGCAGGCCGTTACGGCAGGATCGATATCCTCGTAAACAACGCAGGAATTAACCAGAAGAAGGAGACCCTGGAGGTTTCAGACAAGGATTTTAATGAGATCATTCAGACCAACCTGAACGGGCTCTTTGCAATGACCCGGGAAACCGGCAAATTCATGGCCGAAAAGGGGAGGGGTTCGATCATCAATGTGACCTCCATGGCGGCTCTTTACGGAATCCCGAACGTGGCTTCCTACACCGCCTCCAAATCGGGGGTGCTGGGACTCACGCGGGCACTGGCTACCGACCTCTCCCCGCTGGGAATCCGGGTCAATTCGATTGCACCGGGTTTCATTGAGTCACCCATGCTTCATCAGGCGTTCAACTCCGATGAGGAGCGCCGCCGCAGGGTGCTGGAGCGAACTCCGGTTGGACGGTTGGGAACTCCGGAGGATGTCGCTTATGCCGCGGTCTATCTCGCCTCGGACGCTTCGAAGTTTATTACCGGTATTAATCTGCCGGTCGATGGCGGAAATTCGATCGGATTTTAAGCGAGCGGGACCGCGAAGTGTTGGCGGCAGGAAGGAATATCCAGACAGCGCAGGGACCGGACGGAAACCATCAAAAACCGTTCAACTTTTTTAAAATTGATGAACCAGATGAAACAGTACGCATGCACTCTTTGAACCAAGCCGGTTCACAGCCGGAATCAACACGCATAGAACGTTCTCCCGAACTCGGTATAGAACCTAAAAGATCCCAAGGGATCAGGGTCCACCAATTGCCGTCAATGATACATTCAACTATCTAAAACCTTTTTAATCGCTTATGAACGCACCTGTCCGAAAAACAACCCGCCTGCTGATGCTCCTCATCCTCATGCTGGCCCCCTTGCCGGATCTGCTGGCCGAAGATGGCTATCGGATGTGGCTCCGCTACGTGAAAGTAGCGAGCCAGGAGAAGCTTTCAGACTACCGGGATCAGATCCGGTATGTGGTTGCTGAGGGGGATTCACCCACCTTGCTGGCAGCCCGGGATGAGCTGGAGAGGGGCCTTTCGGGCCTTCTGGATCGCACCCCTCCCTTTCGGGATTCTGTAGCGGCTAGCGGGGGCGTACTGATCGGCACACCGGAGAGTTCAGATGGGATCGCATCCCTCGATTTTGAGGGGCGGCTGAGGCAGATCGGAGACGAAGGGTACCTGATTGAGGAGCGGGAAGTGGACGGCGAAACGCTCCTGGTCATTGCAGCAAACGAAGAGATCGGTGTGCTCTACGGAGTCTTTCATCTCCTGAGGCTGATCCAGACGGAGCAGCCCCTGCATGGGATTGCGGTGTTGAGCGCTCCGCGTGTCGAACTCAGAATGGCAAATCATTGGGACAATCTGAATCGCCTGGTGGAACGGGGCTACGCCGGCCTCTCCCTGTGGGAGTGGGGCACCCTGCCTGAATACCGGCACCCGCGCTACACCGACTACGCCAGGTTCAGCGCCTCCATCGGGATCAACGGGGTGGCGATCAACTTTTTTAATGATACGGCGACCACCGAGATCTACACTCTTTCCCTACACGACG
>CALKWT010000050.1 GCA_938003885.1 uncultured Balneolaceae bacterium | reverse complement strand
CGTGGTCGCCACCACGGTGGCATCGGAGATCAGGCCCGCCTCAGCGGCGATGGCTTCCACCTGGTAATTATCCGTACCGTATGGAAGATGATAATTGTGTGCTTCGGTTGCCCCCCAGGGCAAAACAACAAGGTCAATGGGCTGGGTTTTAATATCTTTCCAGTTGCTTTCCGATAAAATATAAGGTCTGTTTTTCATAGGTGTCACCATTAGATTGGGTCTGATTCCGGTTTTCAGCTTCTCTTATCGATCAACGGCTCGCTTTTATGAATTGTTTCACGGGACCAGTCGGGAAGTGAGTCGGATTTAAAAGAAAGTTCTTCCGGCTGATGGAAGCCCCCCGTTATAAAACTCTCTAACAGAGCACTTCCGATCTCATAATCGAGGTCTGTCACTGAAAAGGATTTTCCATGATCTCCTGAAGCTACATAGATCGTAAGTGTGCAAAGCCCCCGGTAGCGCTGAATGATACTCTGATGGAGGGTCATATCCTGAACTCTGTTCCGCCGGATAAAAGCTGTAGATCGGGAAATAAAACGGCTCCGGAGAATAAAGAAGTCCGGATGACGACCCACTGCCGCGGCTTTGTATCGCAGCCAGCCCCAGAGGATGGAGAGGGCCGGTAATATCCAGATAAGGAAGTTCAACTCCAGGATCCAGAAGGCAGCTGCTACTACAACGGTAACGATGAGTGAGGACCGGACGATATATCTTCTGAGAGCTTTGGCAGGCGGATGGATGGCAGGTGCCATCTGATAGTACCCTGGAACGGTCTCCTCCAGAAAGGATAGAATATTCCCTGCCTTGATGAGTGGCATGAGTACGAAAGACCCGGATCCCTGTTCGTCCCCGTAACCGGCGCTTTCAAGGTGAACCGAAGCGTAGCCCAGGGGCTGGCGAATAATTCCCTCTGTAATATGAATGGCCTGGATTCTATTGAAAGGAACGGTAATTTTTTTCTTCTCAAAAATTCCTCTGGACACCACCAGCTCATCCTTCTTGATATCGATCTGAAAGTTGCCAAATGTAAGCAGTGTGCTTGCAAAGGAGATCAGCCATGCAAAAACTACAAAAATGAGGATAGTCGTTACGACGACCATGCCATCCGTCTGAGCCGGGATGAGGCGGAGGGCCTCCTCATAGAACCGGGAGTTGCTCAGGATTGGCTCGATCTGTGAAAAAAGGGTGGCAATCAGAGAAAGTGCGATACCAAAACTGCCCGAGGTCGACGCGGTAATCAGCAGTTCCTTGTTCGGGAGCCGGATAGTTTGAATGATGTCGGAGTTTAAAGACGACTCTTCCGGGGGAAATTCTCCGTCACTTTCACTGGCCTGTTTGTTCATGAGCTGATCATTGATCAAGTTCGCCTGATCTACCGAAATAGCTTCAATGACTGCCTGTCTTGAACCGGAGCCTGCTGTCTGAATGGTAAGCCGTACAAGACCGAAAGCCCGTTCAATGATTCCCGAAGTGATATCAATGACCTGAACTCTGTCGCGTGTCATATAGAGATCCCGCCGCACAAAAATGCCCCTTTTGATATGGAGTGTATCATCCTCTATTTTAAATAGAAATCTCCACCAGTTAAGAAAGCCTGCAGTCAGCAGAAAAGCAGCACCACCTCCCAGCCAGATCCAGAAGGAGAAACTTTCGCTCTGGGACCCGACATAGAGGAAGACCAGAATGGTAATCATATTTCCTTTGATCAGGCCGAATGCACGGCTGATTGCCGCTACAGGATGTTGCCTCTGAAATTCAGACATCTTCTTCAGCAAGTCTGGCATAGGTGGATATCTTTCTGCGCAATCTGTCGGCAAGTGTGCTGTCCAGCCCCTCAATCTGGTGGGTAGTGGCGGCAGTTGAGATGGTGACCGTAGACAGCTCCTGCCACCTTAAGATAGGCCCCTGCCGGGTGTTCACATGCTGTACGCGGCTGAGCGGAATGAGCGTATGTGTCTTAAAAAATATTCCATATTTGAGCTCGATTTCATGTTGTGTGATCGTGTAGCGCCAGTTCCGCCAGTTCTGATAGGGAAACCAGAACACGGCAACAGACCAGACAATCAGAATTGCGAAGATGAGAAAAGCCAAAAACCAGCCGTGAAATCCATCAGCACCCAGAATAGCGTAATAAACGGCCGGGATACCAAAGTAGAAAAAGTAACTGATGGCGTTTGAAATTCGCCACACCCTGATTGTACGTGGAGAAACTTTATAAAAACCGACACGGTCTGTCATTACAATAACAATCTGGTCTGAGTGTGAATGAGTTAATTAAAAACAGAATAGGTTCTAAAGAAGAATGATTAGAAAGATATCGGTTACAAAAACAAAAAAAGCCACAAAATGTGGCTTTAGAAACATTTGTCAGTGCAGATCACTCGTTATTTTTGATATCCTGAATTTCCAGACGAATATCCTGAGAGAGTTTTTTCAGTTCTTGTAGCTGCTTCCGGGCGCGGGTACCGGCGGCTTTGTTCCCCTTGTCATAGAACTTGACAAGCTCTACTTCCAATTCTTCCATCAATTTATTCAGTTCTTCAATTCTACTCATATAAAATCTCCTTTAAGTGGTTTGATTAATTTAAGCGGCAGATACTGCCACGCCCGTTAGGGTGAAACAGGTTTCATGCCCGAACGAATAGCACTGGATAAGTTAACATTCTGAAGAATAAAATCACCTTTAATCCTCAGATTTTATAAAAATCGCCTGTTTTGACTCATTCGGAAAGTTCATTCAACAGGCGATTTCCCACGTCCATATGCAAAGAAATTGATAATACTTTATTTAAACGTATCGTTTTTGATGGGATCAGAAAATTGCAGCTAAGAACTATTCACAGCACTATTTAAAATCGTCACCTAAGTAAGGGGATTAAGGGGCATTCATCGGTATAGGTTGTTCCTCAAAGTTATCTGCTGCGAGTTCACCACGTTTCTCATCGACATAAAAACAGATGAAAATAGCTATCAGGAAGAGAATAGCACAAAACAGAACGGAACGATGTAAACCGAATTGTGCCTGCAGGAGGCCCAGTCCCACAATACCAAAGACACCTGCCAGTTTATTGGACAGGCCCCAGAAGCCGAAGAATTCGGCGGATTTCTCTTCAGGTGTAAAAAGGCCGACCAGTGCTCTGCTGGCCGACTGGCTCGACCCCAGACTCAATCCTGAGAGCAGGCCGATAAATAAAAACACATACTGTGCCTCGAATGTGGTTTGAAACGTGCTGTTCAGCCAGCTGGTGAGCCCCCCGACCCCCCAGATTCCGAGTACGGCAAAAAACCAGAGTCCGAGCGTAAGCATGTAGGTAACCCTGGAGCCGATCCGGTCCTGTATGAGTCCAAAAGCAAAGGCGCCGGCAGCAGCCGTAATCTGTACAATAACAAACATCAGTACCCTTACCGAATCGTCCCATCCTACCACCTGGTCACCATATATAAACGCAAATGCGACGACGATATAGATCCCTGCCATGGCAAAAAATACGGAGATTAGAAAAACTGAAAGATCTTTGAACTGCCGGATCATTTTCATCGTCTCACCCAATCTTTTGAATCCGGTTGAAAAGTAGGTCTCGCCGGGAGGCAGCAGCTTTTTAGCGCCCGGCTCCTTTAGCCATAAGAAGGTAGGAATGGCACAGATCAGAAAGAAGAAAGCAGCATAGGGGCCAACCCACCGGATCCGGTCAAAATTTTCTGCAACCGGTTCCCCTAAATAGAGGATCACAAAACCTGCAGAGAAGAGTCCGCCTACATACCCCAGTGCCCAGCCAAATCCAGAGATTTTGCCAAGATCAGACGGGGGGCCCAGGCTGGGCAGAAAGGCGGCAATGAAGTTTTCACCGATTGCATAGGCAAAATTAGAAATTATAATAAGGGTAACTCCAAGGATGATAAAGCCGGGCTCTACAAAATAGAGCAGGGAGGTCGCGATAATTGTGAGGAGATAACTAAAGAAAAGGAATCTTTTCTTTAGTGCTGAGTAATCCATGATCGCTCCCAGAACGGGGCCGCTCAGCACTACCATGAAGTAGCTGACTGCCAGGGCCACACTCCAGAGCAAGTTGCCCAGGCGAAAATCCTGGTCGGCATCTCCGACTATAACCGTAGTAAAGAAAACGGGGAAGATAACGGTGATGATGAGGAGGGTATAGGCCTGATTTGCAAAATCGAACATTGCCCAGCCAAAAATCTCCTTGTTGGATGCTCTGGGCGTATCATGGCGATTTATCTTCATGGAGTGAATAGCAATAAGTTGCGGTTTGAAATGGCTCAAACATAATAACATTCATCTTAGTAAAATAGCAGGGAAATTGTACATAGTGGGCCAAAAGGGACATTTATTTAATCATATCTATTCAGATGCCTGTTTCCGGCATTTAATATTTTGTATCTTTCAAAGATCAACCGGAATTCAAGCATGGATTTTCATGAAAAATGTGGTGTTGATTCGCGGGGACGGGATCGGAAAGGAGATTTCAGATTCGGTCGTATCCATTTTGGATACCGCAGAAGCAGGTATTAACTGGATAGAACGAGATGCAGGAGAGGCAACCTACAAAAAGAGAGGGACACCGCTGCCGGATGACACCATCAGCGCTATAGAGGAGCATCGGGTCGTCTTGAAAGGGCCATTGACAACTCCTGTCGGGGCGGGTTTCCGTTCGATCAATGTGGCTCTAAGACAAAAGTTCAACCTCTACAGCAACATCCGTCCGGCCAAATCCCTCCCCAATATTGACACACCATTTCGGGGCGTAGATCTTGTGCTTTTTAGAGAGAATACAGAGGGTTTGTATATAGGGAAAGAGTATTGGCAGGATGAAGAAAAATCAGAGCATGCTGAAAGTATCGCCGTAGTAACCCGTCAGGCCAGCCGGAAAGTGATCACTTCTGCCTTTGAATATGCCAGGCGTTTCGGTCGCAAAAAGGTGACACTTGTTCATAAGGCCAACATTCTCAAGCTAACAACAGGCCTCTTTCTGGAAGTGGGAAGGGAAGTCGCAAAAGAACATCCGGATATCGAGTTTAATGACCTCATTGTGGATAACATGGCGATGCAGATGGTGATGAGGCCTGCACAGTTTGACGTCGTTGTAACTACAAATCTTTTTGGAGATATTCTCTCAGATCTGGCGTCCGGCCTGGTTGGGGGCATCGGTGTAACCGGATCAGCGAATATTGGAGATGAGGCAGCCATGTTTGAAGCTGTCCACGGATCCGCACCTGATATTGCGGGCAAAGGTGAGGCCAACCCGACAGCCCTGCTTTTTTCAGCTCTGATGATGCTCGAACATTTTGGGAAAGTGCGTACGGCCGAAAAAATCCGTTCAGCGATCTATACCGTTCTACAGGATCATAAGGAGGAGTGTACAAAGGATATCGGTGGGAAGGGGAACCTACACAGCTATACCAAAGCCATCTGCCGGTTACTTGCAGATTGAGGAGTGATTCTGCACTACATGAAACTATTTCCCGATTCGGGAGTTATGTGAATCAGTGAAGCTTGCTATTTAAATGATCCGGAATAATATTTAAGCAATCCGGAATAACCTGTATGGAGCGTGGTTGCGTGGAAAAAAACACTAAAATATTGATCGTAGAGGATGAGATCCTGCTGCAATTAACACTCGCCATGATGCTGGAAAAAATGGGTTTCACCCACATCACAAAAGTGCCGAGCGGAGAGGAAGCGGTGGAGCTGGCACGTCAAGAGAAATACGATCTGATTTTGATGGACATCATGCTGAAAGATCGCATCGACGGGATCGATGCTTATCAACAGATTAAAGAGCTGTGCGGAGCAATCCCTATAATCTATATCACAGGAAATGCGGATCCGATGAGTAAGGAAAAAGCTTCCCGATTCGGCTATCATGACTACCTGATCAAGCCTCTCGCTTTTGAACAGCTGGAAAAATCGATACAATCTTTATGTGCGTCAGTTAAGCAGGGAGGATGATGGGGATCTGTTTCAAGCATCTCCTTTCACTCCGTTTCCCACCATTTCTGTAGGCTGGCAGTTCTGACAGCGATGAAATTCGTTTAGTTCTACCATCAGTTAGTGAACTCTTTTCCTATCTCATGAAGAGATGAGCACCTGTCGATATGGTTATTGGAAGAAACCATCAGACATGGGCAGGCAGGAGGGGAGATGAGTTTCCTTTTTGAATAGTTACCAAAACTCCTCCAATAAGAAAATTGGGTTCTCTATTGACTATGTCCTGATCTTCTTCGTATATTTATCTCTCTCATCGATATGAGATTAATTAACATCGCGGGGTGGAGCAGCTGGTAGCTCGTCGGGCTCATAACCCGAAGGTCGCAGGTTCGAATCCTGTCCCCGCTACTACAAAACCCTTGAAGGCTAAACGGCTTTCAAGGGTTTTTTTGTATCAGTCCTTCATGATTGTTACTTACATTGCCCACCTCTCTGGAAACGGTGTAGGCTCCGATACCGTCATCAGGATAGGGACGCAAAAATTGCAGGAGATCATTCGCATTGCGATTTCCAGGGTCAAGCCACATCTCAAACTCAGACGGGTGCAGGATAACAGGCATTCTGTCATGGATCTCTTTCATCACCTGGTTTGGCGAGGTGGTAATGATAGAGTATGATTTTTCTGTACCGCTGCCCTCCGGTGCGAGTTCAGAATAGATCCCTGCAAATCCCATAAATTGTTCCTTTACAGGATAGACGTAGTGCGGAATCCTGTTTCCTTTTTTACCTGACCATTCATAAAAACCGGATGCCGGTATGATGCAACGGTTTTTAAAAAAAGCTTTTCGCCACATCGGCTTGACTGCCACTGAATCGTCACGGGTATTGATCGGAAGGAAAGGCCGGCTCCCCGGCTTTGGTTTCCACCCCATGAAACCCCAATACATCGGAGTAACGATCCGATTTCCATCCCCGTCGGTGCAGGCGACCGGCATATTATGGGAAGGGGCAACATTAAAATTGGCAAAAGCGGTTGGAGATGGCTGGCCCGGGAAAAAGCTCTCTTCTTCCACACCCAGAAATTCCTCGAGTTCCCGCTGCTCCTCATATGTCAATGTATATCGTCCGCACATGTTGTTCACTAAATGACTATCTGAAAAGAACTGAATACTTTTTATCTTCTCTGAATATAGAGAGTGATCAGCAAAAGTTAAAAAACCGGTTTGGCATGCAGCTGATAACTCTCAGTTTGGAACCATTCTTAGCGGAAGAGGGGTGTTGAGCAGCATCAAAAACAGATACAACTACCTTGAAAAACAATAAGGCATTACTACTTCTAATTGGCTTCCTACTCTCCATTGTGGCGCTTAGTGCGCTATTTCTCTATCTGTTCCAGATGGAAGTGGCTACGCCGGCTGAGCAACCTTCTACGGAACCGGAATATGACTATCCGCTGACCATTCATTTCATCGATGCGGGCCAGGGAGATGCCACCCTGATTGAAGGCCCTGATTTTACAATTTTGATCGATGCAGGCAGACATGACGATGAGCGGGTGATCCGCTATCTGAACAGCACCCGTGTTGACCATCTCGATCTGCTGATCGGAACACATCCGCATTCCGATCACATCGGCCAATTCTCGCAGATCCTGAACAGATACCCTGTGGATGAAGTCTGGATGTCGGGGGAACTGCATACCACGTATACCTTCGAACGAGCCCTGGATGCCATTTTGGCGTCAGATGCCGCGTACCGCGAACCCAGAGCGGGAGAAAGGTACGAAGTTGGCTCAGCGACTCTTGATGTGTTTCATCCGGCCGAACTCATCGGGGATTTAAATAACGGATCCATCGTGGTCAAGCTGACCTTTTCGGAACTCGCTGTACTCTTCATGGGGGATGCAGAGCTTCCTGCGGAGCTAGAAATTCTGAACAGGCACCATCCTGTTCAGGCCGATATTTTAAAAATCGGACACCACGGCTCCTCATCTTCTTCTTCCATCCCTTTTATAGAGGAAGTCAATCCGCAAGCCGCTATCTACTCGGCAGGCAGAGATAACACCTACGGCCATCCCCATTTCGAGGTAATCAGCAGATTACTTGATAGAGACATTGGCGTTTACGGTACAGACAGGAATGGAACGATGCGACTCTTCTCAGATGGCCAGACCTACACCCTAAGGAATGATCAGCGTATACTTTCCAGAGGTACACTCTCTAAAATGGTGCTCTATGATCCCTAACACATCATAAACAACACAATATGCAGACGAAAAAAGCAGTGGTTGAAAAAATTTCAGAGGAGACCATTACCCTTCTGATGGGTGAGGAGGAGAGAGAGATGATTATAGAAAGAAATCCTGATCTCTTTCCGAAAGAGCTGAAAGCGGGAGAGTGGCTGGAGTTGGAGATGGAGGAGGGTGCCATACTTTCGGTTCGGGTCGATAGAACGGAAACTGATCAGGTGAAAAAGAGAATTCAGGAAAAAATGGAGCTGTTGCGCAGAAGGGCTCGGGAGGATGAAGAGAGACAGGATGAGGAAGATCAGGAGCATCCGTAGCTGGGGACGACGACGGGATTTACCTGAACTATCGGCGTCAGATGGTGAACGTTTCAGGGGTAGCCCAAACACCAACCGTATCCTCTATTTGTAATGTCATCCTTCCATATGTAAAGATCCCATATCAGGGTTGAGATCTTCGGCAGAAACAAAATCTGTTGAATCCATTTAAAAATGACTCATCATACCTACGAAATCAAAAGAGAACATTATGCCTGATCAATCTGCATCCTCCAATAACACCCCCTATAGTGAAGAAGATCTGGAGTACTTTCGCAAGCTGCTACTAAATGAGCAAGCTGAAACCAGAGATGAAATTGAAGAATTGAAACAATCGCTTGAAAACCAAAATTCGATGGAAGATGAAAGGGCTTCCTCTCAGCATCACCATGCTGGTAATGTCGGTTCGGAGGAGCAGGAAAAGGAGAGGCTCTATCTGATGAATGAAAGAAAACGAGAAAAACTGGAGGAGATCAATGCAGCGCTGAGCCGCATCGATAATGGCACCTACGGGGTATGTGAGGCCTCAGGTGATCGAATTGACAGAGAGCGTCTTGAGGCGGTGCCTTATGCCAGGAAAAGCATTACAGATGAGAAAAAGAGAGCACAGAATGCCCGCAATGGAAACGCCGGATCTGATTCAGACGCCTGAGACAGGTAAATCGGGGGGTGTTGAGATGGCACACCCCCCCTGGAATTTTCGATGACTTTCCGACGATTAGGTAAGGGTCGGGCCTGGTGGAGTTCGACGCTCATATCCATAATGGTCATATATGGAATGAATGAACTCTGTATCAGCATGAATCGGCCGGTTGCTCTTGTCGAACCCGGGAGCGTTTTCCAATTTTTTCTTGTCGATATCCAGGGTGATGGCGCTCCTCCTGTCAGAGAATCCAAGAGCTTCAACAGGTATTGCAAAATGCTTATCTCCAATGCCTAAAAAGCCGCCAAATGAAAGTACAGCGTAGGCGATGGTTCCGTTTTCCGGGTCGAACATAATGTCTTCAATTTCTCCGACATGTTTGCCTTCCAGGTTTTCTACTTTGGTTCCGGTTAACTCTGAGGTTGCAACAATGTATGGTTTCATAACTAAGTGGTTTTGATATTAATTGATTCCGTCTCTCACTCATCTTGCTGAATGGCGGGCTTCGTTTTCTATTTCTATAAGATTAGAGGGTACGTGTTCCTTTGCTGCTTATAGGAAATAGTGTACTATTTTTGTAGTTATTTTTGTTACGACCAAAAAGAGAAAGCTGATTCTAAGTGTAACGGTTGATGCTGCAATACGTTACGGGATGCTTGCATACCCTGACGAAATCGGCTCGCTTAATTTTCCCGAAAAGGTTGAAACAATTGCACCTCTCATCTCTACAAAAGCATACAAGAGATATAGAATCATAACAGATCCTGGCAGTGGTGGCACCCGAAAAGCTGTCATCTTTAACCAGAGAGGTCATTGCACACGGTAGTCAGAGCGTGCGGCACTACTTGCCGGTAGTCGAAGATGGCCCTATTGCAGATGTGCGAGGTGACAGAGACCGGCAAGAGTATCGGCAAGACAGGCCAACGCCAAATTATAACCATTCATTTAGACCGTCATGGCTGAAAAAAAAGAAAGAGAAAAGTTCAAGCCCATACAAGAGGAGTTTATTGGGGATGGAATCAGTGACATGAGTAAGGGCAAAGAGGAGGGTAGTAGTCAAAGCCCTTCTCAAAAAAGTAAACAATCTCCTTATGAAGAGAGATCGCTTGAAAATCTTCGCAAGGAGGCGCGTGAACGTGGCATCAACGGTTCTGCAACGATGGAAAAAGCTGAGCTTGTCAATGCACTTGCAGGCAGGCCGCAACCGGATGCTCAGAAGGTAAACA
Organism: uncultured Balneolaceae bacterium; assembly: GCA_938003885.1. Classification (GTDB taxonomy): domain Bacteria; phylum Bacteroidota; class Rhodothermia; order Balneolales; family Balneolaceae; genus Rhodohalobacter. The sequence continues at coordinate 1,228 of CALKWT010000050.1, read as the reverse complement.
AGGGCCATGAAAATGAAAAAAATAAAGTTTGAGGAGAGCAAACTATGGATAGAGAAAAAAAATTGATAGCAGCATTGCGAGAGTGTGAATCTGCTGCAATGACCTGTGCAACCCAATGCCTGAGGGAAGAGGAGGTGTCCATGCTGGCGGACTGTATCCGGACAGACCTCTCCTGTGCTGATTTCTGTAATTTTACAGCCCGGCTTCTCCTTCGTGAGGAGCCACGGGCCGTCGATCTGGTCAAAATCTGTATGGAGGTTTGCAGAGAGTGTGCAGAGGAGTGTGAAAAGCATGAGCACGATCATTGTAAAAAATGTGCCGGAGCCTGCAGAGAAGGTGAAAAACATTGCAGAGAGTATCTTGGAAACCTTTGAGGATGTTCACAGCATATCGTTGATTAAGTAAAACTAAAACTCAAAAGAGAACGCTGATATGAAAGAGTCAAATGAGATAAAGGTTGCCATTCTGGCAACAAACGGATTCGAAGAAGTGGAAGTCACAGAACCAAGAAAAGCGCTGGACGATGCAGGGATGAAAACCCATCTGGTTTCTCCTGAAGAGAATACCATAAGGGCGTGGGACGAGAGCGATTGGGGGGAAGATTATGAAGTCGATGTGCCTTTAAAGAAGGCAGATAGTGGGACGTATGATGCCCTTTTCCTCCCCGGAGGAGTTCTTAACCCAGACAAACTTCGCATGAACCAGGATGCCATTCAGTTTATCAATGAATTCCTGGATGCTGAGAAACCCATAGCTGCGATATGCCACGGGCCGCAACTGTTAATAGAGACGGGCAAGTTGGATGGTGTAGATATGACATCATACGCAGCAATCAAAACAGATGTTAAGAATGCCGGGGCAAACTGGACAGATGAAGAGGTGGTTGTTGATGAAGATAAAAAGTTGATCACCAGCCGTTCCCCGGATGATATTCCTGCATTCAACAAAAAGATGGTGGAAAAATTTCGTGAATTCTGTTCTGTAACGGCAAGGCAGGAGTCTTAACGGCTCAGCCATCCCGAGCCTGGAACTTCTCCAATCCTTTGGCCGGGATCTTGCCCTTATGGAACCTATACTCCTGACTCTGAGGGTGAAAAAGGAGTGGGGGGGCTCCTGCTGTGTCGTCTCGGCAGGGGAGAACCTCTGCCGGGCAGAAGCCTTTAGCTCTCACGGGCTGTTTCAGTACCCGGAGTTGCCGGGTTCCTAGGTGCGTAAGCTATGGCTTGAG
>CALKWT010000049.1 GCA_938003885.1 uncultured Balneolaceae bacterium | reverse complement strand
GGCCCTGTTCTCCCGGGCCGCCAAACTGCCGCGGGTTGAACTGGTCGCTCCGGAGGCCAGCGGCAACGTCTTTTTATCGCGCGGGAGCTTTTTAAAAAACCGAGTCTGCTGATATTGGATGAAGCGACCAGCTCTCTCGATACAGAATCGGAAATGTATATTCAGAAAAGTATCGACTCCCTGAAAGGGAGTATGACGGTAGTGATTATAGCACACCGGCTGTCGACGATTAAAAATGCTGATCTGATCTATGTGCTGGACGAGGGGCGCATTCTGGAACAGGGATCTTACGAGGAGCTGGTCAATGATTCCGGGAGCCGGTTCTCCAAAATGGTTGCCATTCAAAGTCTGTAAGAAGGTATCTTAATAACACGGCCATGGAGCAGCGGTTTGCCGCCTTCGCAATTAGCATCCGGGTATAAGTACGGGTTTACTTATATTTGCCATTCAACATATTCCAACTCACACAATGTTCTTGCCCTTATCATGAATGTACTGATCAGCGGAGATTCCGTCTATATCAAATCGGGACGAGAGGATAGCGTCAAAAAAGAGACGGCATCCCTCTCTTTGGAGTGCCGGGGCGGCAGTCGGGGGATCGGCAAAACCGGGCCCCACAAGGCCGGTGTGCCCTGGAAGAATGGGATCAGTATGTTGAATAGCGGCACCGTTGAGGAATCTCTGACATCTGCCTACCGGGGCAGGAAGAAATGGAAATATAATGAAAGGCTCTGTCCGCCGGGAGTTGACGCAGACAAGCCGTCTGGTTCTGGCGAGGAGAAGAGGGTAGGGAGGTTGTCCAGATGAGTTCCGGAATAGAAACAGGCCTGGTTACTGTACTCTACAATGCAATTGAGGTTCTACCCGATTTCTTCAAAAGTTTGAATTCTCAGACCTACACCCGGTTCAGACTCTATATTATCGATAACTCTCCCGGCCCGGAGGTTCTGGAAGAGAGTATAAATCTGGCTGAAAAATATCAGATCGACTTCAGGTATGTACGAAATGAAGTGAACAACGGGATAGCGGGAGGGAATAATCAAGGTACTCAGATGGCACTGGATGACGGTTGTGAATATGTCCTGTTTCTGAATAACGACATCCACTTCCCTGAAAACACCATTCTGGATATGGTACACCATGCCAAAACTGCGGGTGAACAAATTGTAGCACCCAAGATCTACTATGCTGGTACAAACATCTTCTGGATGGCAGGTGGTTCCATTAATGAGAAGAGAGGCATTAACCACCACCGGGGCATCAAGAAAGAAGATACGGGTCAGTTTGACGAAATTGAATATACCGGATTTGCGCCCGCCTGTTTCCTTCTTGTCCACCGGAGCGTCTTCGACAGGATCGGTATGATGGACGAGAATTACTTTGTCTACTTCGATGATACAGATTTTATATATCGTGCATTGAAAGACGGAATGAAGATCTGTTACTTTCCCCCTTCCCGTGTCTACCATAAAATCAGTAAATCAACAGGGGGAGAAGAGAGTCCCTTTTCAGTATACTACCTTACTCGTAACAGATTTTATTTTATCCTTAAAAATTTTTCCGGGATGAGCCGGTACAGAAGCCTTCTTTATACCCTATGGAACAGAATGGGCTGGTACCTGAAAGCAGACACCCGCCAGAGAAACTCCTTCAGGAGAGGTCTGAGGGATCTTCCCGGAATGCTTGCTCAGCTCAAGCGGGAAGATAGCTCGCCGGGGGATGGGGTGAATCTGGAGAAACGTACTCACATAGTAAACCTGTAAACAGCAATCGAAATAGAGTAAAGTTCAGAAAAGATGGCGGATAAACTTTTGATGATTAGTCCTGTGCCTGTCTACCCTTTTTATTCAGGCAACCGGCAACGGATCCGGAATATCTGTCTCGAGTTGATGAACCACGGTTATGAGCTCGATTTTTTCTACTCGGGTTATGATGAGGAGCTGGCTGAAGAGCATCGTCAGTTTTTTAACGGGGAGCTGCTTGAATATAGAATTTCAAACAGAAATGCTTCGATATTCCAGAGGGTGAAAGAGATTGGAAACGGAATGCGGGTGAGGGCCGACCGATTTAAGCGGAGGCTTTCCGGGGGGGATCAATCCGCCATGTTTAACAAGGGACTGAATGAATATAAAAACATTCATAAAATGAACCTCTTGAAGAAGCAGATCGAGGGGAAAACCTATCGTGCGGTGATTGTCAACTATGCCGTCTACTCCTTCTACCTCGATTTCTTCTCCGATGACACCGTTAAAATTCTGGATACGCATGACCGCCTGACCAATCGTTATCAGATGTATCTGAAGGATGGAACGGTGCCGCCCAACTGGCATAGCCTGGCACAGCAGGATGAACGGAAGGCGCTCTACAAGGCGGACATCGTCTGGGCCATCACCGAAGAGGAAGCGACCTACTTTACCAAGCTGGTGGCCGAATCGGCACCTGCTATCATCAACGTCCCTCATCTGATCGATTACCGGGAGCTCCCTCAAAAAAAGGAGGATAAGCATACGCTTCTGACCGTAGGAGGGAGGGGAAAGATCAATATAAAGAGCTTACAGTGGTTTTTTGAAAAAGTGTGGCCGGAAGTGATCGAAGCCGTGCCTGAGGCGAAGCTGATTGTAGCGGGCTCCATTTGTGATGAGAGGGAGCAGTTTCCCGATCTTCCCGGAATCGTCTATTATGGAAAATATGAGGAGGAAGAGGAGGTCTACACCTTGTCCGATTTCTGTATCAATCCGATCCGGTTCGGAACCGGCTTAAAGATAAAAACCCTGGAAGGCCTCTCTTTTGGGAAGAGGGTACTCACCACGGAGCCGGGTGCAGCTGGCCTGCAGCAGTTTGAAGGGAAAGGCCTTTTTATCGAAAACTCATCCCGTCAATGGATCGAAGTTTTGAAGACGCAATTGCTGGCCCCACAGATGCTGCAGGTTCATAAAGAGCCACTCCGTGAAGAGGTTATCAAACTGAAACGCGATACAACATCGAAACTACTCAGCTCCATTACCAACAGTTTTTCTTAAGATTACAGAGGCAGAGCTTTGGACAAAGACAGTGATGATACTCCGCTTGTATCGGTCATCATTCCGGTTTATAATCGTGAGGATGTGATCGGCCGTGCTCTGGACTCTGTTCTAAATCAATCGTACAAAAATCTGGAGATCATCGTTATCGATGACGGTTCCAGCGATCAGACCGTCCACAGGTGCCGGTCATACGGAGAACGCATCCGGCTGATCACTCAGAAAAATGCTGGCCCCGCAGCAGCACGAAATAACGGGATTCGGCATGCGGCCGGCCCTTTTATCGCATTTCTGGATTCAGATGATGAGTGGTATCCCGATAAAATAGAAAAGCAGTTACGGTTCGCAGCAGAAGAGAATCTGGGGATGGTGATCACCGACTCGGAGATCCAAACTCCCGGTGAGAACAGAACGACCTATCAGAAATCACTCTTTTCGGATCTACTCACCGCTTCACCTAAACAGGTGATCGAGCTCTTTGAGCTGTTGGTGATGCAGAACTTTATCCATCTCTCCACAGTCTTCATCAGCAAAGCCGCTGTGATTGAGGCCGGCCTTTTTGATGAGACGATGCGCGTTGCTGAGGATACCGATCTCTGGCTGAGGGTTTCCCGGCAACTTAAGACCGGAGTACTGAACGAGGTCCTGGCAAAACGGGATATACGGGAAGACAAACTCTCCGGAGACAGGATACAGGAATACCTGGGCAGGATCCGTAGTTTCAGTAAACTGCTGGAAGAGCGGCTGACAGAAGAGGAGCAGAGACAGATCCTTGACCGTGCAACCTGGGTACAGGGGCGTCTGATCTACCGCAGCCTGGCGGAGAAGGATTTTAAAAGTTTTCGGAAGGCCTTTGCCTTGCAGGTCCCGCGACTCTTCAGCAGAACGTTCTACAACGGAATCATGAGTGAACGAAACTATGCACCTCTTTAACCGGAAGGCACCATGGCTGACACCGTACACTCCGGCAGGCCGATAAACAGGCCAGAGTCCGTCCTCCCGCACGTCTCCATCATCATACCCTTCCAGGGCCATAAGGAGGAGCTGCAGATCATGCTCCAGAAGCTGGACGCTCAGGAGTACCCCGGAGGATCCGTGGAAGTGATCTGTGTGGATAATGGAACGGAGCCTTCAGTGAGTGCTGAAGAGCTGAAGACAGAGAAGGTAAAAGTGATTCTTCTTTCGGAAAGAAACAGGCTGAACAGCCCCTATTCCGCAAGAAACAGGGGAGTAGAAAAGGCAACAGGAGATATTCTGATTTTTGTAGATGCAAATTCAATACCTGAAGCAGGGTGGCTTCGCGAAGGCGTTCGCTGCATGATTCAGTCCGGTGCCGATCTTGTGGCGGGCCATGTCAACTTTATTTTCGATCACCCTCCGGAAGGGGCAGAGATTGTAGATGCACTGACTTCGATAAACCAAAAAAAAGCTGTGGATGAGCGAGGTGTAGCCTATACAGCCAACCTCTTTGTCCGGCGCGAACTCTTTTCTACATCGGGCCTTTTTGAAGAGGGGGTGCGTTCAGGCGGAGATGTACGCTGGACGGCCCGGGCCGTGCAAGGCGGTGCGCGTATTGTATACTGTGATCAAGCCACCATCCGGAAGTATGCACGCAAGGCAAACCAGCTCTATAAAAAGAAAAGACGCACAGGGAGGGGATACTACTATACGTGGATCACAGAGGCGGAGAGGCGTCCCTGGTGGTACAATATGTTGAGGTCCCTGAAGCCGCCAGCTCCTTCGCGGCTCAGAAACGCCTGGATGGAGCGATATGGGGAGCCGATGCCCGGATCCCTGCTGTCGGCCTGGTTCTTCTTCTACACCGCCGCTGTTACAGAGCAGCTGGCTTTTGTCAGAGAATATTTTCAAAACAGGCAGTCCCGCTGAATTCAACGTAACTTATCCGGTCTGCACTACAGCCGCCTCAACCTCACTTCTTGCAAGGCACCGTAAAAATTGAAGTCGGGAGTCCGGAAGTGCTCCGTGACAGCAGAAGAGATCAGAATGGAGGGTCGGCAGCGACGTCTGCCGGTTCATAGGGGGGGAAGACCAGAGAGATATTGGGTTGGATGCAACCCTGATCGATAAGCCGCCGGGAGAGGTCTTCAAACAGCTTCTCTTCTAACAGGTGTGCGGCCGGCCTGAAAATCTCCAGATAACGGCAGTTATCAAACCCGGATTCCAAATTAAAATAATATTTGGGATCCCCGGTTTCCATGAGATGGGCGAGCGTTCCGAGTGCATTTCGGAACCCAGTGAGCTGATTCGAGGTGAGATACTCCCGGTCCCTGTCATACCCAGTCCGGTTCTTACGTGCTGTCATCAGGTGCACCATCGCTTTCAGATTGTAGTAGTAGTAGTGCTGAGATTTGTTTCGATTCTGCTCATGAATTTGCCGCCCGTCAGCGCTAAATTGCCGCTCCAGCTTCAGTGAGATGGGCTGAATATAGCGGGAGGAGTTGATCCGGTCCTCCTGCTCGGTAAAAAGATAATAGACGACCCGCTGGACATCGGCCCAGGTGGCAACATTGTTGCAGTAGGTTTCAGAATTGCAGTGAAGATCCGGCCCGATCCCTCTCAAGAGATTGTTTTTCCCGTTGATCCAGCTGGTAAAATGATAAAACCACTCCTTTAATTGGAGATGATCTTCTGGCGTCCAGCTGGCGCTGTCATAGAGAATCGAAACCGCTTCCAGTAGAGTGATAAAATCGTTGGTATCAATAATTCCCTGGTATCCTCCTCTGTTAGGATCACCCTCACTACCGAAATTCATCTGGGCGAAGTTGAGGTTGGGGTTCATTCGGGTTTCCGGTTCAAAAAACCAGGCACGGAGCAGATCTGCAGCTTTGGCCGCATACTGCTCCTCCTCTGTAAAGAAAAACGCCAGAGAGAGCGTATGTACCGCATCGTTAAGTTCGGCCAGTTTTGGCCGGTCATAATCATAAATTTGTGGATTCACATGATAGTCCCCTGTCACATATTCACCCCAATGATCCTCAACGGTATAACGGTGCAGGCTCATGTAATCATTCTTATTCCCACTGGGGGCAGTGTGGAGTTTATCCGCCACAAACTGGAAATCGTCCTTCTGTAAAAAGAAGGTGGCTTTCTGCATAAGCTCTTCGTATTCCTTCTGGTGCAGGCTGTCAGCGAGCTGGGACTTGATCTGCTGCAGCCCTTCCATACTGTAGATATAGGGCCCCGTATTGGAGGAGGTGAGATTTTTAATCGGGTCCGTCTCGCTGCAGGAGAAGGTTAAAAGCCCCACCATCAAAAGGATAAAGAGATTAAGCCTCCTGGTGATCTTCATAGAGATATTGAATCAGTAATTGTTGTGAAAAATGTATACTTTTTCATCTGACTTTAGCAACAGTTCTGTGAGTGTGCAGAATAGGGAGTACCCGTCTCTATACGCTCCGATTATAAAATTTTTATGTTGTCTGTTCTTAACGTATCAAATTGGGTGATTAATGAGCAGATAGAGGAGCCAGAGAACAGCTATTAAAATAAAAAAAGCTTAATTTTTTTGAAACCTACAGTTACGGTCATTGTACCCGTTTTCAATGCTGAGGAATGGCTTGAGGAGGTTCTGAATTCTCTCTGTAATCAGAGTTATTCGAAAGAGAGAACTGAGATCATTGTGGTGGACGACGGATCTTCCGATAATAGCAGAGACATTATCCGTAGATACCCGGTCCAATTATTGAGGGGCAAAGGGAGCCGGAATCCGTATGTGGCCAGAAACCTGGGGCTGAAGTCAGCAAAGGGGGAGGTGATCGCATTTACCGATGCCAATAAAATACCTTGCGAAAGGTGGATTGAGAATGGGGTGGAGTCTCTTCTGAGCCAAAAAGCGGATCTGGTCGGTGGCCATATCCGGTTCAGGGTGGATGAACGCTCCGGAGCGGCAGAAATTTATGACTCCATCACGTTTAACAACAATAAGATGCTGACGGAGAGGGAGCAGGCAGCAGTCACCGGGAACCTCTTCGTAAAGAGGGATCTTTTTAAAGTTTTGGACAAATTTCCCGAAAGGATGAGGTCAGGGATGGATGTCTGGTGGACCCGGCGTGCGGCAGAACTTGGTTTTAACCTTCATTTTTCGGAGAAGGCGGTCGTCTACTGCATCCCCAGAAAACTGAAAGGTGTACTCAGAAAATCGGTACGGGTGGGAAGGTCTCATCCTTACAATATGCGGAGTGCAGGGATGTCGTTTGCAGCGATTGCTACAGCAACGGTTAAAACGTTTGCCCCGCCACGCGTCTCCAAACTAAAACAACAACTGAAGGATTCCCCCTTTCCGGCCTCCATTGGAAGAGTGTGGATCGTAGCGTGGTTAAGTAAAATCGGCATGGGTTGGGGACGCCTGCAAGGGTTGACTCAACTGAAAAAGGAGATGGATTGAACATTCCATGAGAGCAGACTCCATTACAATAGGGTATTTATATTATCGGTTTTATCCTGTAACAGGGGGAGCAACCATTCACGGGTATTACCTTGCAAGAGAGCTGAATCGCCTGGGGTACACTCTGCTCAAGATTAACGGGGAGCCGGATCCTTACAGTGTGAAATATCCGCAATCGATTCGCGGTGCGCTTAAGCTCTTCAGGGAGTCAGACGTAATCTATTTAAGGGCAGACTATTTTATCAAACTAAGAAATATTCTGGGAGCTGCAGCACTTCTCTCAGGGAAAAAGGTCATTGTGGAACTCAACGCACCATCGGACGAGCTGCATCTGTTTGGTAAATCGGAGCGATACATCAGAACGGCCGACAAGATTGCCAGCTGGCTGCTGAAACGTGCCGACGCAGTCATTACAGTAAGTGAACCGATAAAGAGCTATTGTGAAGAGGCACTACAGCTCCGGAATGTAGAGCTTGTGGAAAATGGCGGTGAAGAGTTTTCAGAAAAAATAATACCCTCAATGCCTGTAAAGGATAAGATGGGTTACATCCTTCGGAAGTATACAAGGCGTGCGGTCTGGGCCGGCTCTTTAAACCAGATGCAGGACCTGGAAATTCTACGCGAAATTGCAGCTGCCCTGCCAGATGAGCTGGCGGTGATCCTCATTACCGATGAGAAAAAACTGCCGCAATTTTTGGAAGAAATCCCTTCAAATATCTTTATATTCCATCAATTGGCCCGGAAAGATGTGGAGTATATTATCAAACAGTGTCAGGCTGGCTTTGCATTTTACCGGAGCTATCCATGGAGCCGGTGGGGAGTTTATAACAGCTCACTAAAACTGTTTGAATATCTGAATAACGGCCTGCTCGCGTTTACCAATATTGAAGGAACGACAACTCAGAAAAAATATCCCAACTTTAAAAAGGTGGCCTCCGCAGAAGAAATTATCGAAATCATGCGCCGTGACGAGAGCTGGGAGGTGCGGGCTGTTGATAAACGAAGATGGGAAGATGTAGCAAATGAAACCGATAAAATCATACACTCTGTGAATCGGGAAACATGAAAGTAAAACATCTCCAGAATGCGGGGATCGTCTTTTTTCTGCTCCCCTTTTTTTTATATGAGGATTTCCTCCTGTCAGTTATTCTGTCGGTGATCGGTCTCGCCATTATCTACGCAGAAAAAATCTCCCGGGAATTTATGAAGCTGGAGTGGCGGGAGTACGTCTTCTTTATCTATATGTTTCATATGCTTTTCGGGGAAAGGGAGTTTGCTTACGTTGGGCTTGAGCCGCTCTTTGTAACAGAACTTGTTCTGGGGATCTTGATTCTCTCCTACGCCAGAGAACTTCTCTCGGTCAGAAAGGTTCTGGCGCTCTACTATCTACTGGTACTGATTGGAATACTCTTTGCAGGCCTCTATTTCTTTGAATTCAAACTGGATGCCATCCGAGACTCTTTTATGCTGGTCTACGCTCTGTGGGTACCGATCATTTATCATGTTTTTCAGAGAAAGCAGCATTATGAGTTCTTTTTTCAGTTACTGAAACTCTTTATTGCACTGAAGGCTGCCGCCTACTGTTATGAAGCGGTGATGATCCTGCTCGGCCAGAGGGCCATCACCTTCGAGGGGTTCCGGTTTGGGGTGGGGTATATCGTGCCTTCTCTGGTAGTCATCTCTCTTTTCTTGCCCCTCCGCCACATCAGTCTTCCCTACAAGATTCTCTCCCTTCTTATGCTGCCTGCTGTCTTTACCCTGTTTCACCGCTCGATTTTCCTGGGCATCGCACTGGCTGTGGTGGCCATTTTCTTTTTGGGGAGCTGGCCGATCAGGAAAAATATGCTGCTCTACGGGGTGACCTCCATGGTACTTCTGCTCGGATTTCTGATCTACTACAACTCCATCATTGAGGTCGACCTCTTCCGTATACTGGATCGGAAGTCTTCGTTCGACGAAGGCAATATCAATTTCAGGGTGATCTCCTGGGAGTATGTGCTTCAAAAGTTTTATGAAAATTTTATACTGGGTTACGGTGTCGGGAAACCAGTGATGTATGTACATCATAACGTCTTCTACTCCACGATCGACCTGACGTACTTCCAGATCCGGGACCTGGATGGCAATGCCCAGCCGCACAACTCCTACTTAAATATTCTGGCCCGGTTCGGTATTCTGATCTTTCCAATCTTCCTGGCAGCGATTGTCCAACCACTTATCCGAATATATCACTATGTTGTGATGAGTTATTCCAGAAAATCTGAAGGGTATACCATGCTGCTTCTGTTAACAGGTTATCTGATGCTGATGTATGTCTTTACATTTTTCAATGTCGTTCTGGAAGGGCCTCACCACGCGTTTGAATTTTGGCTTGTGATCGGGATGTTGCTCTCTTTTGGCAGAACGGGAATGCTTACGCCGGGCAGAGTTAACATCCTGAGAAACTGACAGGGCAGTAGATTCTATGAAAATAGTGCAGGTTCACAACAGATATAAAATCCGGGGCGGAGAGTGGACAGTCTTTAATCACGAGAAGGAGCTTCTGAGCAGGGAGCACGAGGTAGACACGATTGTAGTGGATAACCGGGAAAAGCTCCGGTCTGTTCTGGACAAAGCCAATTTAATCTTCACCACCCACTACAACCGGGAATCCCGCAGATGGGTTAGGGAGCAGCTTTTACAGAAACGCCCGGATATCATGCATGTCCACAACTTCTTCCCTCTCCTTACTCCCTCAATATTTGATGCGGCCCGGGACGCCGCTGTACCCTCTGTGATGACCCTTCATAATTACCGTCTGATTCATCCCAACGGCTATCTCTTGCACAATGGGAAGATAGACGAGAGAAGTGTAACAGGTAGCGCATGGTCCTGTGTTCCGGATCGGGTCTACAGAGATTCTCTGTTTCAGACAGCGGTTGTAGCCCACATGATTGAATACCATCGTAAAAAAGAGACGTGGAAGAAGAAGGTAGATGCCTTTATCTGCCTGACAGAGTTTGCCAAAAAGAAATTTATTGAAGGGGGGCTCCCTCCGGATAAACTGAAAGTGAAGCCTAACTTTGTGATGGACTCACTGAAAGAGCTCTATGGCGGGATTCCGAACGGGAACAGAGAATCGTTCTACCTTTTTGTGGGGCGAATCAGTGAAGAGAAAGGAATCCGGACACTGATCCGGGCCTGGAAAAAGCTGGGCGCATCTTCCCGTTTCAAACTTGTGATTCTTGGTGAGGGCCCCCTGAAATCGGAACTCGAACACTCCAGCCGCGATATGAAAAATATCAGCTGGGTTGGCGTGGCAGAGCGTTCCGTGGTGATGGAATATCTCTGGAAAGCCCGGGCCCTGATCTTTCCCTCGGAGTGGTATGAAGGGATGCCCATGACGATTTTGGAATCATTCTGCATGGGGACGCCTGTCATTTCCTCCGATATCGGAAGCCAGAAAGAGATTGTAACAGATCATCAAACCGGGTTGCACTTTAAAAAGGGGAGTGTGGAAAGCATGATTGAGGCAATCACCCTGATGGATCAGAAGGAAGAGCTGCGGGAGGATCTCGGGCAGGCGGCCAGAAAGGAGTATGAAATGAAGTATACCCCGGAAGTCAATTACGGGAAGCTGCTCTCCATCTACGAGGAGCTATTGGAGGGAAAGCATAATTGAACATTTCATTTTACTTAAAAATTTCAGAATTTGAGGCCGTATAAATGAAAGAAATTATTGAAAATAAAATAGTCAGCTGCCGGCACGTTACAACCGTGACGGAACTGATAAACAGGACTGCAGTTGCAGTCGGACAAATGAAAAGTTAATGGATCTATGAGCAGACAAAAGAAAGCACTGGTGTGTGGTGCAGGCGGATTTATTGGTGGCCATTTAGTAAATCGATTAAAAGAGGAGGGATATTGGGTTCGTGCTGTCGATCTGAAAGAGAATGAGTTTGGCAATATGAATGCTGATGAATTTGTACAGGGGGATCTCAGGGATGTCCACTTTGTAGAGCAGGTCGTCACATCTGACCTGGATGAGGTTTACCAGCTGGCTGCCGATATGGGTGGAGCCGGTTTTGTCTTTACCGGAGATAACGATTCCGATATTATGCACAACAGTGCCCTCTGTAATCTCCATGTGCTCGAGGAGGTGAAGGAGAAGAAAATTCCGAAAGTGTTCTACTCCTCTTCTGCCTGTATCTATCCAGAATATAATCAGATGGACCCTGACAATCCCAAATGCTCAGAAGAGAGCGCTTACCCGGCTGCCCCGGACAGTGAATATGGCTGGGAAAAACTATTCAGCGAAAGACTCTACCTTACATATCAGAGAAACCACGGTATTCAGGTAAAAATCGCACGCTTTCACAACATATTTGGCCCCCGGGGAACATGGGACGGAGGCAGGGAGAAAGCTCCCGCAGCAATCTGCAGAAAAGTAGCGGAAGCACCCGAAGGCGGAACCGTTGAAGTGTGGGGGGATGGAAAACAGACGCGCTCCTTTCTGATTGTGGATGAGTGCGTTGAAGGAGTCCGCAGATTAATGGAGTCGGACTTTTCAGGGCCGGTAAATATCGGCTCGGACGAAATGATCTCCATACAGGATTTTACCAAAATGGTGATAGAGATCTCAGGTAAGAATCTGCAGATTAAAAATATCGAAGGCCCTCTGGGGGTCAAGGGAAGAAACTCTGACAATGTGCTGATTAAAGAGAAGCTCGGATGGGCCCCGTCAAAACCGTTGCGAGACGGTGTGGAGAAAACGTATCACTGGATCAGCGAGCAGATCCGACAGCGTGAGGCTACCCGGCGTCCAGTATAGTAAATGAATGGCATTAGCGGTATGTTGAATCGCTGCCAGATGTCCGATGAGAGCCGCTGTCACCGTGAAAGGCGGACAGAACGTTGTCACCCGATCTGCAGCAAATTTCTATGCAGATGAAAAAAACCCATGTTGAAATCCTGGGTATCAGGATCTATAATCGGGATATTCCTTCTATAACCAGGGAGATAGGGAGGGTTTGCACAGATGGCAGTCCCCCGGAAAACAGATGTATCAGTGCAACGGGTGCACACGGAATGATCACTGCCCGGAAGGATGAAGAGTTTAAAGAGATCCTTAACGGTTTCTATGCAAATTTACCGGATGGTATGCCGGGCGTGTGGGTAGGAAAGCTGAAGGGAGAGAAAGAGATGAAGCGATGCTACGGGCCCGATTTCTTCGCCGAAACCATGAGAGCCACGGCATCGGGCGGAATCAGGCATTTTTTATGTGGTGGAACAGAAGGTGTTGCGGAAGAACTGAAAGCGAGCTGTCTTGAAAAATTTGGAAATGCGAATATTTGCGGCACCTACTGTCCGCCCTTTAAAGAGGCAGACGAGTATGACTATGAAGAGATCGCACGACTGATCAATGAGTCGGGTGCAGATATCGTCTGGGTTGGTATCAGTACACCGAAGCAGGAAAAGTTCGCCCGCAATCTCTCCCGGTATACGAAGGTTCATTTTCTGGCTACTGTGGGCGCGGCCTTCGACTTTCATACAGACCGGTTGAAACAGGCTCCCTCCTGGATGCAGGAGGCTGGATTGGAGTGGCTTTTCAGGCTGCTGACAGAGCCCCGGCGGCTTTATAAGCGATATTTCGAAATCGTCCCCAAGTTTTTAATATTTTCACTGAAGGATTTGGGCAGTTATCACGGCAGCCGCTTGCTTCAGAAAAGAAGCCGTTAGCAGGCAGAAGTGCCGGGGATGGCACGCTAAAATTTAAAAGCAGAATGGATGAGTATCGAAAAATCAGATAAGATCTTTATAGCCGGCCATCGTGGCATGGTAGGTTCAGCGATCGTGAGGCAATTGAAAGAAAGAGGGTATCAGAACCTCATTACAGCAGATCGGGAGCAGCTCGATCTGCTGGAGCAGGAGAAAGTGTACAAATTTCTGAAGGAGAGACGCCCGGACGCTGTGGTAATTGCTGCCGCGAGGGTGGGAGGTATTTTGGCAAACGACACGTACCCTTATCTATTCCTGCACGAGAATCTGGTTATTCAGAACAATCTCATCCACGGATCCCATCAGGCCGGGGTGGACAAGCTGGTTTTCCTGGGAAGCTCCTGTATCTATCCCAAATTAACAGAGCAGCCGCTCCGGGAGGATTCCCTGCTCACCGGCCCGCTGGAACCGACCAACCAGTGGTATGCCA
>CALKWT010000048.1 GCA_938003885.1 uncultured Balneolaceae bacterium | reverse complement strand
GCGGCTTTTATTTGGGCATATTCTCCGCTTACTTGATACGAAACCAGCGGAATCACTTTGTGTCCTTCGTCCATACGACCCGTGGTGTAGTTGCATACGCCGGCTGCCCGCACTTTCCCCTCTTCAATCAGCTCGGCAACAGCTTCCATGGTCTCTGAAATGGGAGTGGAAAAGTCCTGCCAGTGGACCTGATAGAGATCGATGACATCCGTTTTCAACCGCCGAAGGCTATTTTCACACTCCTCTTTAACACGCTTTTTAGGCACCCATCGATAGACGGTTACCGGATTTCCATTCTCATCTTCACTATCTGCGTGGAAGTCGCCATCTTCAGACTCCCAGTTAAGGCCATACTTCGTGAGTATCTGATAGCTGTCCCGGGGGACCCCTTCCAGAGCCTTGCCAATGAGTTCTTCACTCTTTCCAAACCCGTAGACGGCCGCTGTGTCGATTGTGGTCATCCCCAGATCAAGCGCTGTCCGGACGGCTTCGATGGCTTGCTTTTCATCTGCTCCGCCCCACATCCAGCCACTAATGGCCCATGCGCCGAAGGTGAGCGGACTTACCTGTACATCTGAATTCCCGAGTTGCTTTCGTTTCATATGATTCTATTTCATTGAGTTGATGTTGGTTCTGCACCCTTCGGTTTTGAGAGTGTATAGACTCACTGCACCACTTCTTGCCGTCAGATCGAGTCCCAAATGTAAACAATTTGATCCGTAAATGAAGAGCCTGCCCGGCCAACCCCACATTTCTTTTTGAAAACAATCTCTTTCC
Source organism: uncultured Balneolaceae bacterium (assembly GCA_938003885.1). Taxonomy (GTDB): domain Bacteria; phylum Bacteroidota; class Rhodothermia; order Balneolales; family Balneolaceae; genus Rhodohalobacter. The sequence goes on along the minus strand of CALKWT010000048.1, from coordinate 836 downwards.
CTTAATTTCCATCAGACACCCGGCTCAGATTTCCGGCTCGCAGGGAGTCCGCAAATAAGCTGGCTTTCTGCAATCCTAAAAACCGCGCTCAGGTTGATACGCCCGGGGTATTTGTCCGTCTCCCGGACGCCAACACTCTATAAAATCATCGTTATGACAACACTTTCTGCCCCTTTTCTGCTTCTCACCATCTCTGGACTGCTGATCGGTATGCTCACCGTGCCGGGCGCCTCTGCCCAGGACCATCCCGATTCTGAAGAAATTGCCCGATATGAAAAAATCCTCCTGGAAGGAGGCCATTCAGAGGAGTTTGAAGAGGCCCGTCTCTTCCTGAACCGGTATTATCGCAGCCGCGTGACCAACAACGAAGAGAATGTTCCCGATTACAAACTGCCTGAGCTGCTTATCTCTGATGATGGCCGTGTCATTGAGAGTGCCGAACAGTGGACCGATTTAAGAAGGGAGGAGATCCTGAAACTGTTTAAGGAGAATGTTTACGGTAAGGTACCCGGGTTTGAGTATGAGATGGCGTTTATTGAACGATCGGCAGACAGACAGGCTCTGGGAGGGCTGGCAACCCGGAAACAGGTTTCCATTCGGTTCCATCAGAATGGGAAAGAATTGCCGGAGAATCTCACCATCGACCTTTTGATCTACCTGCCTAACCACACAGAGGGGCCCGTTCCCGCAATGATGGGTTTAAATTTTTACGGGAATCAGACGATCCACCCGGATGATGGCATTCACCTCTCCACCAAATGGATGCGTCCAAACGAGGGCCTGGGAATGATAGAGAACCGGGCAAACGAAAAGAGCCGCGGATATCACCTGGCCCG
>CALKWT010000047.1 GCA_938003885.1 uncultured Balneolaceae bacterium | reverse complement strand
GTGTCTCCCTGGAGGTTGTCTCGAACGACACGGATCAAGAGAAGCTCACCTTGAAGGTCGAAGGGAAAAAGGTGGAGCTGAGCCACACTCTGGCCAGCCAGATCCGGGTTTTTTAACGCTCGCTTCTCTGTTCACCTGCGGTAAGAGATCTGTCCGCACTTCGCAGACATAAAGATGCATTTTCAGGCAAAAATGGTGTTTAAGAGAGCCAAAGGTCGGAATCAAACCGACGACCTACGCTTTACGAGAGCGTAGCTTATTTTAACCCATGCGGGTGAGGGTAGACAAGGCAGCGATCCGCGTTCTAACCTTCATAGGACAGGGCCTCTGAGGGATAGGTACGGGATATAGGTACCGGGGGGATGCGAACCGTGATCGGACGGGCTCACTATCGTTGAGCGGGCCTATGGGATCGTTGCACGCGCCTATGGGGTGAGATCCATCGGATTGGGGTAGGTAAAGGTGTACCCGAGCTGCTCTTTGATTTTTCGGTTGGATAGGATCCGGTAATCTTTCTCCGGTTCATCCAAAAATTGAGGCAGGGGCAGGTTATAAAACTTTGCCGCATGCTGGTAAAACGTCTTTTTCGGGGGGTGCCCGTCTGAAATCAAATTGTACGTTTCACCCTTCAGCTGCTTCTCAACCACTTTTGTGATGATGTTGAGACAATCTTTCTGGTGAATCAGATGAACCGGTTTCTGAGGATCCTTCAGTCCTGTACGGCCGCTCAGCGAGTAGATCGGGTGCCGGCCATACCCATAGAGTCCGCCAAACCGGAGAATGGTGGCCTCCTTCTGAACTCCGCGGACAACCAGCTCAGCTCTCAGCATCATCTGTCCGCGCAGGTCGGCAAGGGTCTCCGAAACCACATCCTCTTCTCTCGTTAAACCACCGGTATCACTGTATACAGACGTGGAACTTGCAAAAATTACCCATTTGTTCTCCTGATCCCCGCTCTCCATAAACGTCCGTACGGCTCTCTCCATCAGGCCGGGATAGCTCTCCGGATTGCCTGTTCCGGAAGGCGGGATGTTCAGAAACAGTATTTCTGAATTCCAGAATGGTTCGGCCGATTCATCCTGGAAAGAGTCAGGCAGCTCGATTCGGTACCCGTCGATGCTATTCTGAATGAGGAGTTTTACTTTCTTTTCGGACCGGGCGGATCCCTTCACACGGTAGTTTCGGCCGGCCAGCCGCTGTGCCAGCGGGAAACCAAGCCATCCGCACCCAAGTACTGTAATCGTCATCGTATCGTGCTCTGTTTGATTTTGAGTAAGGTACCATTTTTAAGGCGGAGTGTATAGTGAAAGTTGAGGATACCCCGATTGAACCGGCTCTCTTTTGTTCACCATCGCAGATTTTATATCTTATGTTTGAAAGGCAGGCGATGGTGTCTTATTTTCGAATCGAGTTTATGCAAACTGGGTTCCAGAGTGCTAAGTTCTACGAAAATCTTCAGGACGCCGAACCCTGATCATCATTAGATTCTTGCAGAAGATCTTTTCTCGCTAACATGATCCTTAAGAATGGCTGACATAGCAATTGTCGGAGCCGGAATAACCGGGCTTACCACCGCATATCTTTTACAGAAGGAGGGGCACACGGTCCATCTTTTTGAAAAAAAACTGGAGATCGGAGGGGCGATCAGATCAGAATACAGCAACGGATGGCTCACCGAGTACGGCCCGAATACACTTCTGCTGAAAGATGCTGAAATCTACCAATTTCTGGAGGAAGCGGGGCTCACAGATCAGTTGCTGGATGCAAACCCGAGTGCATCCAAACGCTTCATTGTGAAAGGTGGCGAGCTTTTGGCCCTTCCCGGATCTCTTAAGGAGGCCTATTCCACACCTCTGTTCACGACCAAAGGTAAATTGAGGATCTTGCTGGAACCCTTCATCCGACGGCGACGAAACGGCGGGGAGGAGACGGTTGCACAATTTGTGGAGCGGCGGCTGGGCCGGGAGCTGCTCGATTACGGAATCAACCCTTTTATTGCGGGGATTTATGCCAACCGGCCTGAAAACCTCTCTCTGGAACACGCCTTTCCCGCCATGTATGAGACAGAGCAGAGATACGGCTCCCTGATCCGTGGGGCCATTGCAGGCCGACTGGGGAGGGGCCGTCAGAACAAACCACCGCGCAGGCTGGTCTCTTTTAAAGGGGGCCTTCAGACGCTTCCGGACAGGCTTTCTGAACCGCTTGAGCATCTGCATCTGAACAGGAAAGTGAAGAAGCTGACCCGAACCTCCGACAATCGATGGATGATTCAACACGGCAAGCGGGTAGACGGGCCGTTTGACCATGTCGTGCTGAACATTCCGGTCTATCAATGGGAAGATGCCCTTTTCCCGGGCAGCCAGCCGGTCGGCCCACTCACCCAACAGGTACCCTATCCACCCCTGTCAGTACTGCATCTGGGCTACCGGAAAGAGGATGTTGACCATCCGCTGGACGGGTTTGGTTTTCTGGTTCCTGAGATCGAGGAACGAATGATTCTGGGGGCGCTCTTCTCTTCCA
>CALKWT010000046.1 GCA_938003885.1 uncultured Balneolaceae bacterium | reverse complement strand
TGGCTTCTTTGAATTCATCCCCATAGTTGATGACTCCAGACTCAATAAACTCACGCAGAAGGTCATTTCCTTCTCTTGTACGCTCTCCCACACCGGCAAAAACCGAGAGGCCCCCATGCTGCTTCGCAATGTTGTTGATCAGTTCCTGAATCAGAACGGTTTTACCTACACCCGCACCACCAAACAGACCAATTTTACCTCCTTTTGCGTATGGACACAACAGGTCAATCACCTTGATACCTGTCTCCAGCATCTCCGTACTGGTAGCAAGATCCTCAAACGCAGGGGCATCTCTGTGAATCGGGTAAGATCGTTCTCCCTTGGGCTGAGCTATACCGTCAATGGTTTCTCCAACCACGTTAAAGAGCCGGCCCCGTATATCTTCACCGACCGGCATTGAAATCGGCGAGCCGGAATCCACAACCGTCATATTTCTTACCAATCCGTCGGTAGAGTCCATGGAGATCGTCCGCACTCTGTTCTCACCCAGGTGCTGGGCAACTTCCAGGTAAAGCCTGCTTCCGTCTTCTCTTTCTATGTAAAGGGCATTTAAAATTTTGGGAAGCTGCCCCTGTTCAAAGTCCACATCAACAACAGGACCAATTACTTGTGCTATGGTTCCTTTATTCATTAATTTCAATTGTTTATTTTGAAGTATCTTACAGTAGCTCTTTCAAACCTGAACAGTCTTTCATTCATGCGTTCGAAGCCTGACGTTTACAGCTTTGAAAGTTAGCTGTTTTTGCTTCAATAATCAAAGGAAACAGCTGAGTTAAACCCATTATTCCATTTTATGGAGAGGGGCGTCTGCAATTGGAAGGGCCTCCTCGCCCGCAGCTGGATTAAATCGTCCCCGGGTCCCGGGAAAAAAAGCGTGAAACAGAGAAGAGATCGGGTGATCGTGGGATTCAGCCTTCCCTGCTCTCTACACATTCCGGACACTCTACCCAATCCACATTGGGGATCTGCCTGATCGCCGCAGGGCTATTCCCTTTTTCAAATACTGGTTTGAAGAGTATGTTGCCCTCGGGCTGTTCTGAACCGCATGTATGGCAATTTGCATCGTGATCCATTTTGAGTGGTGTATAGCCGCTGATAACCCAACCATCATGCCCCTGATGTACCGCAAGACTTTCCAATGCTGCACGTACAGTCTGTGATTTATTACCTTTGTAATATTTCCTGGAAAGTCGTTCCAGCAGCTTTACAGTGGCATCATCCAGGGTGAAGTTCACTCTTTTCATGACCTTGTTCTCTCCTCCTCAGGCTCGATTATTTTACTGACAACAGGATGGTGAACATGCCCCCGGGTCTTGCATTCCCGGTGGTGCCGGAAGTTGAGCCAATGTCCCGTAATAAGCAGTACACTTCCGGCCATGGTGACAACGGTTTCAAAAAGCAGGCCAAACCAGTAGTGGCCCGCAAGCCAGCCGGTTAGGACCAGCAGGAGGCCTGACAGCAGATAACCCACAATTTTACGGTCGAAATAGCTTCTTCGGGCTGCATAAAAGATCGTAGGCACCAGCAGAAGAAGAAAGATGGGGTGAGCCCAGCCGTGCATGAAAGAGGTGAACCCCCAGAGGGGCATCAGCGAGATAAGAACCGGTAGTATCAGGCAGTGGATGGCACATATTCCTGATATTCCGATACCTATCCGATCCCAAAGTAACGATTCCGTAAGGCTTTTTTCTGGCAGGGGCATAGAGAAGCTTCTTAAAGTGTGTACAAATATACACACTCTAACCCCACACTGTCAACTGTTCAACGCAATAAGAGAGCCTGACAGGAAACGGTCCTTGCCCGGAGTGTCTATGAATCGGGGTCCTTCTCACTCCCTTTTGTTTCCCCTTCAGCCATTTCCCGCTCCTCTATAAAGCTATCAAATATCTCCCTGGCCTCATCATCCTGGAGCTCCATCTGCCGCTCCAGAAGAAGCCTCCGGTGTTCGGCCATGTCGTCATCCTTCAGAATCTCATCAATCTCACGGGGGCGGGGGAGTTCACTGACGTTATTGATTCCGAAATGCCTGAGAAAGTGAGCGGTAGTTTTGTAGAGCAGCGGCTTCCCCGGTGTATCAGAACGCCCTGACACTCGTATCAGCATCTTCTCCATCAGCTGGCGCAAGATGTAACCGGAATCCACCCCCCGTATACTATCCACTTCCGGTTTTGTAATAGGCTGGCGGTAAGCCACAATGGCAAGCGCCTCAATAGCTGATTGTGACAATTTTCGATAGGCATTCTCGTGCTGATACACACTCAGCCAGGGGTAGAAACGGGGCCGGGTAACGAAGGTAAATCCACCACCTGTGTGTTCAATCCGAAAGGAGAGGTCGTTCTCTTCGTATCGGGTATTCAGCTGTATGACCGCCGTTTCAATGGTATCCCGGTCCAGTTCTATCTCCTCTTCATTCTCCTTGATGATTTCCGATATCTTCTCCCATGTGATCGGGGAGGGACTGGCAAAAATGAGTGCTTCTATCACAGACAACAGCCTCGTCCCGTCTACATATTGATAATCAAGCATAAATTTATCTATTTAATCTCCATGGTTCTGTTTGTTGCTCCAACTTGAACGGTTGTAAGCCGTGTTCCCTAGCTGATTCATCTACTTGCCTTACCCGTTCCATCCGTGATCTCCAGGTTCTACCTTCTGTAACAAATGATTGTATCTTCATCTTTGTGGCTGATCCGATATCCCAGCAGATGAAACAGATCATCGATCCCCACCAGGGTGTTGTCCATGTTCACCAGATAGCCATTCGGGCTGTAGGGCTTTACGCCGGGCAGGTATCTCAGAATGGAGTGGGAATAATTGTTCTTCAGCCATGCAGACAGCTCCAGCCAGAAAGCGGATACTTCACGGATGATGAAAAATCCATCATGCCCTCTCTTCTGATAGAGCGGCATGAAAATCCTGCCCGCTACCGGCGACTTCACTACCTTTCCGTTTTCATAGGCAAGTGAACGATTCCTCTCAACCGGATCGAAATTGCGAAAACCCGGAATCATCTGAAACGTTTCAGCACTCTCGATCACACGGTGATACTTGATGGTATAACTGGCCGGAGGCACAAACTCTTCCGGCTCCAGTATCCGTTCAGTTTCTGCGAACAGATCCCTCTGCAACTTCAAAATCCCGGTGTGATGAAGCATCAATCTTATAAATGCCTCACTTCTATCTACCGAATGCGGCTCGGAATGTCTTCCTGCTTCAAACCCAATCGCCGTATGGCCAAGGTTATTGATATAACTAAGGATCGTGCCCCGTATATGCCTCTCTATTCCCAATATCCTGGGTGCGGGGAATTGTTTGGCCAGCTGCCTGTTGGAAAGTGTGTCATTCAGCAGCACAAAGGCACAACTGCGTGCGGATGTGGTATGGATGTCTGCAAAAATGAATTCACCGCCTGCTTCAGAGTGCCTCTCAAGCAGGCCATCTATCTCCTTCTTGATCTCTTCATACTGCTGATATTCACGAGTCTGCTGAAGCCAGGAGCGGTGCGACTGCCTGTCCGTTTCGGGATGGACTTCCCAAAGTCTGTTGAGATCCGTATCCAGATATCGGACCCCGGCTTCCAGTGCGGGCAGATTTCCGGTGAGAACATATACCGTTCCGCTAATCTGTCCCTCTTTTTCTCTGAGATACGGCTCCATCCGGTCGAATGCTTCAACTCCAGCAATTTCATTTCCGTGAATTCCAACAAAAAACACAACCACCGGACCCGGTTTACCGGAACCAAACCGGTATCGAATTCTATCTTCTGATCGTCTGTTATCGGTGATCAATACGGTCTGTTTCAGTGGTTATCTGTTCTATCTTTACTTCCCGCCGGACTCTGGCTAACCAATGATAAGAAAAGTATTCCTATAATTGCATTCTGGTTCGTTTGCTCTTCATCTCAGGCGGTGGGAGGTTGAAGGCAGCAGAGACAATGGGAACCTCCTGCGCTTACCGCCATCTATACTCCCCGACACGCTCCCTGTCTCCCTTCTGGTCCGGCCCCACTTGTACTCCGGGATGGCCACCGACCGTCCCCCGGCGTCTGAGCTTCCTCCGCATCGTATGGAGTGTCACTTTTCTGACGCCTGAGCACTGTGCAATTGCTTCAATAGCCTTGCTGTAATCGCCATATAATTGGCTTCGGTTATCATCCCTACAAGCCGGTTGTTTTTCACGACCGGCAAGCAGCCGATTTTTTGAGACGCCATCAACTCAACAGCCTCCAGAATGGA
>CALKWT010000045.1 GCA_938003885.1 uncultured Balneolaceae bacterium | reverse complement strand
TCATCCTTGTCCGCCGCTTTCCGAATCGCCTGCAATGTCTTCTGGCGGAGAACACTTCCTTCAATAAATTCCACCCTCTTTTCGAAATGCCCATACTTTTCTTCCAATACTTCCCCGCGTCTTGCTACCAGCACCAGGCGGGCTCCTTCTATCAGCAGCAGGCGTGAAATCGCTTCACCGAAACCGCTGCTGGCACCGCATATTACAAATCGTTTGTTCGTTAGTTCAAGATCCATCGTTCTCCGGTTTAGTGGGTTGTTTATCGCTTGAATGGCAACTTAATAAATATGGTGCTGGAATACTCTATTTTGCTTAGCCGTGAACTCTCTGGATAAGAAGAAAAGGGTGGGGGAACGAGCTCCTCCATTCCGAACAGACAGAGGGCAAGTACGTGAGCTCCGTACCGCTTAGAAGAAGCGGCGGGATCGTCAGGTGTTATAGATGCCAGACTAAATATCGCTAAAATCATCTATAATGGGTCAATATCTATTAAATAGACTATAATTTGTAATTATCGATTTAAATGACGATAATAGATTATGATAGCGATTATAACCGGTGATATTGTCAATTCTTCCACAGTAGAGGACCCGCAGGTGTGGCTCGATCCGTTAAAGGAGCTGTTTGAGAGGATCTCACCCCATCCGGGCGACCGGATGATCTACCGGGGGGACAGTTTTCAGATCAAGGTATTACCGGAGAAGGGGCTGAGGGCCTCCCTGCTTATTATTTCAACTGTGGTGGCTCTGGACATTCCGGGGCTCAACGTGCGGCAGGCGATCGGAATAGGCAGAACGGACGATCCCGACGCAGCGATCAACGAAGCATCGGGTGAGGCTTTTATCTACTCGGGAAAACTACTCGATCAGCTCACAGCTTCGGGACGGAGGCTGGGGCTCCGGACTCCGTGGGAAGAGATCAACCGGGAATTTGATATGATGTTCAGGCTGGTACGTGTCATTCTGAATGGCTGGACCAACCGGACCGCCGAAGTCGCTGGCTTTCTACTGGGTAGGGAGGGGATTACACAGACGGAAATAGCAAAGGAGCTTGGCCTGGCACAATCTACTATAAATGCGCATATTCAGCGTGGATCTCTGCATGAGATCATGGAACTGGAGAAGTACTATTCTGACATAATAACTGATAAAATCAGGGAGACTCGTGATTGAACTGACAAAACTGATTCTGGCTCATCTGATCGGCGATTTCTTTCTGCAATCTACCTACGGTATCCATCAGAAAAGGAGTAAAAAGTGGAGGTCTCCCTATCTCTACGGGCACAGCCTGACCCACTTTGTCCTTATCCTTTTGCTGTTTTGGGATCTCAGCGTCTGGCCTGCTGCTCTTTTTATCGCCTTCACTCATTGGCTGATCGATGGAGTCAAGCTCTCATTTTCCGACAGAAACAGCAACCCAAAATGGTTCTTCGCAGATCAGATCGCACATTTGCTCGTTATCGGGATCACATGGATGTTCTATTTTGATCAGGATCTCATTTTTGTCACCAACCCCTGGTTCTGGGCAGCCGCAACCGGGTTGCTGTTCGTCACCCACCCCTCGGCCTATATCGTGCAGGTCGTACTGAGCCGGTGGGACGGCGTCATCGAAGAGAACCCCGAACAGTCCCTGTTTATGGCCGGGAAGACGATCGGATGGATGGAGAGAATCGTGATCTACATCGCGATTCTGGCGGGGCATATGGGTGTGGTCGGTTTTATGATTGCGGCCAAATCGATCTTCCGATTTGGGGATCTGACGCGGGCAAAAGACAGGAAGCTCACCGAATACATTCTGATTGGCACTCTCCTGAGCTTTCTGCTTGCGATTGCAGCGGGAGTGGTGGTGACGATGATACCGGCAGTGTAGAGCGGGATGCGGACCCCCCCCCAGGGGCGTACAGGCCACCTACTCAGGCAAGACCGGAGTGGAGAGCATGCCTGTTTCATCTACGGCACGATAGCGGAGGCAGGATCAACCCGGACCTCCGTCCCGGTTGTATTAATCGATGGGTTCCAGAACCCGGGCGGCGGGCAGCAAGCTCCATTCAGACCGCGGGGAGTCTTCTACTCCTGAAGGTCCATATTCTGAATTTTGTAACCGGACTTCTCATCATAATCGGAAAGACGGAAGACGGGGTGCTGAGTCTCGTGATAGGCCAGGATGGTGTAGCCCTCATCGAACGCAGTCTTCTGTAGTTTATCCCGGATCTCCTTTGTAGCCGGCGGATCAAAGTCATACTTGGCTGCGTAGTTCTGGTTGATGGAAGAACGCCCCTCGATGATATCCCCAGCCATCAGATATTTTTGTTCTCCCTGCTCAAAGAAGTGGATCTGATGATATTTGGAGTGCCCGCCTACCGTAATGCTCCTCACACCGGGGATGGTGTAGGTATCCTCTTCCAGAAATTCAATCTCTGCACGGGCTTCCAGAAAGAATAGAAACTCCTGCCGATCTTCATCCAGTTCCGATGCATTTTCTGTCAAATCATTCCAATCCCCTTCAGAAACCCGAAGGGTTGCATTTGGAAAGGTAAGTTCCCAGAAGCCACTCTCCCGGTTGGCCACTCCTGCAAAATGATCAAAATGGAGATGACTCACATAGATATCGGTGATATCCAGGTTGGAGAGGTTCTGCTCTTCCAAATTCTTATACATCGTCCGGATGGTTGTATCCCCACCAAACAGGTCGCCAATCCCCGCATCAAACAGGATATTCCGGTCTTCTGATTTTATGAGAAAAGGGTGGATTGATACTTTCAAAGCCCCCCGGTGAGCCCGGTCGGTTTTTGCAATCGGATGAAAAATCTTGTCCGTGCCCACAGAAAAAGTTCCTTCATATAGTGGGTGTATGGAGACGCTCATGATTCTTATTTACGCGGTTTGGATTCAAATTTTTCGTACGCATCGATAATATCTCGTACCAGTTTATGCCGGACCACATCCTTCTGATCCAAATAAACAAATGAGATACCGTCAATTTCTTTCAGAATATTTTGTATGGAGATGAGTCCCGATTCATGTTTTTTGGGCAGGTCGGTCTGGGTGATATCTCCGGTGATGATGGCGCGGCTGTTGAAGCCGATCCGGGTCAAAAACATTTTCATCTGGGTATTGGTGGCGTTTTGGGCCTCATCCAGAATGACAAATGCATTGTTGAGAGTGCGCCCTCTCATATAGGCCAGCGGAGCGATTTCGATTACATTCTTGGCCAGATGAAACTCTAATTTGTCATGATCGATCATCTCTTCCAGAGCATCATAGAGCGGGCGGAGATAGGGATCGATCTTCTCTTTCAGGTCTCCGGGCAGAAATCCCAGGTTTTCACCCGCTTCAACGGCCGGACGGGCCAGAATGATCTTCTTGACCTGCCTGCTTTTCAGCGCCCGTACGGCAAGGGCCACGGAGGTGTAGGTCTTACCGGTACCCGCAGGGCCGATGGCAAACAGGATATCGTTTTTTTCAGAAGCACGGATGAGGGCGCGCTGGCCCGGTGTCTTTGCCATCACGGCTTCACCGGTATGGGTATGGAGGATGATATCTCCGGTATCGACAACCATGGCCGGTTCGGATACTGAATCGATCACCGGTTCCGAACGGTTTGCCAGGGCCAGAAGGGTTTCGACGTCACCCCGTTTTACCTCGCCTTTCTTTTTGGCAATCTGCAGCAGCTCCTGAATAATATCCTTCAGGACATCTGTTTCACTTTTCGGACCATAAAACTTGAGCCTGTTTCCTCTCGCTGTCACCTTCGTTTTAGGGAATGCGTTGTCAATGGCCTGAAGATTGGCATCCCGGACTCCAAAAATCTGTACGGGATCCACCCCTTCAACGAATATGATCTCTTCTGTCAATTCCTGATTTTCGATAGACCTTCCTCTTTTCCTGTTTGTATGTTCGTCAGGCAATCAAATGTCCTTTTGCCCCGCTTTGAGCCAGCTCCAGTAAGCGCTGAATCTGTTCTTTCCGGTTCTCTGCTTTGAAGACACTACTGCCTGCTACCAGTACCTGAGCACCGGCAGACGTTAGTTTTTTAATGTTCTTTTCGCCTACGCCTCCATCAATCTGAATAAGAAACTCCGTGCGGGTTTCTTCCTTAAGGGCGACCAGTTCCCTGATCTTGTCGTAGGTTCCGCTGATGAACTCCTGCCCGCCGAACCCGGGATTGACACTCATCAGCAGGACGAGATCTACATCGGGCAGAATCGGCTTGAGAAGCGAGACCGGCGTGGCCGGGTTGATCACCACACCCGCCATGCATCCCTGGTTTTTAATGTTCTGTACTGTTCTGTGGAGATGCGGACACGCCTCGTAATGTACGGCGATGAGGTCTGCACCTGCATCGGCGAAATTTTCAATGTAGTTGTCCGGCTGCTCAATCATGAGGTGGACATCCAGGAATGCTTCCGGAGCGGCGTTCCGGGCTACCTGGACAATGTCCGGGCCGTAGCTGATATTGGGTACAAAATGGCCATCCATAATATCACAGTGGATCCATTTCGTTCCTGCGTCTATGCACTCTTCGATCTCACTCCCCAGTCTGGAAAAATCAGCAGCCAGAATGGAAGGAGCGATCAGGGGTAAATTAAAGTTCATCAATATTCTCAAGGTTATTACTTACAGAGGTGGAGTCATCTACAATGGCACCGGACTCGATCTCTTCACGTGCATCCATCCGTTCGGCCACAACCAGCTGAATGGTATCCCCCTCGGGCAGCCGGCCGGAATTGGGAGTATAGCTGATTACCGTATTGGGAGCGGCTTCGTCCGTCGGCTGGTACCGAATCTCTTCTGTCAGCCCGGCCCTCAACAGCTCCTGCTGCGCTTCGATCAGCGTCATGCCCGACAGGTCAGGGATCTGAACCATTCTGGAACCAAGGCCATCACTAACGGTCAGATCCACCACAGTGCCCCGGGCTACGGTGTCGCCGGCAGCGACGGATTGTCTCAGTATGGTGTTGATAAATCGGGATGTCTCATAACTGCGTGTTCCGATAGCCAGACCGTGATTTTCAAGCTGAATTTCAGCATTCCTCAATGAAAGATTTACCACATTCGGAACGACCGTTTTGGGTGTGGCGTCGGTATTGACAATAAGATAAACTTTTCGGTCAGGTTTTACAATTTGCATGGCTTCAGGGGTCTGGTCGATGATGTAGTTTGCCGGGTAGGCGGAATGGGCCCTGCGATCCAGAACTTCATGACGAAGGCCGTACGTCTCCAGGAGCGCCTCTGCCTCATCCAGAGGGAGGCGGGTCACATCGGGCACGGTCACCCCTTCATTGTAGTTGGTGTAGTAGGGCATGATCCAGAGATCCATGAGGATGGCTACGATGATGCCCAGCAGCAAAACTCCTCCAAGAATCTGAAGGATTTTTCTTGTGTTAAATTCGGATTTCAAAATAATGACTCAATTCAGAACTGGTAGGTAAGTACAAATTGCCGTCCGGGTGCAACGCTTGAACTTGCCTGCAAATTGTTTTGTTTCAGCTTCACTGTAAAATACGTATCAAAAGCTGAAATAACATGGTTCACCAGCAAAAAGGTGGCGATGTTCCGGCTTTTCCGGTAGTCTGCATTGAACGCTCTGGCTGAGTCGGCTGCATCCAGGAAGTAGGCACTCGCAAAAAGTCCGTTTCTGTCGATCAGAAAACGTTGGTTGTAATTCTCATCCAGATGGCCGATGGAGTCGTGATGCGCATGATAGTCGCGCCAGCCAGCCTGGTACTGGTAATATTTGGCGATCAGTTCGTAATATTGCTGCGAGCCGTAAGATGGGAGTGTATGAGAAAACTGATTGGCAATCTCATCATCGGTGGTCAGGTAGGGGGTATTTCTTTCCACATTTCGCAGCAGGTTGATATCCACCTTCTGCCAGTCTACACGGGTGTCGTAGGCCGCTTCTGCGCCTGCTACCTCAGCTCTCAACTGTTCGATATAGGGGTTGTTGATGCCGTGAACGTGATGATAGTCGATCAGCCAGTTGGAGTACTCCACCACACTCCAGTTGTTGTCTGCAAAGCGCTCATACTCCCGCTCGCCAGCCACCGCTTTGTTTCTCTGCTCCACGGCCAGATAGATTCCGGCCGCCTCCACGGCGATGAAGAGTCCCGCACGCAGCCAGCTCCGGCTTGCAAGCTGTCCTGATCCTGGGATGAGCAGAGAGCTGAAAAAAGCCGCTCTCGGGGATTGGCCCAGCCTGAATCCTTCACTGCTGTTCTGATCGTAGTTGATTTTTCGGGTAAGTATCGGTTCTACCAGATGGAAGCTGCTTTGATCAGGCACGGCCGACGACTGGATTTCTGCTCCTTTTATCACCACAGAAGAGACCTTCTCATCTTGCAGAAGGTGCTGTTGTGTGAACCCTGCAGCCGGAAGTAGTAAGAGGATCAGGCAAATGAAGAGGCGTTTCATAGGAAATCGAAATCAAAGGTTAAACCGAAGTAAAATAAAATTTCACGGCCATAATGTACATTATTTCTGCCATTGGATTCATTAAAGTTGGCAGGTAGCTGAATATCGAAACGATTGAAGCCGTAGGAGGTATTTACAAAGAATTTAAGCGGGAAGAGATAGTAGCTGTTGAGGGCGACACGGAGCTCCGCACCGATCCCGTTCTTCAGTCTGTTTCCGCCGCCTAACGGCCCTCCATATCCGTTGCCGGTCTCCGCATAGAGATGAAGAAAGAGTTTGTCGGGCATGAGGGGGCCCGATCCGGACTGGATGTTGGTTAACAGCGGTGTGAGGTAGGAGCTTCTTACAAAGAACGTGCGCTGTCCTCCGACTGCAAAAAATGGATAGGAGCGGAGCCCGCTCAGACCGCCGCTGTAATCCATGTAGAAGTAGTCCTCGGGATTATTGAAATAGGAGAAGAAGCGGGAGGTGATCTGCACTGCCGAGTTTCTTCCGGCAGGAAATCCAACTCTTCCTTTCAGTTCAACTGAGTGGTTCTTTGCCGTTTCATGATTCGGTGTTAACTGGCCGCCCTCGATATCGAAGCCCCGCAAAAGTTTACCCGGTTCATAGCGGTAGCGAAGTTCGGTCCGGATCCCTTTGGGAGCAATATCGGAGTGGATATCGGGCAGGGTGAGATCACTGATGTGTGCGGTGGTCAACGTGAAGCCACGGAAATACTCTGATGAGGAGCCCGGTATGGTTTCATTGTATTCAGCGGAGAAAAAACGGTCGGTTTTTACTCGGTAGGGGGAGTAGAGAGCTCCGGCTTCGATCAGGCTCCAGCGGTTGATCTTGCTCCTCAGAAACAGGCCCGCCTCCCAGACAATATAACGGATATCCACTTTTTTTATCTCTGGCAGGCAGGAGGTGCAGGGAAACTCTTCTACTTCGAGCCCGCCTGAGACATTGCGGACCATGTTGGCAAACTCAAAACTGATGGTAGGCGACCAGCTTCTTTTAATAAATGGAAGTCCACTGTAATCGACCGTGAAAAAGAGATCCCGGTCCGCATCGAGCAGGCGGGAAGGACTTAAAAAGTTGCTTACTTCAGGGTCAGGATTGGAGCCCGGGCCGAGGAGTACTCCGCCGAAAAGCGAGAGCGATTCCGTCACATCCCGTGAGGAGAAGTAGGCGCCTACTTTCATATCGCGCCAGAGGTTCTCCCCAAGTCCTGCGAAATCACCCCTCCCCAGCAGCCGGCCATTCCCGCCCCGCAATTTTGTGTAGTTATCGAACCGGATCACGGGGTAGATATTCAGAGGTGTGGTTTTCTCGGAATAGGGCTCTATTACCCGTTCAAGCACGATTCGATCCGATAAGGTGTCTGCCGGCTGGTAATAGAAATAGTGTCTTTCTTCCGGGACTTTCAGGCCAGGCCGGGAGTCCGGTAGTTCGCCATCCTGGCGTTGAATGGAAGAGAGGTTCTCTGACGCCTCGCTGGCCTCCGGAGCATCGCTACTACCGATATACTCAAATAGCGACGAATCCATAAGATCCTTCCCCGCTGTGGGAAGGGGATACGCAGTAACTTCTTTCTCATCCGGTATGGTAACTTTTGAAATTTTATATCCATCGGCCTGATACTCTGAAAAGTAGATCTCATCCCCCGCAACATACGGCATGAAAGCCCCGCCGTACAGACTGGTCAGTTGCTCAACGGCCTCCCCGCCTTCCCTGTACCGGTAAATATTGAAGATGCCATCAAGATCGGCTGAAAAGTAGAGTGTACCTGTAGAGAGGTCGAGATAGGGGTCCCGGATATCGTGCTCCCGGCTTGTCATAACCGGTGTGATGCGGCCTTCGTAGTCGGTTCTGTAGAGATCCCGGTTGCCCTTGTTGGATGCTGCAAAGAGGATGGAATGGCGGTCCGGATCCCAGACAGGAGTGTAAAGGGAGGTACCGAATGGCAGATCGGTCACGCGGGTGAGTTCACCGGTCTTGCTGTTTACAATGACGATGTTCTGTCTGCCATCTTCGATCATTACGCCCGTTAGTTTGTTCTCTGAAGGATGCCACCCTATATCGAAGATGCGTTGATCATGCGTGAGTTGTATCGTTTCACCGGCCTCCCGGTCATACAGATAGATATCGCTGTACTCCTCACCGTAGCGGTTCTTTACGGTCCGGCTCATGGCAATGAGGCTGCCATCCGGGGAAAATGCGAATCGGCCTGATGCAGAGAGTGGCCTCCTGAAACTCTCCGCTAACGAACAAGAGGTGAGGGGATGCGGGGATTGGTGGACAGAATGTACGGAAAAATGAGAGGCTCGTTCAGAGGGCTGAACGGAAGGTTCCAATGGATCCATTCGTAGTTCTATGGTGGCTTCGGCGTCCGCATAATGCCCACTGCTCTCTGCGGAGAGCGCTGTTTCCTTTAATACCAGGTAGGTCTCACCGGCAGGAAAGTCCCCGTTTGTAAGATAGGCGATCTGCTCTCCGTCGGGGCTCAACCGGGGATAAAAATTGTAGAATCCTCTCTCTTCAACCGGCGTCGTTTCGCGGTAACTCCTGCCTGAGAACCGGGATCTGACGCTCTCTTTTTCCCAGGCGATCCACTCCTCGAAGAGCTCCCCGGCAGGAACTCGGGTGACATGCTCCAGAACCGAGTTGAAATGGCTGCGGCCTGAGGAGGACTCGCGGGTCAACTCCCGGAGCACCTCTTCGCCGAACCGCCCGGCAAGGTAGTTGACGAAAGCAAACCCCTGATTGTAAACCAGTTCTCTCTCCAGGCCGTTTTTCGATGAAAATGAGGACATCTCATCAAGTGAGAGCCAGCTATCCGACTCCAGGCGGGTGCGGAGGAGCATATTCCGATGGCTGTCGAGGCTGTCGTAACCGAGCTTACCGTCCTGAAATTGGGCAGTCCCTTCGGCAAACCAGGGCGGAATAGCGAGATTGGAAAGAGGAAAGGTGACAATGCCTTTAGGGAAACCGTACAGAATATCAGGCCTTCTGGCATCTTCATAAGAGAGCCACTGAAGATAGAAGGCCGGAATGGAGCGGCGGCCCTGCTTGGCCGCATCCAGCTGTACAATGTGTGTAAATTCGTGTGTAATTACATTCCGGAGCCAGTGGTGCGTTCCGCGAAGCTGGATGTCGATCGAAGGAAGGTAGATCTCAATCTTGTTGTCATAGAAGTAGGCGGCGCCGTTGGAATAGTCTGCACGGTCACGAAGCACAATGCTGGTTCGGCCCGACGGTTGATGATCGTAAAAATGGGTGACAGGTGTATAAACTCCGTCTGCAATGGCTGAAATGGCCAGGGCAGACTCCTCGTTTCCCTCCTGGAAATGGATATCGAAATGATCACTCCGAATGGTGAACCACTCCAGATGGTTGGCAGGGTAGCTGAGATCGGAAGGAAGTACCTGGGCTGGCAGGACTCTGAAGAGCGGAATCAGAATCAGCAGCAGAAAGAGAAAGCCTGTTCGATATTTCAAAGAGGTGCTGAGCATGATCTATTTGACAATGGCGATCCGGATCTGTTTCTGTTCCCGGGCCTCCCCCGATTCTGCTGTGACCAGGCCGATGTACCCTCCGCTGGACCAGCTCCGGGTGTCGATCTCGATCTCGTGAGGAATTCCCCGGTTGGTGTGGTGTTTCCCGTCATAGACGGTTTGTCCGCTCAGTGTAATAATTTTTACAGACACTTCAGCATCTTCGGTGGTCAGAATTCGGAGAAATGTGTGATCGGATGCAGGATTGGGCCAGTTATAGGTCTCCACCCGGTCGAGCAGTGAAGAGGCTAGAGGGGGGGGAAGAGCGGCTGAAATTTCACCCGACCGTTTGTGATTTGAACGATTTCCATAGGCTGAACGCCAGGGAACATCCCCCATTGCAGGGAACTCCCACATCTTCAGGTCGCCGGTCGGACTGACGCCGATCAGATGGTTCCCGGATATCGCTGGCTGAACGGGCTGATGCTCTTCGGTGTGATGGGCTCCCCCCATCAGCGGAAATCCTTCTGCCACCTTTCCGTCGAGATGATAGGCGTAGTAGGAGAGGGAGTAGGCAGACCGGACCGCTGCAACAATCTCATACTCCCCGTCTCCATTGATATCTGCCACCAAAGGGGTCCCGGTGAATTCAGATCCTTCAGGAGGTGAGACAGGGAAAGAGGAGGCGAGGCCACCGCTGCTGTTCCTGGCGACCAGGCGGTTCGGCTCCTTTTCAATATAGATAAAATGGGGCACCCCATCCTGATGCAGGTCGACAATGGCGGGCCACTCCAGAGGAGAGTGGTCCGTGATGAGCCGGGATGTGGCGTATTGATCTTTCTCGGTGTAGGTGGTGAGGCGATCTCCGCTGAGCAGATAGAAGTCGTGGAGCTCATTGTGACGAATCATTCCCGTGTGAATACGCTGATGGCGTGAATAACCCGGGATAGTGTGGGGTTGGGTACCGTCAGGGGAGTTCAGAATCAGCTGGCCTTCCTGAATAATGGATTGATACGGTCCCGATTTTTCGGAAGTTTGAACGGACTGATCCATCTGGTGGATTCCACCACTCTCTCTCCTGAAACGGATATCGGAGTGATCTGCGTCGATCCATCCCGGTTCGCTCTGGCTCAGGAAACCACTGAAGGCATCGACCTCTTTTTGCCATTGAAGGTTCACGCTTCCAGGGGACAAATCATAGAGAGAAACCCTCGTCCGGCCTTCTGTAGAAGGAGCCGATACCCCGCCCGCCAGCCCTGTTGCAACAGCAAGCTGACTTCCCTCATTTAATAGAAGAGGCTGCCCGATGTCCTGATTGAAACTCGCCACCTTTTTAACGGTCCCGACGACTCTGTCCAGAAAGAAGAGGCCATGACGGGCGGGAATGAGGGCCCCGACCATCGATTCTGTTTCCAAAGGGATCACAGCCAGTGGGTAATGGAACGGATGCAGGGCTGTATCTGGCGGGGCAGGGGTGAAGAAATGGCTGCCAGTGAGCGGGTCCAGGGGCTCAATCGATCGCTCTCTGTAGAGATGCTGGTAGGGGTGAACCCGTGAATAGGTGAACGAGGCTACTGGAAGGGTCTCTGAAAATCCGGAGAGCTCAAAATCGGGGGTTGCGCCGCTATGGGTTCGGTTAGCCGGATGGGTATCGCGGCCAAATCGGTTCTGATAGAGGGTGATTGTACTCCCCTGTGTCAGAACAGAAGAGTTGTTTCCAGACCACCAGAAATCATAGGGCGATCCGTTGATCTCATTTTGAAACAGCCCGGCCTCTGCCGGCCGGCCGATATCCTGAGCTCCATCCGCCTCCATGAGGGTTATGGCACGGTGATTCTCATCATTGTTGATACCGGTTCTGCCCAGTTTATCACGTACGACCGCCTCATCCACATGCCAGATGAGGATACCGCCGTTCAGTATCCGCCCGTCTGAACTTTCCTTGCCTCCCGGGAGGGAGAAATCGTAATTTGAAACAGCAGTGACGACACCGGGTTCCAGAAGATCTTCGAATCCGCTCTCCTGATACGTGAACGAAATGTCATCATTTGTGAATGTCTGTTCAGCCAGGGTACCGTCGGGCCGCTGAATGGTGAGAGTCACGCCATTTCTGTCCGGATCTCGGTGTCTGTTTTCTACCAAAAAGTATTCATCTCCGGAGACGGGGATCTTCAGGAAACTGTCGGGCTGGCGCAAGGAGGCCGCCGGTAGCATAACCTCCTGATCTGATGGCAAAGGGAGGGTAAAGGCGTCAGCCCAACCCGCATATATTTTTTCCCAGGCCGACATCTCCGGAGGGAAAAGCCCGCGGTAGGAGAACATTGCGGCTCCATCCATCAGTCCGAAACGGCCGATTCCCGAGTGGCCTGTTTCCGTATGGAAAAGATCCGGCAGGCCGAGATATCTGCCAGTCAGCGCTGTGGCAAGGCCATTTGCAGAGAGCTGTAGCACGTAGGGCTTGCCGGAGAGATCCTCGCCTTCCCGGCTTAACGTTCTGGGAAGGATGACCGTGTTGTCGATGAGTGTATTGCTGTCACCAGCAGGGAATCCGGAGAAAGACGGGTCCTGAAGCAGCTCTCTGAAAGCCTCCCGGTCCAGGTAGAGGGAAGGCAGATCCTGGGGTGTACGTTTTAGTGTGGTTCCGGTCAGTTCAATATCCCTTCCGACTCCCGCATGGAAAATGACATACATCCTGTGGTCAGTGTTTGGTTCCGATATCTCCCCGGCCAGATGGTCGCCTGCAGATAACCACACTTCGGAGGCCAGCGCAGCCATGGAGCTCAGGTCCGGGTCCCTCCCTGTGGGGGAGTAGTCTGCCAGGGTACCGCTTACTCTCTGGATCTGCGGGATGACCTGATAGCTGATCTGAAGGCTGCTGTTTGACATCCGTTCAAAATAGTTTTTGACAAATTCCAGCCGGGCTTCGAAATAGGATTGGTTGTGGGGGAGAGGATCGATGGTAATGGTGGGGTCCTTCAGATAGGGCAGGCCGTTCTCTTGGAACGTTCCGTTGCCAGAAGTGTAGGGATTCTCTTCGGGCTGAAATTCCACCATCACTGCGACGATGTGAAGCTGGCCTTCTATCTTTTGGGCGGAGACGATATCAGCTGGTATCAAAAATAAAAAAAGCAGTGTCAGAAGATATAAACTGACACTGCTTTCACATGCTTTTTTCACCGCCATTCAGCGAAGATAAATTATCTGAAATTGATCAACAGGCTGAGTCGGATGGTGTTGGCGAGCGGATGATCATCCTCGAGAGTATAAAGGTAACTGAAATCAACGCCAAAGATGTTGTATCTGAGCCCTGCACCCAGAGTAATGAATTCCCGGTTACCATTTTCAGGGTGCTCATAGTAGTATCCGGTTCGGAGCGCAAAAAGATTGTCATACCAATATTCAAGGCCAAACCCGAGCATCAGCTGTTGGGCAAGCGTGACATCCACGGTTTCTGTTCCATTGAACCGCTCGAAGGATCCCCAGGATTTGAAGAGAGCTTCCAGGGCACCCATGGTCTCATAGGTTGGATTGTCCGGGTCACTACCCAGACGCTCGTTTCTGGCCATCACTTTGGAGATGTCATTCGACAGGGTAATGGTGTTTACACCATTGGCATCAATATTCATCTTGTAAGCCCATCCAGCACGCAAGACAGTTGGCAAAGGATCTTTTTGAGCATTATCAGTATACTGAATGCCGGGGCCGAGGTTGGAGAGATTAAAGCCGGCACTAAAATTCGCCTGTCGGTTTCCGACCATAAAAGGATCGGTTTTGTAGAGGGCGGAAAGATCGACCCCAAGACTGGACCCCGGATTGATCTCCTGACCGCTCACACTTCCGTCAGCCAGGGAGCTGTAGACAAAACGGAGGCCGGTGCCCAACGAAAAATTATCACTCACACGGAATCCGTAGGAGAGTCCCGCAGCGAGTTCAAAACTGTTAAAACGGCCGAGATTGAGGCCTGTCTCATCGGTACGTGTCTGCTCACCCAAGTTTAGAAACGTGATGTGGCCCCCAATGGTTCCGATTCCCTCCACATAGTACGTCCCTACCAGGTAGTCGTAGAAAAGATCGGCATTGAACGCAGGTAGCCAGTTGGCATGGGTCAGGCTGATCTGACTCTGATTTTGAAATGCGAGTCCTGCAGGGTTCCAGAAAATTGCAGAAGCGTTATCTGCAATCGCCACACCGGTGTTACCCATACCAGTTGCCCTGGAATCCGGTTCAATCTGCAGAAAGGGTACCGCCGTGATCCCCACTTGCGCGGCCGCATTTCCGACGGGCAAAAGCAGCAATAGAATTGAGTACAGAAGAAATTTTTTCATACCGTGAATCATGGTTAACCTGTGATAATTGGTTTGAATATAATAAAATCTTTATTCAGTGTTGATTATTATTCTCTAATTGAATGCATTGAAAACTCATCATTACCCTGTTGAATTTACGGCAGGCCAGTCCATGGATGTTCATCGGAAAACGGAATGGATCCGGGATACCACTAAAAAGCCTGGCGTTCAATGCCTCTTTGCAGTAACGATTCCTGATGCCACACGAGGATCCATGGATCCGGTGAGTTGGGAACCGTTGCGCAACATGCCTTTCTTTTGTCAACACGAGGTGTGCTGAATGATCAATAACTTCTCTGATCCGTAGCGTTTTTCCCTATAGGCGGTATGTGTAGAATTGGTATTGGAGGGTTCAGGTAATGGCATGATACATCTGCCATATGTAAAAATCAATAGTAAGAGACGGATATTATTGCAATTCGGGAAGGTGTGTATCACCGGGAGGGAGTTCGTGGCCCGCCATGTTTAGTCCGCCAGCTCGACAACCAGAGCAGACGCCCCGCCGCCTCCGTTGCAAATTCCTGCACATCCGGTACGAAGGTTTTTCTGTCTCAACGCATGAATCAGGGTCACCAGAATTCTGGCCCCCGAACATCCGATCGGATGGCCCAGGCTTACCGCCCCTCCAAAGACATTAACCTTTTGGGGATCCAGCCCCATTATTTTCTGATTGGCAAGAGCCACGACGGAGAAGGCTTCATTGATCTCAAAAAGGTCAACATCGGAGAGTTCCACTCCTGCTCTCTTCAGTGCCAGTGGAATAGCATCTGCGGGTGCGGTAGTGAACCATTCAGGGGCTTTGGCTGAACTGGCAAATCCTTTAATGACTGCAAGCGGGGCCAGGTTCAGTTCTTGAGCCTTCGAGGCATTCATCAGAAGTAGGGCTGCTGCACCGTCGTTGATACTGCTGGCATTAGCTGCGGTGATGGTTCCGTCCTTTTCAAAAGCCGGCCTGAGGTTTGGTATTTTTTCGAAATTGACCCGGTTGAGTTCTTCATCTTCTGCCACGACGGAGACCGCACCACGGCGGTCTTTTACCTTGATCTCCGTTATCTCATCCTTAAAATAACCGGAATCCCTGGCGTTTAGAGCACGCTTGTAAGACTCTGCTGCGTAAGCATCTTGCTCTTCGCGGCTGATCTGGTACTCTCTCGCACAAAGCTCTCCTGCACTACCCATATGACAGTCGTTATAGACATCCCACAAACCGTCCCTGAGGATGCCGTCTGACACCTCAGAATGGCCCAATTTTGAACCAAACCGGTGTTTGTCAAGATAGTAGGGGACATTGCTCATACTCTCCATACCACCGGCGATCACCACCTGGTTTTCACCCAGAGCGATCTGTGAAGCGGCAATCATCACAGCTTTCATACCCGATGCGCAAACTTTATTCACAGCTGTGGCGGGCGTCCGGTCGGAGAGTCCTGCTTTCAGGGCAGCTTGTCTCGCGGGGGCTTGTCCGGTACCGGCCGAAAGTACATTCCCCATAATAACCTCCTCCACATGATCCGGAGAGATTCCGCTCTGTTTGATCAGATCAAAAATGGCAGCAGCCCCGAGTTCGGGCGCAGTGAGAGTGGCCAGTGAACCGAAAAATGCACCGATGGGAGTTCTTTTTGCCTCGACAATGACTACATCTTCCATGAGTTCACCGGACGCTTACGGTCTGTTAAAGTTTTATGAATGGATCGCTTGTTTCAGATCATCGATAAGATCGTCTGCATCTTCAATTCCCAATGACAACCGGATGAGGGAATCTTTCAGCCCCGCTTTCTCACGGACCTTTTTCGGGATCGATCCATGGGTCATGGAAGCGGGATGACTCACCAGAGATTCCACCCCACCAAGACTTTCGGCGAGAGTGAAGATCCGGGTTTTGCTCATCACTTCTTCTGCCCGCGCGATGCTGTCATCTTTCAGGCTGAAGGAGATCATCGCCCCAAAGTCAGACATCTGCCGGGCTGCAATATCGTGATTGTTGTGGGTTTTTATACCGGGGTAGAACACCTCAGCCACTCTGTTTTCAGAGAGGAGATAGTCGACCACTTTCTTGGCATTTTCAACAGATCGCTCCACACGGACACTCAGCGTCTTGATCCCTCTCAGAATCAGATAGGCATCCATCGGGCCTGGAACGGCTCCTGAAGTTTTGATCTGAAAGCGGAGTTTCTCCAGAAGTTCCTGATTGGAGCTTGCAATTGCCCCTCCGATCACATCAGAGTGGCCTCCCAGATATTTTGTGGAAGAGTGCATCGAAGCATCTGCTCCAAGTTTAACCGGATTTTGGAGATAGGGGGAGGCGAATGTATTATCTACAATGCAGAGGGCATTGTGCTGATGGGCTATGTCAGAAACTGCTTCAATATCAATAATTCTGAGAAGCGGATTGGTTGGTGTTTCAGCCCAGATCAACTTTGTATCGGGGGTAATCGCTTTTTTCACCTCATCCAGTTGGGTCATGTCGACATAGGAAAATTTGATCCCAAAGGGTTCGTACACTGTCTGAAAAAGACGGTAGGACCCACCATAGAGATCGTTTGTCGAGATGACGTGATCTCCGGGACGGAGTGTTTTCATGACGGCATCAGTTGCTGCGACACCACTTGAAAAGCAGACAGCTTCGTCGGAATATTCGATACCTGCAATCAGCTTCTCCAGAGCGGTCCGTGTGGGATTCCCGACCCGTGCATAGTCATATCCTTTATTTACATTTGGTTTCTCCTGTGCAAAAGTGGAGGTGAAAAAGACGGGCGGCATCACTGCACCTGAGGTCTCTTCCGGTTTCTGTCCTGCGTGGATGACTTTCGTATTAAATTTCATAATCCTCTAAAAATTATAAGTTTCCTCTAATTGCCGGGCCTCTTCAGTCAGATCGAGTGAGATATAGAGCTCATAGAGACTGTATGCATACCCGGTGTTGTCGGGATTGATCTTGGCCAGGCGCTCCCAATGGGGGAGGGCATTTTTTCGATAATCGGCAATGACCTGGTTCAAACTGTTTCTGTTCAGATTCGGCATAGCCGCCAATTGTTGCAATTTCTGAGCTGCCTCTTTGTAGAATTGAGCCGCATTGTATGTCAGCTCTTCCCTCATCGGGGTCTCTTCCTGAAGATTCCTGTAAATCTCACCAGAAACTTCCAACAGGGCCAAAAGCTCATCCGGGTCGATATTTGCAGATGATCCATTCAGCATTTCCTCATATTTCTGCATGAAGTAGTTGAAATTCTCTACGGCGAGGGTCTCCTGATAAGAGACCCGTGAGGGATGCTCTGTCAAAAGGGTTTTCAGTTCTGAGACGGCCTCCTCATGATAGCCGTTAATGATCAATGCATTGACCAATCCGTGCCGTAACTGGATCTCTTCGGGTTTCTCTACGGCAATCTCCCGATAGATGGCGATCGCTTCATCGCCAAAACCTGACTCCAGGTAAAGATAGGCAAGTTTTTCTCGAAAAAGAATGCGGGTATCATCGTCTGTAATGACGTTCAGTGCATCCCGGGTCGTCTGGATGGCATCGGAGAGATCTCCCCGGTTGTATTGCACACTGGTAAGGAGTCTGTATCCTTCACTGTTATCCGGTTCCAGGGTGATCGCGTTTCTGAGATGAGCGGTAAGGGCAGGGGACGGCTGTGAAGAGTCTTCCTCACTCTGCTGCATCAGCCGGAGGGCTTCTTGATACTCTCTGTTCCACTGACGCTCTATCAGGGCGTCTATCCGCTGTGAGACGTGCGGTGTATGGATGCGGGCTTCTTCAGCAGTCTGAAAGAGAGCCGTATAAACAGGAAGGCGTGCAGAAGGGGCGGAGAGGGTTCGGGCGCGGGAGGCAAGCAGTTCGGCTTTTTCGGTACGATAGTGGCCGTTGCTGCTGTTCGTTCGAATCTGCTCATTCAATTGTTGCAGACGCTGTTCAATAGGGCATATGGCGTCAAGAAAGGCAAAGGAAGCGTTAACGCTCAAATAGATTG
>CALKWT010000044.1 GCA_938003885.1 uncultured Balneolaceae bacterium | reverse complement strand
CGAAGATGAGGCCAGTAGGGAAGAGAGCAGCTCCGCTACCCCCATGTGGAAATCGTTTTTAGAACGGGCAGATGAGAAGGAGACGCCACATCACACTCAGGAAGAAACTTACAAAAACGCTCCTGAAGAGGTGCCAGGCACGCCCGACTCCCATCCTGATCTGTTTGGGGAGACGACCCATCGCGATGATCCCGGCGGGGTAGCTGGAAAGGCGGGAGACTCTGAAAGTGACCTTCTGGCCAGGTGGCTTAAGAAAGATGAAAAGCGGTACATGAAGAGACTATTTAAAAATTCACGTACGGCATATCTGCAGGCTCTGACGGATTTGACGATATTTGATGACTGGAAGAGTGCAGCGGGCTACCTGGAACGAGAGATTTTTGCCAAGAACAATGTGGACCTTTTCAGTGAAACCGCTGTGGACTTTACAGATAAATTACATTCGTTTTTCATTAAGTTTAAATCGTGATTTCCGCTGAATAGGGAACTCTGCCTTTACCATGATGAATCATCCGCCTGTTGACTGAGGCGTTTTGCAGAGCGGTTACCCTGTTAACCCTGCAAGTTAAAAATAGAGTTTCCCTTACTGATGACACAGAACTGAAAACTCAACCCGAACCCTGACATAACAGACGAATAGTATGGATGACAAGAAGAAACGGTTAAAGAGTCTTCGTGAAGCTTCGCTGGCCGGAGGAGGGGAGGAACGGGTCCGGCGTCAACATGAAAAAGGGAAATTGACTGCCAGGGAGCGAATTCACCTCCTGGCAGATAAAGGTTCATTCGAAGAGATTGATGCATTAGTGACCCACCGCAGCAGTTCATTTGGCCTGGATAAACAGAAAATTCCCGGTGACGGTGTGATTACCGGATTTGCTAAAATCAATGGACGCCCGATCTATCTTTTCAGCCAGGATTTTACCGTCTTTGGGGGCTCATTATCCGAAGCTCATGCGGGCAAAATCTGTAAAATTATGGATCTTGCTCTAAAAAATGGCATTCCTGTCATCGGGTTGAATGACTCGGGCGGGGCGAGAATACAGGAGGGAGTCCACTCACTGGGAGGATATGCTGAGGTTTTCTGGAGAAACTCCATGGCTTCCGGAGTGGTACCCCAAATTTCTGCTGTGATGGGGCCTTGTGCGGGGGGAGCGGTTTACAGCCCTGCTTTGACCGACTTTATCTATATGGTGGAGAATACAAGCTACATGTTTGTCACAGGCCCGAATGTGGTAAAAACGGTAACTCACGAAGAGGTCAGCCCGGAGGAATTGGGCGGAGCTTCTACCCACAGTACAAAATCAGGAGTGGCCCATTTTACAGCTCCAAATGATGCAGCTTGCCTTCTGGAGATCAGAAAACTTCTCTCTTATCTTCCTCAAAATTGTGAAGAGAAGGTACCCCTCCAGCCTTCCAGAGAAGCCGATCCGGATAAAGCTGCCAAACTGAACAGTCTGGTACCTGAACATCCAAACAAACCGTACGACATCAGGGATGTTATTCTGGGGATTACAGACAGCGGTTCCTTTTATGAAGTCCATAAGCGATACGCCGAAAATCTGGTTGTAGGTTTTGCCCGGATTGCGGGCCGGACAGTGGGCATTGTAGCTAACCAGCCAATGGTACTGGCGGGTGTACTGGATATTGATGCCTCGTTAAAAGGTGCCCGGTTTGTCCGTTTCTGTGATGCCTTTAATATCCCATTGGTAGTTTTTGAAGATGTGCCTGGTTTCCTTCCCGGAACGGATCAGGAGTGGGGAGGAATCATCAAGCACGGAGCCAAACTCCTGTACGCCTTCAGCGAAGCCACCGTCCCCAAAATGACGGTCATTACCCGCAAGGCGTATGGAGGGGCGTACGATGTGATGAACTCCAAGCATATCCGTGCAGATTATAATGTTGCCTGGCCGACGGCAGAAATAGCTGTAATGGGCACCAAGGGTGCGGTAGAAATCATTTTCCGCAAAGAGATTGAAAAAGCAGATCATCCGGCGAAAAAGCAGAAGGAGTTGGAAGAGATGTATGAAAAAGAGTTTGCCCACCCCTACGAAGCCGCTTCAAGAGGGTATATTGATGATGTGATCTTCCCCTCCGAAACCCGGGCCAAGCTAATCCGCAGCCTCGAGATGAGCCAAAATAAAGTAGATTCAGTTCCCAGAAGGAAACATGATAACCTCCCCCTTTAAAAGGAGTTATACGAACTTCTTCACCGATGAAGAAGAAAAAAGCTGATGGAATTGCATTGTTCAGTTGTATAGTCAAGTTACATTTCACTATCTTTTATCGAACTTCATCACGTGCAAAGAGCCTGCTTGCGGCTCTTCGCTAAAAACTTAACATTCTGTTTGTTTACTGGAAGGAGTGAAGTCTTACCTTTGGGGTGTTTAAGGTAAGAGACTATTCGTGCTGGATTAAATCCAGATTTCCGGTATGAGACAGAGCTATTCAAATAGACTATATCTATACATTCCCATTTATTTCCGGCTGCGGTTCACCGGGGTGGAAGATGAGCTGTTGTATTATGGACTTATGGACACCGAGACGGCTTCAGTAGTTGATCTGCCGGGAACCGAAATGATTCCCCCATAAGGAAAGGGCTTTTTTCCCAATCAGCTTTCTCTCTGGTTTACCTTCTCAACTCTACAAATATCAGAAACATACCATTCATACAACAGAACTTTTACAAAAAACGACAGATCTATCTGTCTTACCTTTAAATAACGTTAACCTATGAAACACAATTACTACTCAATAAAGTTTAGAAAAGGGGCG
>CALKWT010000043.1 GCA_938003885.1 uncultured Balneolaceae bacterium | reverse complement strand
GCCGGATGTTAAAAACCGTGTCTCAATCGAAGCCGCCTCTACACAGAGCTGGTACAGATGGGTAGGCACAGAAGGCCTTGCCCTGGGGATCAATCAGTTTGGCATGTCGGCTCCTTATCAGGAGATTTATGACCATTTCGGATTGACACCTTCCAAGATTGCGGATAAGATCCGGGTCTATTTCAGCTGATCCTTTTAGGTTTCGGCAGTTTGTGGATCGTTGTAAAGGTGATGTCGTCTGCGAGGTTTTCATCTCCCATGAAAACCTCGAGCGACATCTGTATTTTTTGGGTGATGGTTTTGGCCCGCAGAGATCCGTAGATTGAGAAAAGACCGTCCAGGCGCTCAATGCCATACTCTTCATTCAGATCATTTCTGGCTTCTACAAGGCCATCGGTATAGAGCAGCAGACTGTCCCCCTCCTGAAAATGGTACCGTTTCTCTGTCAGGGTCTTTCGGAGATTTGCAGTAGTGGTCATCCCGAGGGCGAATCCGTCACTTTTGATCTTGTAGGTGGTATCACGTTCCCGGTTATATACCAGCGGAATGTTGTGGCCTGCCCGGGCCAGGGTGAAATAGTCTTCATTATGGGGGAAATAGACGGCACAGGCGGTGATAAACGTCTTGTCTTTTTTATTTGATTTGATATAGTCGTTCAGTTCCAGAAACAGCTCTTTAGGAGAGGGGTGCAACTTGTTGATGATCAGATGGACCAGCGCCTGAATTCTCACCATGTAGAGCGCTGCACTCATCCCTTTTCCTGAGACATCTGCAATAATCACATAAGTTCCCTTCTCTGTTTTGATGATATCCACGTAATCCCCGCCCACTTCTCGTGCGGTGGCAGCGAAGGAGAAGATCTCCAGTTGCGGAGCAGACCGCATGGAGGCAGGCAGCAGGCTCAACTGAATATCCCGTGCGAAATCGAGCTCTTTCTGAAAGTCTGACTTTTCGAGAAGCTCTATCAGCAGAATCAGAAGGATGCCGATAAAAGAGACCGGAAGAAGCAATGGATGTAGTACAAAGCCGGAGAGCCCGACTATCGAGAGCAGATAGTGGGACAAGAAGGCGACGATGGAGATTCCAAATATCAGCCGGCGAATTGGATTCAACCGTTTGGTCAGTGCAGATATCAGACTCAGTGCTTTCTGGGTAAAAGGGATCTCATCCGGGGATGTATTCTTTGGAATCCGTTGTGTAAGGGCGTCCTTGTAGAGCTTCTTCAGCCTTTCGGAGTCCGATTGGAGTTGTTTGCCCAGCTCTCTGGAGTCCATCCCCTCTACATACTCTTTGTAGAACGCTTTTGTATTGTAAGAAGAAGATGTTTCGTTTTTTAGACCCATAACGGAATGATTGAGCGCGGTTCGATTTTCATACGCAGGAATTTCGAAAAGGTTATAGGGCGGCTCAATTGCGGGCTATCCAAAAAGGCCGGCTACTGTACCGCCATCGTGGCTGATCGTCTGGCCAGTTACATATCCGCTGTGGCTCGACAACAGCCAGGCCGCAAGGGAGGCGAGCTCCTCCGCCTTGCCCATTCGGCCGACCGGAATCTTCTCCTCCATATCTGCCTTTGCCGTGTCGTAACTGATATCTTTTACTGAACTGCGGTTATGAATGACCCGCTCAATGGCAGGAGTTTCATGCGAACCCGGAGCCAGCACATTCACGGTAACCCCTTTGGGTGCCAGTTCGTTGGCGAGTGATTTTGCAAATCCTGTAACTACGGCCCGCAATGCATTGCTGAGGGCGAGCGAAGGGAGCGGCTGTTTTACAGACTGACTCTCAATAAAGAGAATTCGCCCATACTTCTGATCTACAAGGCGGGGTGCCACCATTTTGGAGAGTTCGATTTTCCACCTCATCACCAGCTGCCAGGCGGCATCCCAATCGTTCATATCGGTCTGCATCGGCGTGCCGGTGGGCGGCCCTCCCGCATTCAGCACAATTCCGTG
>CALKWT010000042.1 GCA_938003885.1 uncultured Balneolaceae bacterium | reverse complement strand
CCTGCTCCCAATCACTGCCCGGCCAGGGCCGTCCATCATCAAAAATTATCCACGGTTTATAGGCCTGACCCTTGATTTCTACTCCGATTTCACTCAGCTCCTTCAGAAAGTCATTATCCGCCAGAGAAAGATCCTGTTCCGGATCGTAATAATTAAACTCCCGCACATCATCGAGCCGAATCCCATCAAACCCCCATCTCATTTTTCTGCGGTGCATCTCCAGAACCATTGCCCGGGCCATGGGATTTTTCAGATCTACACTTCTGCCATATTTGTTGTCTCCCGAAAAAAACTCTTCTGGTAGAAGCTGCTCACCCTGCCGATGTGCATGGCCATAAACCAGATCGATAATTACTTTTTTGGGCCGCTGAGGAAACCGGTGCAGGGTTTCGATAAAATCGAGAAGCTCGTGGGGCCTTCCGGTGGATAAGAGTGCTGGATTTATAGCAGCTGCACCAAAAAGTGGGGAGTCATAACCCCAATTGAACAAGTCCGGCTTTCTCAAATGAACGGTGAGTTCTCTGCCGGACTCTTCAGGCTCCTGCACACTCTTCCAGAAACGATGGTTCCGCTCATCCTCGACTACCGGTGCCACAGGCATGAGGCCTACCGCATCAAAGCCGGTCAGATTTTGCTCTTCCGGCTGCAAGGATCTGTTCTCCCGAATGGCGTTCGCAATCTGCTTGTAGCGGTGGGTAAGAGCGTCCAGCGTCCCCTCTTTCGTTGCCGTAGGAATGTAGATCTCTAACAGATTGGTGGAAGCACCGATCCGTATTTCTTCGTCAGATCCCGGCCCGGTATTGAACTTTTTAAAATATGAGAGATCTTTTCTGGTTCCCAGAACTTTGTCTATATGATAAACTTCAGCCGGCGCATGAATCCCATACGGCATGGACCAGGCCATCGGATCTCTGACTATTTTGCCCGTTCTGTCGCTATAAAGAAGTTCAAATTCATAGAAGGCACCAAACTGATCCCGGTCCCCCGCTACCAGCTGATCCACGACAACAGTAGCAAAACTAGCGACGCGCTCCATTTCAAATTGGTAATAGATCGTCGAGCAGTGCTGATCCGGTTTGTCATAGATCAGATTTGGATCGGGCAGGTAGAGATGCAGTAAAACCTTGCTACTGCTGCGAATTTCAGGATGCCAAAAAAGAAAGCGGGTCGAACTGCCGATAACCGACGCTCCCATCCGCTCTGCAATCGAAGTGGCAGAAGCCAGGGAGTTCCCCTGAGCAGACCAGAGCTTCAGACTCCTGACAAATTCTATCGTTTTTTGAGGGTTAATTGCTGGAGTCATCAGGATAGATAAATGAGTTCAGGTTTAATGAATTCTGAAGTTTCGGAGACCTCTGCAGACTCACACCTGATTCCAACAACGAGTTCGCAGAGTAACGCTCTGCTACCGAAAGGCATCTTTATAATGGGTGATTTCAGGTGCACCTTTGTCCTGCTGAACGATTGAGATAATGTCGAACCGGCACACTGCCGTTTCCATTTTTCTCTCGTAAATCCAGGCTTCCGCGGCTTTCTTCAGATTTCTTTTTTTTATCGGGGTCACATACTCTTCGGGTCTTCCAAAGTAAGTATTTGACCGTGTTTTCACCTCTACAAAGATAATATAATTCCGGTCTGTAGCTACGATATCCAATTCAGCTTTTTCAAACCTGTAGTTCCTGTCAAAGATCAGCCACCCTTTTGCTTCCAGATAGGAGGCAGCCAGCTCTTCTCCATGATCTCCGATCTGTTTTGTTGTTCTGTCACTCATCGGATGATGATTTGGGCCTGGGCACTCCCTTCAAAGATTGATGTGCTTCAGCCAGTTTTACAAGGTGCTTTAAAAATGAGAGGTTCTTTCGGTTGATGTAGGGCAGGAGAGCGTGGGTAAAACGCTCAAACATATCGAGGAATTCGATAAATTCCTCGATGCGCTCCCTGAATAAAATCTCCTCTTCTGACTGTTCTTCATGATCGTCGAAGATAGCCAGCGCTTCCGTCAGACTCTCTCTTATGGGATTCACTTCCCTCTGGTGCCGCTCCTTAATCAGCGCAGCCACCACATTCCAGACATCTTTTTCTGCGGTGAAAAAGTCTTTCCTCTCACCAGGATAGTGAACTTTCTGAATCAACTCCCACTGCAAGAGGTTGCGCAGATTCATATTGGCATTTCCTCTGCTTATGCTCAGTTTCTGCATGATCGAATCGGTATCCAGGGGATCATTTTCCGCATAGAGCAGTGCATGAATCTGCGCCATGGTTTTGTTGATCCCCCAGGCAGAAGCCATCTCCCCCCACAACAATATAAACTGATCGATTGCTAATTGGTGGGCTGAAGTTATCCTGTCGTTCATGCGATCCACATCCACTATGCTTCTGCAACAGTGGTATCCGAGGAGGCTTTATCGGAAGCCTTCTTAACGTCGGCTCCCTCCACCGCTCCGGTGCTTTTGTCTGACGCGCTTGTCATCTCACCAGAGTCTCCCCTGTCTTTGTAATCTGTCACATACCAGCCGGTTCCCTTGTAAATCACACCAGCCCCTCCCGAAATGATCCGACGGACCTTCTGTCCGGTATCAGGACAAGTAGTAAGGGGTTTCTCATTGATACTCTGGGTAATTTCAAATACAGAACCGTCTTCTCTTTTATACTCGTATGTAGGCATAATATTGTAAAATTTAAGTTAATACATGATGATCATCTATGCACCAACCGTGCTTCATTCAAATTAAATCCTTTTCCTGCATCATCCGCGCAGTGATGCAAATGCACCGCGCAATCTCCGTACCGCTTCCTTCAACTCGACCATACTGCTGGCGTAACTCAGCCTCAGCCCGTTGGGTTCTCCGAATGCATCGCCCGGTACCGTTGCCACATTATGTGATTCCAGCAGATACATTGCCAGATCGGTGCTGGAGTTGATCGTATCTCCCGCTTCTGTGGTCTTGCCAATATAGGCCCCGATATTCGGGAAGAGATAGAAAGCGCCATCCGGTGTAAAACACTCTACCCCCTGAATCGATTGCAGGGAAGTTACCATAAAATCTCTTCTTTTTTTGAAGTCGTCCCTCATCTCTGTCACAGGCTTCATCGGGCCGGTGTAGGCGGCAATTCCTGCCTTCTGTGAGATCGTGGAGGGTGCAGACGTCTCCTGACTCTGTATTTTTGCTATGGCGTCAATAATCGGCTTCGGGCCCGCTGTATACCCCAGCCGCCATCCTGTCATCGCAAACCCCTTGGAAAATCCATTGATGATCAGAGTCCGGTCCTTGAGCTCGGGTGCAACATTCAGGATATTTGTATGCTCTCCCTCAAAAATAATGTATTCGTAAATTTCATCTGAAAAGATGATGATGTCCGGATAGTCTTTCAACACATCTGCGAGCTCTTTCAGCTCTTCGGCAGAATAACTGGAACCTGTCGGATTGGAAGGGGAGCAGAGAATAAGCCCGCGGGTTTTCTCTGTGATAGCCTCTCTGAGCTGCTTCCCTGTGAGTTTGAACTTGTTGGAAAAATCTGTACTGACAGTCACAGGAACTCCGCCTGCCATCTTCACCATCTGCGGATAGGAGACCCAGTAAGGCGCTGGTATAATCACCTCATCCCCGGGATTAATGGTGGCCAATATGGAAAATCCGATACTCTGTTTGGCACCGTTGGAACAGACGATCTGATCGGCTGAATAGCTGACCCGGTTATCCCTCAGAAGTTTCGCACATATCGCCTCTCTGAGTTCAGGCATGCCCGTATTCATGGTATAGCCATGAAACCCGGCAGTGATGGCATCAATTGCAGCATTGCAAATATGCGAGGGAGTTTTAAAGTCCGGCTCACCTGCACTCAGGGAGATGACATCCCGTCCTTCCCGGGCAAGTTCTTTTGCCTTTGCCGAGATTTTCAGAGTTTCAGATGGTGAAATTTGTTGTGCTAATGTAGAAATCATAGTATTCCAGTTTTTGAAGGTAAAGTTACCAAAATGGGCAATATTATTCTATCCCGCTTTCATACAGTTCGGGACCGGTTCAGGCTGCGTCCGGGGGGCGA
>CALKWT010000041.1 GCA_938003885.1 uncultured Balneolaceae bacterium | reverse complement strand
CAATTTTTCTAACACAATCATGTGAAGTTACTTCTTTGCAAAAGAAACAATAAAGTCAGCAGCACGTCGGCGTATCTGTAGAGAACCAGGTCGTTGTTCATATTACTTCCGCTCAATCCGATCTCCATCTCATACTTGGCAATCCGGGCACCGGCCTGACGCCAGCTGTTAGGCGTCAGTTCATTAATATAGGGAGTGTGGGTAATGGGGGGACCATCCGGATCATCCGCCTCATGCCCTTCGTCCAGAATCGGATTTCCTTGCAGGTCGAGCAGCGGGCCGACCAGGAAATTACCCAATCTCTCATCCAGGGTTCCTGTCACCATGGACCCTTCAGGATCGAGCCCGACCACATCCCCTTGCGGCCCGGGATTTTCAACCGGATCTATGTAAGAGCCGTAAAACTCGGTCATTGTCTGAAAACCGTTCCACGGCTGAGATCCGAAATTAAAGGCGGGCTGACTCAAGATATGGTTGGTCATCATATGCAGATTAAACCCTCCCAGGAAGACTTCGTCAAAAGGGACGGTGAAAATATGTTCCGGGGAGCCGGTATTCTGAACTGAAAAGTTGTCAAAATAGTTGCCGGTAAGCGAGTAATTATTGGAATCTATGATCGCATCGGTATGAGTGATGACATCCTCCCAGCGGGATATTCCCACATAGACTTCGGCATTGAGGTAGAGTTTGGCAAGCGTCATATGGACCACCCACTTGTTCACACGGCCAATGGTTGCAGCAACATTGTCATCTACCAGGGGTAGTACTTCCAAAAGTTCCTGCTCCACAAACTCGAAGACTGCAGCCCGCCCCTCATCAAAGTCCCGGCTGGGTTGAGCTGTGGTGGCCGGATCTTGCTGAAAGTCGGTCACAATAGGGACATTGCCATAATTATCCAGCAGGTTATAGTAATAAAAAGCTCTCAGAGCTCTTAATTCTGCAATAAAGGCATTGGCATCTTCCTGGCTTACGTCCCCTGACTCCACCACCGTTTCAAACTGAAAAATCAGACGGTTGGCGTTGGCTATCCCGTTGTAAAACTCATTCCATGTATTTACAATGACATCCTCGGAGGGCTGAAAGTTTTGACGATGCAGACGGATCCACATCCCTCCATCCTCCCAGTCTGCCCCTTTGTGCCCTACCACAATCTCATCGGAAGGCACTTCGGCCAGCATGTTGACAGCAAAGTTTCCGCCATATTGGGTGAGGGCTCCATAGGCATCACCCAACGCCGAGATAAACTCTTCATCCGTCTTAAAAAAGTTCTCGGCAGTCACCTGGTTGTTCACATTCTCTGTCAGATCGGTACACGACAGGATCAGGATCACTGGAGCCAGCAGAATCCATTTGATGGTTCGGTTCGGTTTTTTCATGGGTCTGTTTCTCATAATCATTTGAATATTTTAGAAATCGAGGTTTATACCGAACGTAAAGGAACGTGCGGAATACCAGGTTTGCCGGCGTTCAATACCGATAGAGAGGGGGTTATTGTTATCCCCTGTATCGACCCACCGAACTTCAGGGTCAATACCATCATAACCGGTCAACGTAAAGAGATTTCGTCCGGAAAGAGAAAACCTCAACCTGCTGACGGGCCCGTCTGCCGGAAGCGATACGTTATACCCGATGGAAACATTTTCCAGCCGTAAGAAGGTGGCATCTTCTACATGAAAGCTGGAGTAGGAGGGTATGGATTTCAGGTGCACAAGATCCAGTGCAGAGGTGGTCACATTATAAGTCGAAATATTGGAGGGGTTCTCGAAAAATACTCTTGCACTGTTGATCAGATCGTGACCTACGACTGCCCTGAAAAAGAAGTTGGCATCCCAGCTTTTATAGTTTAAAGAGTTGGTCCATCCCAGCTCAAAATCAGGAATACCGTTTCCGATAACTGCTTCATCTTCTCTGGAGATCTGATCACTGGTTACCAGGTTATCATCGGAATCGTAGAAGAGCCACTGCCCGTCTTCATTGATCCGGGCAAATCGAGCACCCCAGATCTGTCCCAGGGGTTCGCCGGCCCGCACCCGGATCTGCTGTGTGTTATTTTGGCCCGGAGACCCCACATTCGCCAGGTAACGGGGATTATCCGATTCAAATTCGACCAGATTTATATTGAATGTGGAGAAGATAAAACCGGTATCCCACCTCAGGTCAGCTGATTGGACCGCATTAAACTGCAGAGTCGCTTCGATGCCCTTGCTCTCAATCTCACCCACATTAAGCCAGGAGGTCGGATAGAGGTTGGGCGGAACAGGCACTTCCATCTCCATGATCAGATCGGAAGTACCTTTCTCGTAGTATTCTACCGTTGCAGTCAATCTTTCGTTCATAAAGGCCATGTCCAGTCCGATGTTATATTCACTGGTTTCCTGCCATTTCAGATCGGGGTTGTCGTTACTGACCGGCCCGAAGCTCTGTACAAAGCTACCCCCCACAAAGAAGCTTCCTGTCGGGCCAAAACGGAGCCTGGAGATCCCGTCAAACGGGGCATCCTGGCCAGTCACTCCATAGCTGGCCCGAATTCTAAGACGGTCCATAAAATCGACATCCATCAGATTCAGCAGTTCCAGGCCTGCGCCGGCTGACCAGAAGGTTCCCCACTGATTGTTCACGCCAAATCTGGAAGAGCCCTCCCGCCGTACGGTTCCGTTGAGAAAAAGTGTATTGTCCCAGTTCAGGTTCAGCCGCCCGAAACCGGCAATGAGTTTGTTGTCATTTCTGTAACTGGAGAGATCTCCTAATCCGTTGTCAAAGTCCTGGATAAAGTCCAGGTTGTTAGGCCCTGTCGCATCAGATATAAAATCGCCGCCACCCACAAAAGTCCCCTCATACTCCAGCTCCTGATAAGAATACCCTGCCAGGGCTTCCAGGCTCACCTGTTCAATCCACGAAATAAAATTGAGAGTGAAATCAAACTGTTCCGATCGGCTGTCATCCACACGTCTTTCAGCTCGCCCTCGTCCGAGCGAAGCACTGGTCGCCCCGCCCACATTTTTATTGGTTCTTGAAAAGAACCTGTTCCCCGATGAGCTGTGGGTCTGAAGTGAATAAAAAGCAGATGCGTTCAGGCCGGGGATGATGGCATCCAGAGCGTAGTCCGCTTTTAATGCGGCATTCAACCTGCTGTGCTCCCGAACATCCGATGCTGTCTCCAGAATGGCGACCGGATTAAAGACATCAAAGGCATCAATCTCGCGGAAACCGCCGGTCGTTTCAAAACCATCCGCGCGGACAGGCGCAGTAGGGTTAAAGGTCACGGCGTACTGAAAGGCGTTGTTAAAACCGCGATCCTCCTCCCTGTTTGTTGCACCGATATCAAAAGTGAGCAACAGATTGTCGTTCAACGTGCGATGACTCAGGTTCAGTCTGCCGCTTGTCTGACTGTAGCCGGTTGTGCGCAACAGGCCCTGATTATTCCTGTAATTTCCTGAAACTCTGTATCGGGTCGTATTGCTTCCACCCGCCACAGAGAGGTTATGAATGTGGGTATAACTGCTTTGGGTGATCTCATCAAACCAGTCGGTATCCGCACCAAAATCACTGATCGCGATTCCGGTTTGGCGGCTCAGCTCTCTGAACTGATCTGCACTTAAGACATCCACTTTATTTTGTACCCCGGTTGTGGTAATACTCCCGGAGTAATTAACAGAAGTTCTCCCTGCCTCTCCAGTTTTAGTTGTAACAGCAATCACACCCGCCCCTCCCCGAGTTCCATAAATCGCAGCGGCCGAAGCATCTTTCAGCACATCGATCGATTCAATATCATTTGGGTCAATATTCTCCAGACTCGCTCCTACAATGCCATCCACTACAATCAGAGGCTGTGTATTTGAGAAACTGGAAATCCCCCGCAACCGGATCGTGGGCGTTTCGTTGGGATTGGCTCCCGGCCGGGCAATATTCAGCCCGGGAACTTTACCCTGAATCAATTCTGCAGCACTATTCACATCACCCGTCATAAAATCTTCGGCACCTACACTTGAAATCGATCCGGTAATCTGCCGCCTTTCCTGAGTACCGTATCCGACGACTACAATGTCATCAAGAAGCTGGGAATCCTGCTCCAGCTCCACATTGATAACCGACCGTCCATCTATCTCCACATGCTGAGTAGCGTACCCAACATAAGTAAAAACCAGAACATTAAGACCCTGTGGTACCTGAATGGAGTATTCGCCGTCAATCGTAGTGGTTGCTCCTATAATCGATCCTGTCAAATCCTGAGAACCTTCCACAATGATATTCACATTCGGCAGCGTGGCATTCGTATTGGCATCTGTGACTACACCGGTCACCTGATTGGTAACCTGTGCCTCCGCATCGATGTAGGTAAAGAGGCTTGTACAGAGCAGAAGCAACATGCAAATCACGGACTTCATACACATCGGGCTGCCTGCATTTAGGATGCAAACAGTCCTTCCTAAGCGTCGGAAAGATCTTCTCCGAGGTCTTTTGTTTATCATATTGTATTACCCGTTATATTATTATTGTTGACAGAAGGGTACTCCTGCAGCAGAAGGAAAGATGCGCGTGAAAATGATAAACCTTACTCAATAAATACTGCCCTAAATCGACTTTCACCCGTCCGCTGTTCCTCCATTATATAAAAGCCCTTCCAATTATGAAAATGAGATGAAATTTGAAACAGTATACCCGGCCGAGAGCAAAACACACCTGTTAAGAGATCGGTTAATTCTTCTTAAGATACTATTAACAGGAATCTTAACTTATGACCCCTGGTGAGCTGAATACAATTTATTTACAGAATCAAATGAATTTCTGACCCGCTCCGGGAAAAATAATTCTGTGAACGCCTCTGTTTTGAGCGCAACCGATTATTCTACCCGCAAAATGCCCCTCATGGAAATATAATGGCCGGGAAAAGTACAGACATAGACATAATCCCCCGGAGTTTCAGGGGCGATAAAATAGAGGGTCTCCCCCTCGCCGGGCCCCAGCATGGACGTGTGGTAAAGCACCTCATCCATGGGCGGTACATATTCGAGAGCGTCCGCATCCAGTCCCAGATTCATCGCCGCCACACCCACCTCATCTGCGGTACCCGGCTCTACAATCACGACATTGTGGATCATATCGTCGTCATTGGTAAAGGTAAATGCCACCTTGCTGCCAGCCGGTACTGCAATCACATCCCGGTCGTACCTGAGGCCGGGATCGGTGAGGAGTTCAATCTCCACATCAGCGCTCCCGTTCCACTCTGCAGGCATCTCTGTTACTTTTTTGGCTGATGTTGCCACAGCCCCGCTCTCTTCAACATGGACACCTGTACCGCCCGTTACCGCAGACCTCTCCCCATCAGGCAGGTAGTTCAGCGTATAATACCCGGTGTGGTGCAGGAGCGGCTCCTGTTGGGCGGAGAGGACACCTTGCAGGCTGATCTCATTGATATACCCTTCTCTCAGTCCGTCAACAAACAAACGAACAGACAGCCGGTCGTCAGAAATTTCCAGACGCGTTATCGTTCTGTCCTGACGGTTGATGACAGGGCTGCCATAGGTGGAGTCGTAGTTGTAAGTAAAATCTGTTACACTGTAATTCTGAATATCCGCTGCGGCCTGAGGATCGACCGGCCTGGTGAAGGTAATTGTAAATCCGTTTGATTCTGCGTTGATTTGCTTCATCTCAAAAGGGATCTCTCCGTTCCATCCCAAACGGGCGATTCCGTAACTTTCCTGCCCGGTAGACCCCCAGCCCCGGCTGGTCATCCCGGTATAGAGTTGACCATCTTCACCCCACTTTAATTTGATGATCCCGGAAGGGAATCCCTCTCTGAATCCAAAAACCGCGCCCTGGTACTCTCCCTGAACCTTTTCCAGATAGACCCGCATAATTTTGGAGTGTCCCTGGTCGCCCACCAGCATCTGCCCCTTGTAAGGGCCTACCTGATCATCACTCTCAATAACAACGAAATCGGATGTGGATATCCCCATAATGGTATGAGGAAACCAGACTGCCGGATTTTTCAGTTCTGGAATATTTTTTGATTGTTCATAGAGTGTAAGGCCTTTGGAGTCATCAATATCCTCAAATTTCAGGTCGATGGGCGATCCGGGCAGGCCCGACCAGCGGAGTCCGTGCGGATTCCCTGCAAAGTCCCCCTTTTCAATGTGGGTCATCCAGCCTGAGCCGACCCAGTCCCCCTGGTTTTCCGTATAGAAAATATCACCTTCGCTGTTCAGCCCAAATCCCAGCGGAGACCTCAGGCCGGTAGCGATGGGAGTCATCTCCCCCTCTTCTGTGATTTTAAGCATCCATCCCCGCCACTCTGCAAGGCTGTAGCC
The DNA here is from genome assembly GCA_938003885.1 of uncultured Balneolaceae bacterium. Taxonomy (GTDB): domain Bacteria; phylum Bacteroidota; class Rhodothermia; order Balneolales; family Balneolaceae; genus Rhodohalobacter. The sequence continues at coordinate 7,509 of CALKWT010000041.1, read as the reverse complement.
ATATCCGATCCAGGAGAGGTTCAGGTTGACCAGCATATCCCCGTCGGGCAAGAAAACCGGCCCGTAAGAGTATTCATGGTAATTCCCTGACAACGGCCAGCGGTAAATGGTCTGATAGTGATTCGCACGTCCATCCTGATCGGTATCCTCCAGCCGGGTCAGCTCCCCCCGCTGCGCAATGTAGTAAGCTCCGTTCCGGTAGGCGATACCCAGAGGTTCGTGCAGTCCCTGGCCAAACCTTTCAAAAACGGGTTCATCACTTTCAGGGTTTGTAATCATCCACACCTCTCCCCGGCGTGTGGTGACGACCAGCTGGCCCTCGTCATTAAAAGTGAGGCCGCTCGCTTCCAGAACGATTTCATCTGGAATATTCATGGATGTAATGGGGTAGTAATCCGACTCTTGCGGTGTTGACTGGGCTGTCAGCTGGCTCTGTACTCCGGTCAAAGTGGAAACAATAATCAGTAGCACGATCTTGCTGATCAGATAGGTTGGTTTTTCTGTTTGAGATTTCATGGACACGACGTAAACATTTGGGTAGAGGTTGAAAGTTGACCGGTCACCAGATCAGTTCGTACCGGATCTCAGAGGTATCGGTGTTGCGAAGAATCGGAATAAAAAGTGCCTGAACATCTCCATCTTCAACTATTTCAGGTTCACTCCCCCCGCTGTTTAATATTCTGATGTAATAACGCCCGTTTACCCGATACAGGCCGTTTGGCAGCAGCTCAATCGACTCCCCCTGCGCAACCCGGGCGGCACGACTGCTTCCGTCATTGACCACCTGATAGTGGATGTTCCGGATCAGGGTGGATCCGGATTCAGACGGAGCGATCCTGTCTGTGATCCGGACATCGTCGTGAAGAACGGTAAAAACCGGCCTCCCTTCTGAATCCAGCGTATACTCTGTGACCCCTTTCGAATTTTCCGCCTGATGATGCCTGAATGTATCATCACGGTTCATCACAGCGATCTGAATACCGGAACTCTCCTCGATAGCGGCATTCATAGGAACAAGTAGCTGTTCATGCCCTCGCCCCTGCCACATCTGTGTCACATCGGCAAAAGGGGCACGCCAAAAACTGAGCATCGTCCCCCTGCTCAGATCATAGCTGTAATTCAATCCTTCAGGCGTTCCAACGGAGAGTGTATGGGTCCTCTTTTCACCTCCGTGATTGAAAAAACCTCCGATAATCTCCGGATACTCTGAATCCCGATCCGTCAGAACGGTGATCGGGGGTGCAGAACTACCCCTTGTGGTACGGCCTTCATAAATTAAATCTCTTTTTTCGATACCGGGCCCTTCATACTGAATCGCAAAGTGGGCGCCCCACATAATCTGAAAATAGGTTACTCTTAGCTGGTGGGTACCCTCTTCCAGCCAGACAATATTTCCCGGCTGCAGACCTTCAAACTCCCCACTGTTCTCAACAATCAGTTCATCGTTAATAAAGAGATTCCCCCCGTTGGAAGCACTGGTCTGGAAAAAGTAGTCGCCGGATACCGGGACATAAAGTTCACCTGTGAACTGAATCGCATAGTCTTCATTTACAGGGCTTATTTCAGACACGTTGAAGGATGAGGTCGTCCCTTCGGCAATAATCTCCAGATTGTCGAACTGTTCGGGTGTACGGTTCCCCTTGTAGTTGTAAACGGTATAATTCATCTCACCCAGACGAAGGGAATCGGACTGGCCGAAAGTTTTGTAACGAATGTTGCGAAATGCGACAGGGCCATGGTCTCCCTGTATCATCAATGCCCCCAGAGGTTGCTCACTCTGATTGACCGCCCCGCGTGTCGGCCCGGTTAACTCTACATTTTCCTGAATCCGCACGCCGTTCAGATCGATCCAGTCAAACCGTGCATTCCGCACTTTATTACCCTGCTCATCGAACCGCGGTGCCCTGAACAGAATGTGATACTCTTGCCACAGGCCCGGTGCCAGGGTAGCATTGACCCGGGGAGCCACACCTCCATACCCCTTCTCGCCTTCGGGCCTTGACTCATCCCAACGCTCGTAAATTCCGCCTGTACCCTGGAACGAAGGTTCCTCCACACGCCAGCTATCCCTGATCTGTACTTCATACCGCTCCTGGAAATAGAGTCCTGAATTGGACCCTTTCGGAACCAGAAATTCAAGCTTTAACTCAAGGTCCCCATGCTGCAACTCCGTTAAGATCTGTCCCCCCCGATCGGTTCCCGGGTCGTTAACCAAAACCCCTGTCCCTTCAAAGACCTCAAGTTCCATCTCCCTTTCTAAATCTGCCTGTACATTCCCGGCAATACTCCAGTTGTCTCCCGTAGAGCTGAATCGGGAGAGATCATCCAATGGGAGATGCGCCATGGGAAGTGCTTTTAGCTCTGTACTTTGCAGATTTTCTTCTTTTCCCTTCTGGCAGGAAAAAAAGAAGAGAGGCAGGAGGATTAAAAATGGCAGTTTCTTATAATTATTATTCATTCCGGAAAATGTTTTGAGATGGGATCGGCCTGTAAGTTGCCCATAACGATTAATTTAGATGAAATACAGCATGAATGTCCCGTTCAGTGATTCCTCACTTAACGACGGAATGTACATAATTTCAACTAAACATCGACAAGAGATTATAAGACAACCGGGACAGCCTGAAGCTGTCGCCCGGTTGCAGAATCACGATCATTACAGGGATGCCGGGCCGCGGCAGATGCGGCTTATCCTGTGCTCTGCATTGCGGCGGCTACACCGTTAATGCTCAGAAAGAGAGCCTGACGAAGATTTTTATCCATCTCCCGGTTTTCCGTCTCATCCCACCTGTTCAGCAGTTCGATCTGAAGCAGATTAAGCGGGTAGGTAAACACATTTCTGAATACAATCGAGTTCTGAATGACTTTTCGCTTATCCAGGATCTCTTCCTGTTCTGTAATATCCAGAATGACCTTGCGGGTTTTTTCCAAATCATCCAGGATCTGATTGTGAAACTTATCCGACTTCCCTCTCACCGCATACATCTGAGTTGTAAGAGCATGCGTACGTGCCAGTTCACGCTGTGCGTTATCTACGATGGTGCTAAAAAAGCTCCACTCTTTATACCACTTCCTGAAGGTGTCTACCAGTGCGGGATCTTTCTGAATCATCGGTTCCAGGGAGGTTCCCAGCCCGTACCATCCCGGTACATTGTAGCGAACCTGAGTCCACCCGAAAACCCAGGGAATAGCGCGCAGATTTTCGAATTGCAACCCATTTTCCCCTCCCCTTGAAACGGGCCGGGATGCGATCGGAAGATTTCCGATATGCTCTACGGGTGTGATGGTCTTATACCACTCCCAGAAATCTGGATCATCAATCAGCTTCCGGTAGGCTTTCATGGCACCTTCCGCCAGTTTGTCCATAATGACCTGTGTTTCATCCCCCTCCTTGATCGCCTTCTGGCCTTCTCCTGCGGTCACGCGAACCACTGCGTTCACAATCTGCTCCAGGTGACGGCGGGTTATATCGGGCAGTGAATATCGGAATGAGATGATCTCCCCCTGCTCCGTAAAACGAATCCGGCCGGTATTACTTACGGACGGCAGTGCCAGGATCGCTTTATTGGAATGCCCCCCGCCGCGGCCAACCGTTCCGCCCCGTCCATGGAACAGCATAAAATCTACCTCATGTCTTCGCAACACATCCCCCAGCTGAAGCTGTGCTTTTTGCAATGCCCAGTTGGCCATCCAGTATCCCCCGTCCTTGTTGCTGTCGGAATATCCGAGCATGATCTCCTGGAAGTTCTCTCTGGCCTTCAGCTGCAGGGAGTAGATGGGGTTTGTCAAAATGACTTCCATCTGGTCTGCGCTGCTCTCCAGATCCTCAATGGTTTCAAACAGGGGTACCACATCGATGCTGGTCTCCACAGCGCCCTCCTTCATTCTCCAAAGTCCGGTCTCTTTTGCGAGTAGCACCACTTCCAGCATATCGCTCACTCCATGGGTCATGCTGATGATATAGCTTCCAAACGCCCGCGGATCGAGACGGTGGATTTTCCCTATCAGCTTAAATACATCCAGAATCTCTTCGGTGGATTCACTCATTTTTTCAAGAACCGGCGAGAGCGGGCGGGGATTTTCCAGTTCCGCCATCAGGATCTTCACTTTCTCATCTTCGGACAGTGAACTGTAGGAGTCGTGCACATTGGCCACTTTCAACAGCTCTTCCACCGCTTTTTCGTGACGCTCACTGTGCTGGCGAATATCCAGGGAAGCGAGATGAAACCCGAACGTTTTTACGCGAACGATCAAATCACTGAAATCACCGAATCGGACGACATCTTCCAGGCCATTCTCAATCAGCGATCTTGAAATAACACCTAAATCTTCCTCAAAGTCATCGGCGGAATAATCGGCAGAATCCAGAATATCCTGCTCCGACCCTTTCAGTCCCGCCAGCATGTTCCTCATCCTGTGCATGATATGGGTGATCTTGCGTCGGTAGGGCTCATTGCTATAGTGACGTTTGTACTGTGTAGAGAGAGGAACCTCCTTCTCATCATTTTCTAGCGACTCTTTAAGTTCGTCCGAGACTTTGACCAGGCTTTGTGAGACAGAAAGGTAGCGCCGGATCTTCTCCAGTTCGTCGAGATAAAGATTCAATGCTGCTTTCCGGTGTTCGATAAGAGTGGACCAGGTCACGTCGCGTGTGACAAACGGGTTTCCGTCCCTGTCACTTCCGATCCAGGATCTGTATTTCAGAATGATCGGCAGTTCCGGGCTCTTGTTGTACTGCTGAGAGAAACCTGAACGTATATCGTCATAAAGACGAGGAACCGTGCTCCAGATGGAGCTGGTAAAATAGTAGAGCCCGTTTTCGACTTCATCCCCAACTGTCAGACGCTCTGTCCGTACCTCATCCGTTGAAAGCAGCAGTGCAATTTCATTGAGAATCTGATGCATTTTAGCTTCTTTCTCTACAGGAGTAAGGTCATCATCATTGATATGACCGATTGCAGAGGTTATTTCTCCCTGCTTATTCAGAATACTTCTGCGGCGCGCCTCTGTCGGATGAGCGGTGATGGTAGGCTGTATATCCAGTTTCTGAAACACCTTGAGAGCATCTTCATAGCTGATCCCCTTGCTTTTGAAGAACTTGAGAGCATCTGAAATACTTTCGGGACGGGGGTTCTCCACGTCGATGTTTTTTGCACGTTGGCGGTTGATACGAATGATCTCGTGCTGTTCCAGGGAGTTGACCAGATGGAAAAAGATGGTCGTAAGACGCAGCATCTCCCGGATCTCATCCACCGACATCTCCCGAATTCTCGCCTGCAATTCCGAATTGGCACTGCCGTTCTCCTCTTCAAAAGCTTTAGCTGACAATTGTGGGAGTTTGGCCGACAGTTCTATCAGATCTTCACCCTCTCTGGTTTTTAAAAATTTCTCCAAAAACCCGCTTAACGTAATCATATTTTGGGTTAGTGGTTCACTGATATTTGATCGTTCAGCAAAAAAACGGATGGTTTCTTTCCAGGACATCATAGAGTATGGATAATTTAGTTTGAACTCAGGCTGCTGATTATAGCCCGGCACGAATATTTCTATTTATATCCTCTATAAATAGTCATAATTGCACATAAAATCATCATTCCAGGATCGATTTTCTGAAAGAAGCGCTTTTAACTTTCAATCGTGGATATTGCACACCTTTGAATTGAGCCATTACAGGAGTGTGACTGAACGTTTCGCACTCCTGTCGCTTTGAATCGCTTCGCTTACGAGACCGTTCTCCGGGGAGGTACGGCGTCCCCCGGAGAGGGCGGATGATGCCATCCGGGCAGGGATGGTCTCTGAATCGTGACAGGTTTGTTGGGAATGTTCACAAGATTTTTTCATTTTAAACTGAACCTTTTCCCTTTATCCGTCTATAATCATCTGATTCCCACTTGAAACCCTCAATCAGCTCTCCGCAAACTCTCCTTCACCCAACACCCCGCACATTATGAGTCCATACATCTCCAGAAGAACCTTCTTACGCCAGGCCGGAACAGTAGCAGCCGCAGCAGGAACCATCGGATTCCCTTCGATACTTCTGCCAAAAACGAACAGAAAACTGGGTGTGGCACTGGTCGGGCTTGGCGGGTACAGCACGGGTCAGCTGGCTCCCGGGCTGCAGCTGACCGAACATTGTGAACTTCGCGGCATCGTCACCGGATCCCCGGAAAAAATACCGGAGTGGCAAGAAAAGTACGGCATTCAAGATTCGAATATTTACAATTACGAAAACATGCATCAGGTCGCCAACAACGATGATATCGACATTATCTACGTGGTTACACCCCCTTCGCTTCATGCGAAATACTCCATCATCGGGGCCGATGCAGGGAAACATGTCTGGTGTGAAAAACCGATGGCGATGGATCCGGAGGAGTGCAGGAGGATCATCGATGCAGCAGAACGCAACGGAGTCCAGCTCACCATAGGATATAGAATGCAGCATGAGCCTAATACCCGCAAGATTATGGAGTATGGGCGGAATCAAAGCTACGGGGCCATCACATTTATCGGCTCAGGCGCAGGTTACGACGGATATCATGAAGATGGAAACTGGCGAAAGGAGCACTCCATGGGAGGTGGTGCGCTTTACGATATGGGAGTCTATGCTATCAACGGAATCCGCATCGCTATGAATGCGGAACCGGTTGCGGTGAGGGGTGTGCAGTGTTCTGTCCGGAAAAATATCTATCCCAATGCTGACGAGACGACGGACTTCGAGATGAGATTTGCAAACGGCGTCGTGACGAAAGGGGAAACCAGTTTTGGTAAATCGATGAACTATCTCAATGTAGAGGCAGAGAATGGCTGGTACTATCTCAAGCCGATGCAGCCTTATTCAAATGTTCAGGGTGTGGTCAGTGATGGCACACATCTTGCACCGGATCCCGGTCATCAGCAGGCGCGGCAGATGGATAACGACGCATTGGCCATTAAGGAGAAGAGAGCGCCCCTGGTGCCCGGCGAAGAGGGCTTGAGAGATGTTCATATCGTGAGAAAAATCATGGAGTCGTCGGTTCGGGGTGGCGAATGGCTCGATCTGTGAGCCCTCTCAGGGATCATAGGCCAGATTGGATCCGAGCCACCCTTCTATTTCCTTGAGGGTCATTCCTTTTCGGCGGGCGTAATCTTCTGCCTGGTCCCGCTGAATATGCCCCAGGTTAAAGTATTGTGCATCGGGATGGGCAAAGTAGAGCCCACTGACCGATGAGGCGGGATTCATCGCCAGATGCTCCGTTAGTGTAATACCGGTGGATTCCTGAACGCCCAGAAGATCAAAAAGGATATGCTTCTCCGTATGGTCGGGCTGGGCGGGATACCCTGATGCGGGACGAATTCCGGTATACTTTTCCCGGATCAGCTGATCATTGTCCAGATCTTCATCCGGCGCATAACCCCAAAGCCGTGTCCGTACCTGCTCATGAAGATATTCGGCAAAAGCTTCTGCCAGCCGATCGGCCAGCCCTTGCCTCATGATGGCATTGTATTCGTCATGGTCTTTCTCACACT
>CALKWT010000040.1 GCA_938003885.1 uncultured Balneolaceae bacterium | reverse complement strand
GAACTCAACTGCGGATCTACATTCCGGGGATGAATCTCTGTCAACCAGAGAGAGCCTGAACTCACCCGGGGAACTCTCCCGCCTTCGTCAGGAAGACTGGTTAAAGGTGAAGAGCGATATTTTGAAAAAACGGACGGCATCGGCTGTCACTACTGCTGAGGATACGGAGCGTAGCCGTTCCGCCCCGGATAGAGCGCGATATGCACGCCATTCCGCACGATCGGCAAAAAAGAGAGGGCCTGCCCATCTCCTTCTGAAGGTAGCAGCCTTGCTTCTCGTTATGGCATCGGCTGGAGTTGCGGGTTTTTATGCCCTGAAAAGTTCCGATCACACCGTATCCGAGCAGCTCTCCGCTGAGAGAGTCACCGTTGCTACCGACTTTACTGAGAAAAAGACCATCAGCCTATCAGATGGTTCGGAGATTATTCTGGCGGCAGGCTCGCGCATCTCCTATCGAGAGGATTGGCTGCACCAGCCCACCCTCAAAGTGACTCTTGAGAAGGGAGAGGCCTACTTTTCCATTGTGCCTGATGAGAATCGGGACAGGTCACAACCTCGTTTTGAAGTAGAGACAGAGGATGGTATCACCGCGGTTCTGGGTACAAAATTTTCAGTAACAACCTATGGTGAAGGTACACAGGTCGTTCTGGAGCAGGGGGAGGTAGAGGTGATCCCATCACAAACAGAGGGAGGTGGAGAACAGGTTTCCGTGAGGCTGCAACCCGGGGAGCTGGCCCGTTGGTCAAAAGTAGATAGCGAGGTGCTGCGTTCCAAAATCAATCCAAGGGTTTATACATCCTGGGTATCCGATCATCTCTATTTCGATGATACGCCGCTTTCATTTCTGGTTGACCGGATTGAAAAGACGTATGGAGTGGAGGTGGTTGTGGTGGATCCGGGGTTGCTGAACCTGAAACTTTCAGGGGCTGTCGACTTTTACGGGTTGGATGAGCTGGCAGGGGCCATATCTGAAGTTCTGGATATCCAGTTACACCATTCTGATGACCAGGTTTTTTTGACCAGATAAACAAGAACTTATAGAAACATCAACATAAAAAATCGAAATATGAAAACTGTTTACCAAAAATCACTTCTTTGCGCAGTTGTTCTATTGCTTGCTTTTACGCAATGGTCTGCAGCACAAGTGACGGATCAGTCGCTTCTGAGCTTTAGCCATATGGGGAGTGAAGAACAGAAGATAATAGACAAAGGGATGGGCCTGGAGCAGGCGTTTTCACTCCTTGAGGAGGTGTACGATGTGCTGTTCCTCTACAGCAGTGACCTGTTGGATCAGAAAAGTGCACCCATCATGGAGGGACTGCATCAGGGAAGAGAGCTGAGTGACATTCTCCAGAGTCTTCTTCGCGGATCAGATCTGACCTATCGCCAGATCAGCCGCCGGACGATCGGAATTTTCCCTGAAGCCGAGCAGGCCTCTTCAGAGAACAGAATGCAGGAAAATGTGAGCGGACGTGTGATTGATGCGGAGACCGGAGATGGCCTTCCCGGAGTGAACATTACCATTCAGGGAACGTCCACAGGTACAGCGACCGACCTTCATGGAGAGTTCGAACTGCGGGTTCCCGATCTGAACCAGACCCTTGTGTTTTCATATATCGGTTACGAAAGAGTTGAAGTGCCGCTAGATGGCAGAACAGTACTCTCTATTGAGATGGAGTCTGCAGCCATATTAGGAGACGAACTGGTTGTTGTCGGTTTCGGAGTGCAGGAGCGTGCGAATCTGACAGGTTCGGTCTCTACGGTGTCGGCCGAAACCATTGCCGGCCGTGCGACCTCATCGGCAGACCAGTTACTTCAGGGCGTCATCCCCGGGCTGAACCTTCAAACTTCAGGGCTCGGTGGTGAGTTGAATAACAATTTGAGCATCAATATCCGCGGAGGAGGGACCATCGGACAGGGATCCAACTCTTCTCCATTGATTCTGATTGACGGAATGGAAGGGAATCTAAGATCGCTTAACCCAAACGATGTAGAGTCCATTACCGTCCTGAAGGATGCGGCGGCAGCTGCCGTGTATGGATCCAGAGCTGCTTTTGGAGTTGTCATTATCACGACTAAGCAGGGCACAGCGGGCACTCCCCGGGTGAACTACAACAACAACATTCGCTTTACAGCGCCTTTGGGACTCCCCACCATGATGGATTCCCATACGTTCGCCCTCTACTTTAACGAAGCAGCTGCCAATGCGGGTCAGAATGCTGTATTTAGTGATGAGGTTCTGGAGCGCATCGTCCAGTATCAGAATGGTGAAATTGATTACGGGACTGTTACCACGCCGGACGGATCATCCTGGCAGTATTATGGTGGATCCCATGCCAATACCGACTGGTTTGCTGAACAGTACAGACCGGCCGCATTTGCTCAGGATCATAACTTGAGCGTGAGCGGGGGTACAGAGGATATCACCTACTACATTTCGGGTAATTTTCTGGACCAGGAAGGCCTTTTGAGGCATGCGGGCGACGGCCTTGACAGATATGCCCTGACTGCGCGTGTCAGCGGACGTATCAGTCCGGCTTTGCAGGTGGGGGTAACAAACCGTTATATCCGTGAAAATTATACGCGGTCTGCCCATCAAAACGATCTTTTCTATCACAATATCGCACGAAGATGGCCAACCGTTCCCGTCTACGACCCCAACGGGTTCTATTCCGATCCAAGTGAGATCAATCAGTTGCGGGATGGCGGCCGGGAAAACCAGCTTGCAGAAACCAACTATCTCCAGGGATGGGCTGTGATTACCCCGGTAGAAAACTGGAGTATCAACGCGGAACTGAACTTCCGGATTACGAATCGGAACCACGACAATCATGTATTGCAGGCCTTTCATTACAATCCCGCAGGCGAGCCATTACCACTTGCTGTAGGTTGGGGTACACCGGGCCACACCTCGGTTTATGAATATCACAGAAGGGATGATTTCAGTAATGTGAACGTCTACTCTAACTACAAATTTGAACTGGAGGATGGCCACTCCTTTGGTGTGATGGGTGGATTTAATACAGAACTCAACAAATACAGAACCC
>CALKWT010000039.1 GCA_938003885.1 uncultured Balneolaceae bacterium | reverse complement strand
ACGATTCAGAACTCTGAAATCTCTCTCTATGCCGTCGCGTTAAAAACGGACGGGAGTGTACGTTACGAAGTAACCCTTACAGCGCCGGCTGACTCCCCCGGGGAGATCGGAAGAGACGCTGCCAGAAACCTGCTTGACCAGGGAGCAGGGTCACTGCTGGATTGATCAAGTGACAAAAAATAACCATGAAGGATTCCGGTACTAAACATATGTTCAAAATATTGGTAACCCGAGAACTCTCCGACTCCCAGATCGACTATGCAAGGAGTCTCGGCCTGGAACCGGTGATCGAACCGGCCCTGACCATTTCCTTCAGGGAGAACTGGTTGTCTGTTGAAACAGCTCTAAAAGAGACTCCGAATCCACGGTTTGCATTTACAAGCCAAAACGGAGTTGAGGCATTTTCAAGGCTCCTTGATATCGGAATTACCCTGCCAGAGAATCCTGTTATGTATTCGGTGGGGAACAAAACAGCTGCTGCCCTTCAAAAAGTCGGGTACAAATCCTCCGTGCCTGAAGAGGAGAACGGAACTGGCCTTGCGAAAGTGATTGTGGAAGACCTGAAGGATCATCCAGATCGGGAGAAGGTCACTATTCTGCACTTTTGCGGAAACAAACGAAGGGATGAACTCCGGCAATTCCTGGAAAATGCCGAATTTACCGTTAAAGATATTGTGGTTTATGAAACCGAATTAAACAGGATGAGCTTACCGAAAGATTCGACCGATGCCTGGCTCTTTTTCAGTCCGACGGGTGTTCAGGCATTCCGCAATAGCGGAGGATTCCAGAACGGAGAGTTGCCGCATCTCTTTGCCATTGGCACCACAACTGCAGAAGAGCTCAGTATTGAGTCTGGGAAACATGTATTTATCTCTCCGGAAGCTTCTGTTGAAACCATGCTGAAATTCACCGCTTCTATCCTCCATCAGGAGGAGGAACACTCTTAACCATTTCCCTTCCAACCTGATGGAAGGCCTTAAATTGATCGATATGACTGCACAAAATTTTCCAGAATTAAAAAACGACCTCTTTCTGCGTGCTTTAAAAGGAGAGGAAGTGGAGCGCCCACCTGTATGGATGATGAGACAGGCGGGACGATATCTGCCGCAATATATGGTTCTGAGAAAAAAGTATACCTTCTTTGAGCGGGTGGAAAACCCTGAACTCGCTTGTGAAATTACCCTTCAGCCGATTGATGAACTGGAGCCGGATGCGGCCATTATCTTTTCTGATATTCTCACGATTCCTCAAGCATTGGGAATTGATGTGCAGATGATCCAGGGAAGAGGGCCGGTAATGGGCAACCCGATCCGCTCGGTGGATGACGCGTTTGCGGTTCTGAATGACGGCACAGCGGAGAAACTGGATCATGTCATGAAGGCGATTACACTAACCCGACATGAGCTGAACGGGCGTGTACCGCTAATCGGATTTGCCGGAGCTCCATGGACCGTCTTTTGCTATATGGTACAGGGAGAGGGATCCAAAACCTTCGACAAGGCAAAAGCCTTTCTCTATCAGCACCCGGAAGCAGCACGCCATCTGTTTCGTGAACTTTCAAATGCAACCATTGAGTACCTTCATGCACAAATTGAAGCCGGTGCGCAGGCGATCCAGATATTTGACTCCTGGGCCGGCCTACTCAGTCCGGAAGATTTCAACGAATGGGCGTTTCCTGCAATTGTTGAAATTATATCTGCCATCAAGAAAGATGTACCCGTCATTCTCTTTGCAAAAGGAGCGTGGTACGCACTCGAAAGAATGGCATTCAAAAGCGGGGCAGACGCCCTTGGCTTGGACTGGACCGTGAGTCCGGAATATGCCCGGGAAGTGACGAGAGATGGCATTACACTGCAGGGCAATTACGATCCTGTACAGCTTCTCTCTCCGATATCCGAGATTGAGAAGAAGACCAGACGCATGATCGACCGGTTCGGCACCCGGCGCTATATCGCCAATCTGGGACATGGAATTTTACCACACATACCGGTGGACCATGCCCGGGCATTTATTAATACGGTAAAGGAGTATACCCCAAACCCATAAATTCAACTATGTACGCTCCGCCCAGATAGATGGGCGGCGGGTAGCTGCCTTGAGAAAAGGTCTGATTTACAGAGCGTATCAAACGTTAGAGTTTTCAGGCCAATATGAATCAGCCCGGCAGACTGGCCTGCATACATTGAGCCGCGGGCTCCTTTTAGATATTCTGCATTCAAAACGTTAACACTCTATAAAGTCAAACACTACGATGTCTGTAAAAGAGCGATTTTCCGAATATATCGACAATCTTCAGGATGAAATCTGTTCCGCTATCGAGCAGTTGGATGGCCGGGCCCGATTTCGTGAAGATCTCTGGGAGAGGGCAGGGGGTGGCGGCGGCAGAACCCGTGTCATCGAAAACGGCCGGGTTTTTGAAAAAGGGGGTGTAAATATCAGCAGAGTCCATGGAGAACTTCCCGAACCGATCAGGAAAAACTTTAATGTGGACTATGGTTGGTTCTGGGCTGGCGGACTCTCGCTTGTGATACACCCGGAGAATCCGATGGTACCGACTGTCCATGCAAACTACCGCTATTTTGAACTCTATGAAGACCCCGCGATGAAAACCCCGGTAGACGGCTGGTTTGGCGGAGGCGCTGATCTGACCCCCTATTACCTTTGGGAGGCGGATGCAGAGCATTTTCACAAGACGATCAGAGCGGCGTGCGACAAACATGGTGAGCAGCTCTATCCCCGGTTCAAAAAACAGTGTGACGATTACTTTTTTAACACCCACAGAGGAGAACGGCGTGGAGTGGGAGGAATATTTTACGATTACTTAAGGGAAGACGGGGAAGATCGAAAATCACTGGAAGAGTGGTACAACTTTTCTGTTGATGCGGGAAATTCATTTTTGCCTGCCTACCTCCCCATCGTAGAGAAGCGAATGGATGAGCCCTGGAATCCATCTCAACGCTACTGGCAGGAAATTCGGCGGGGAAGGTATGTAGAGTTCAACCTGATCCATGACCGCGGCACCCTGTTTGGCCTGAAAAGCAACGGGCGAATTGAATCTATTTTTATGAGTCTTCCCCCGAGGGTGCGATGGGATTATAATTTCACCCCTTCGGAAGGCTCTGCTGAGGAAAACCTCCTGAAGGTGTTGCGAAATCCAAGAGAGTGGGCTTAAACACGCTCCACTACTTTTTCTTATCTCTCAGCTTCTTTACCGCATAAGCACCACCGGCTGCGGCCAAGATGCCAAGGCCACCATCAATAGGCGTTTGTTGCGGTTTCATGGGCAAAGGTGGAGGAGCCTGCTGAGCATAGGCTGATTCGGCAAACAGGACACCTACACAAAGTAGACTGCAGCAAATCGATATAGCAAGTAATCTCTTTTTCATCATCCATTATTTGGTTAGTACACTATCAGACCCTGATCAATAATATCTAATTGTGAATATTATAAAGAATAATATTCAATTTTAAAATTATTTTGGGCGAAAAAGGAGAGAGACTTGTGAAACGGGTACGCCGAACCATTTTTAAATAATTGTCGACCGTGCCCGAACAGTAAGTTTACTCTTTGGGAACCATTCGGTTCAGCAGCCGTCCCAGAAACTTTTTTCCGTAAACCTTATTGATGTGTCCCATATCTGCAATGACGACCAGCTCTTTTTTGCTTCTTGAGAGCGCCACATTGAGAAGACGCGGTACACTCAGGCCATTTTTTTGCTCATCAAGTGGCCGTACAGAATAGTGGCGAACTTGTCCCCTCTGCTGCTCCCCGCTCATCACTGTATCAAAGATGATATAGTCTTTCTCCCTCCCCTGAAATGTATGGATGGTTCCGACTTCCACGTTCCGTATCCCGGCATGATAGAGCCGGTTTCTCAAGTCGTATACCACACTTCGGAACGGTACGATGATACCAATCCGTTCCATAAAGATTCCGCGATTCCCCATATTTTTCAGCAGTCGCTCCACGATATCCTGGTGCACCGAGTTCACAGGCTTGAAACCTCGCTCTCCCCTCTTCTGCTCAAGAAAGGGCCCATACCTGGAGCTATCCACAAGATGAAAAGCTCTGTCATTGAGCATTTCCCCCTCTGGCCCGGGCAGTTTCCCGCTTTTAAGCCGTCCATCATAAAATACCGAACTGATCATCTCTGCCAGAGAGGCCTCGAGACGGTACTGAGTATCAAAGAAGGAGGTGAACTCCGGATTTTCGTCATGCCAGGCAAAGAGGGCCTCGCTTGCTTCTGCACCGGAAACGGTTGTAAAAATATCCTTCTCCAAAAACGTACGTGACTCCTCATCCGAGGTAAGGGCAATGGGGGGCAGTTGCATCGGGTCGCCCACAACGACCATATGACTTTTAGCGTGCGACGCCAGTACCATCAGATAGGGAAGGCTGGCCATCGACCCTTCATCAATCACCACAGCATCAAAATCAAGGTCATGAAAAAGATCGGATGTACACACTTTGGCAAGGGTAGTCGCAATCAGATTCTTCTTCCAGAGCTCGCTTCGTTCACTCACCCGCAGCAAACTGTCCATTCGCTCTTCCAGCACCTCCAGCCCGCCTGCATCTTCTATTTTTTGCTCAATCAGTTTGAGTTCCAGCTCCTGATTGCTGGTGGGCTTTTTCCCCTTTTGAAGCCGCTTCTCAACGGATCGGAGAGCATCTTCCCGGCGTCGGAGAAGATCGATCCACTCTCCGGCCTGCTGTTTCCTCCTCTCTGTTACCCGCTCAATCTGGGTCTCGAACAGATAAGGCTCCAGACGATGGTTATCCAGAGCCGCATCCCCAAACCGGCAGACAGATGACTCCCTGACCGCTGAATTCGTCACCTCCAGCGCATTCAGAGCGCTGAGTAACCCCACATCCACAGCCCGGTTGGTGTTGGATGCAAATAGTACGCGCTTCCCGTGCTTTAAGTAATTAGCAATGATATATCCCAACGTATCGGTTTTCCCGGTACCCGGCGGCCCCCAAATAAAGAGGGTACGGCATTCCATCGCTTTCCGAATCGCATCAGCCTGCGACTCATTTCTGTTACCGTCTGAATAAAGTGGGACTTCTCTTCGGATCGTTTCAGAAGCCGGGTTAAAAAGACACTCTACCCTCTCTATAATCTCCTTATCGGCATCCTCCAGTTTCTCTATCTCAGAAAGGGTTCGCTTCAGAATAAAATCATTTTCCCATTCCAGATCCACCTGGTCTATCCTCTCACCCACATTCTCAGGAAAGCGGAGTACCACGACATTCTCTTTAAACGACAGAGGATGTACAGTCACACTCTTTCCCCCTGTTGTTGCCACGATCTCTTCTGCAAAACGGATGGATGGCTGATAACTTGTAAACTGATAATCCGTTGCTCCGGACGCCAGGCCATCCACACGTTGTCCATTAAACAACGTATCTGTGGAGGGTTTCTCCCTTACGGTTTCAATCTCAGACTCCAGGGCACGGGATGCCTGCCGGATCAGCTCTTTAGTATGATTCATTCCTTAAATATTAGTAGTAAACCGGTTCATGGTGAACAGGAACCAGCAGAATCCGCCTCCGGTACCGGTGGGCTACATGGCAGATAATGAATCCCTGCAAGGTATCGAAGATGAATGGTCAGGTAGAAAATAAGCTCTTTTCTCTCCGATATCGAACTTTTTTCAGAATGATGAAAAGTCTACTGATCCCACAACTCTGCACGAATGGAGTCTGCACTTTTCTCCGACAGTATGTAGCGCAATTTGATACGGTTTTTTTCTGGAACTTTCGATTCCACCAGCCTTGCACTGGCCGGTGTGTAGACCACAAGGTCGGTATTCCGGACAAAAAGCGGCAGAGACCGGCCATAGGTGGCGCCCGCAACGAAGGCTCCTTCAAATCTCATGAGAAATTTCAGCTCATCGATAATAATCGGAATGGTCTCCTCTTCGGCTGTTACCAGGCCGATCGCTTCAATCCCTGACCGGTCTACCAGTGAGAGCAGCACATCTGCATCGTAATGAAATACCACAGGCAATATTCTGAGGCTGTCAGTATAGCCGTGAAATTCATTTACCAGACGAATCGGCACAAAGAGTGCATCGAATGTGAGCGCCTCTTTAAAATCAGACAGCTGCAACGTGACGCTCTTTACGCCGATCTGATCTCGGATGGAGTCGGAAAGAAGCTGTGCCAGTTCCATCGTTTCACCGATCGTACCGATACTCTGGATCCGGTCGGGCCAATCCATGAAGCTCATTTTCTCCTCAAAAATAGCTTCCACTTCCGCCTCATCCAGGCCGTGGCCTACCAGTTCTTCCAGCAGAGTCTGCATCTTGGAAGCGGCCAGCTCCAGACGGCCCGCTTTATCGAGTGTTGTGTTTTGTCGCTTCACTACAAAACCTCTTCCCGGTTCTGCAGCGACCAGCCCCTCCTCCTGCAAGCGGTGATACGCCTTACGGACCGTGTGAAAACTGGTGCCCAGCTGCTTGCCCAGCAACCGTGTGGAAGGCAACAGTTCACCCACCTGAAATTGTTTGGTGGTGATCATCAGCCGGATGCGGTCGGCAATATGTTTGGCGGAGTGTTTCATAATCCGTTAAAATACAACCTCTCACGGAACCTTTGGTTACCTGAACAGAAAAAGAATGAACGGTTCCTGAAAGATTCCGTCAGAGAGGCATAGCTTACTGCTGCATACCCCGACGCATCAGCATGTTTCCGGACACCTCTGTCAGAGATCGAGGGTCTCCATGTATCTGGCATTGGACTCTGCAGACTGCATCGGAGAGGTGCCGGTGTACGCTTCCTGTTCCACCAGGTAGTACTCCATTCCGTGATCCTTTGCCACATCCACAATGGCCGGGAAGTCGATGGTTCCGGTCCCCAGGACGACCGATTCATGTCCACTGCCTGTTCTGCCCAGATCTTTCATGTGGCAGGAAGTAAACCGGCCGGAGTAGCGCTCTAACCACTCTGCAGAGTCCTGACCTGCTGCTTCTACCCAGTAAATATCCATCTGATACTCGACAAGGTCCGGATCGGTTTCATCCATCAGAACCTGCTGAGGAATCTGCCCCTCCAGCTCTTCAAAGGTATAGGCGTGGTTGTGATAGGCAAATTTGATGCCGGCATCATTGGCAATTTCCCCCAGCCTGTTAAAGGTCTCTGCCATCTCTTTGTAGGCATCAATTGATCCCTGATCCCCGATATATGGGCAGGTAATATAAGGTACCCCATTTTCGGCAAGCTGTTCCACCTTCTGCTCATAGTTCTGAAACACATTTGCATGCGTTGAGACCATACGGATCCCGATATCATCCAGGAAAGAGTTGAAATCTTTATGCCCCATGTTCCAGAAGATGCCCGCAGGGCCTTCGTAACTTTCAATCTGATTGTACCCATACTCTGCCAGGGTCCGGATGGTACCCTGCGGATCCTCGCCAATGATATCCCGCAATGTATAGAGCTGAATACCATAAGATTTCTGCCGGGACGCAGAAGGAGCACACGCTTTCAGGAAGGGGACGGCTCCAAGGGCCAGTGCACCCGACATTTTCAAAAATGATTTTCGTGTATATTTCATGAGATTATAAGATAGTTTAGGTTAAATACTCTATACAGTAGCCAGTATATGTATAGGTAAAAGGACTCATCCAACACCCTGTAGTTTAATTAACTTATCTTATCGTTGCAATTACCATTCAAGGCATCAGAAATTTTAATATCACTGCCTGTTAAAGGGGCTGACGGCACCCCCGAAGCTGATGAACCCTCATTACCCAACCTCAAGGTTCCGCACCCGGGGTGAAACTCCCTCTCTATTGGAGTATCTTTTTACTAAAATACCTCCACCCAACGTCCATACACCTCTGTGAGAACTCTCCCGGGCAAAGAGAACGTTCCCTACCGGATCAGTTTTTTCAGCTCGCTGATCAGTATCAGAGCATCAATCGGTGTCATTCGTTCAGGATCACTCGCCTCCAGTTTGTTCAGAAGAATCTCCACATTCGGGTCGGTCTGGTGGTCGAAGAGTGTCATCTGAGGAAGGGGAGCCTGGGTGGCAATCTGATGGCTCATCTGCTTCGCAGCATACTTCTTCTCCGCCGTACTTTGCACCGCCCCGTTACCACTGTTGTCGCCTTCGTAGCTCACATCCAGTGTATGGCTCTCCAGATTAGAGAGGATCTCCTTGGCCCGTTCGATTACAGTAACAGGAAGGCCCGCCATACTGGCTACCTGGATGCCGTAACTGTGGTCTGCCCCTCCACGCACCAGCTTCCGAAGGAAAATCACTTTCCCCTCATGTTCCTTCACCTGAATACTGAAATTTTTAATCCGCTCATACCGGCTTTCTAGTTCATTCAATTCGTGATAGTGGGTGGCAAACAAGGTCTTGGCTGCTACATCCGTTTGGTTATGGAGGTATTCGGCCAGCGCCCATGCGATACTGAGCCCGTCGAAGGTACTGGTACCCCGCCCCACCTCATCCAGCAGAATAAGAGATTTCGGAGTGGCATTATTGAGAATATTGGCCGCTTCGTTCATCTCGACCAGAAAAGTGCTCTCCCCTGCAGCCAGGTTATCGGAAGCTCCTACCCGGGTAAAAATTTTGTCAACCAGACCGATTTCAGCTTTTTCTGCCGGCACAAACGATCCCAGTTGTGCCATAAGGACGAGAAGCCCGGTCTGTCGCAGCACAATACTCTTACCCGCCATGTTGGGGCCGGTAATCATCAGAATCTGGTATTCGCTGTTATTCAGGAGAATGTCATTCGGAATAAAGGGTTCGCCGGCAGGCAAGTTCCTCTCCACAACCGGATGGCGCCCTTTTTTGATATCGATCGTGTCGCCTGTGGTGATGACCGGCCGGACGTAATTGTTCCGAAAGGCCACTTCTGCGAAACTTTGAATACAGTCCAGCTCGGCAACCGCCTGTGCAATCTGCTGGATATCTTCTGCGTATTCCGCAACCTCTGCGCGCAGCTCTTCAAAAAGCTCCCCTTCCAGGGTTTTGCTTTTATCCTCCGCTGAGAGCACTTTCTCTTCCACCTCTTTCAGCTCAGGTGTAATGTACCTTTCAGAATTCACCAGGGTCTGCTTCCGGATAAAATGTTCCGGAACCCTCTCCTTGTGCGTATTGGTCACTTCGATATAGTAACCAAATACCTTGTTGTAACCGATCTTCAGGCTGGGGATACCCGATTCAGCTGCCAGTTTGTTTTTGATGCCGGTGATATAGCTCTTCCCGTCCCGGGCAATCTCCCGGAGCTCATCCAGCCCATCGTGATACCCTTCCCTGATCATCCCTCCATCCCGTATGCTTACAGGCGGATCGTCCACGATTGCAGACTCAATCCGGGCCTGAAGAGCCGGCAGCGGCTCAAGCCTCTCTTCGATCTGATCCAGCAGTGCAACCCCCGATTCTTTCAACAATTCCTTTACGCCCGGAATCTGTCCAAGTGAAAGCTGCAACTGTTTCAGGTCCCTGGAATTGCAACGGCCAACGCTGATCCTGCTGATCAGACGCTCCAGGTCTCCGATCCCGTCCAGTTCCTCACGAAGATCCTTCCGTACACTATGCCTGGTATAGAACCAGTCCACTGCCTCCAGGCGCATATCAATGGCTTGAGCCTGCTTGAGAGGCCCCATAATCCATTTTCTGAGCAATCTCCCGCCCATGGCTGTTTTTGAATCATCCAGTATCGAGACCAGGGTCCCATCGTTCCCACCTTCCTGCATTGGGGAGGTCAGCTCCAGATTTCGTTTGGTAGCCGCATCCAGCGACATGTAACCACTGTTTTCGTAGCGATGGAGCCGCTTCAGGTGTGCCAAAGAGGATTTCTGCGTCTCCCGCATATAATGGAGAAGGGAACCGGCTGCCTTATGGGCAATCGGCAGGTCATCGACTCCGAAACCTTTCAGTGAATGGGTACGAAAATGATCGGTTAATATTTTATAACCATAATTTCCCTCATACACCCACTCCTCAATAGGAGTGATATTGAAGCCATCGAGCCCATCAGGCAGATTGTTTTTCAGTTTCTTCCGAACCAGAACTTCTGCCGGCTGAATCGATTGAAGGAGAGCCGTCACTTCACTGGCCCGAATCTGGCTGAGAGCAAATTCCCCTGTGGAGATGTCAGCAAATGCAACACCTGCACTCTCACCGGACCAGTAGACAGAGGTGATATAGTTGTTCCGTTTATGGTCCAGCAATTTGTCCGACAAGGTGATTCCCGGAGTCGTTATCTCCGTCACTTCCCGTTTCACCACCTTTCTGCCCGCCTTCTTTGCCGCTTCAGGATCTTCGGTCTGCTCGCAGATCGCTACGCGCGCACCCCCCTTTACCAGCTTGGGCAGGTAGGTATCCAGTGCATGGTAAGGAAAGCCGGCAAGTGGCGTCTGATCACTGCCATTATTCCGTTTGGTGAGGGTGATCCCCAGCTCTTTGCTGATGCGTACTGCATCCTCGGCAAATGTCTCGTAAAAATCCCCCACCCGGAACAGCAGAATGGTTCCTGGATATTGATCCTTGATATCAAAATACTGCCGCATAAGCGGAGTTAACTTCTTTTTCTTGCTCATGATCGCTTCAGGACTACAAACTTAATTTATGGCGTATGCTCAACGGACTGCCTCTGCCTTAACAAAAATGATTCTCTTAAAAACTACAAATTAATCTGCCCATATTCTCTCAGGAGTGCGATTCATTTATGATGACTGATTTAAAAAGCCATAATTTTCTCTCAATGCTGATTGTGGACTCAAAAGCCCGGTGTATGGGTACACACCAGGCTCTATTCATTTCAACATCGAAAACCAACGCCAGCCCTGTTTTTCAAAAGGATTCATTATATGTAATTTGTAAGGTTAGAAAGATGGTTATTTCATAATATCCGGGATTATCCTTTACTTTCTGAAGAATGAAGAGACAGAACCGACAATACACGTTCAAAATGTTTATCAAACAAACCGTCGGTTTGATTGTCAGAAAAAATGTATTTCTGAATGCATCTGCTATCACTTTCAACCTCATTATCTGTGCGATTCCATTCACTCTGATCATCACCTCCATTCTCGGCTACATCCTCTCTTTTGATGCAGCATTCGACGAAGTGATCCGCTACGGACGCGAGCTGCTTCCCAATTTCAGTCTGATTTCTGAAAGCGGGGATATACTGGAAGGAGTTGAAACACTGGAAGCGATTATCGAGCCGCTGATTGGTGCTCGGCAATTATTCGGCATCGTCGGGATTATTATTCTCTTCTTTTTCTCACAGGGTCTATTTTATACCCTCAAGCATGTGATGTTTGAAGTGTTCGATATTCAGGAGAGAAGAGGTGCAGCCATCGAATTCTTATACAGTTTTTTTGCATTTGGCATCATCGGAGGAGTCTTCCTCTTTTTCTCCATCTCTATCTCCCTGATCTCCCTTTTTTCTTTCGACAGCTACCAGGTACCCTATACCGACATCGCACTTGAGCTCTCCTGGTTATCGGACTGGCTCACCAACATCATCCCCGTGATCTTTACCTTTCTCCTTTTTTATACCATTTTCCGTTATGTGAGTGAGAGAAGGATTCAACGCCGGGTTGCGTTCATTGCTGCAATTATCTACAGTATTCTATTTGAAGCAGCTAAATATGGTGCAAGTATCTATCTGGAGTACGCCATGAATGCCTATCGGATCTTTTACCAGGGCTATACCGCTGTACTGATTATCACCTTTTGGGCATTTTATACAGCGGTTCTCTTTGTGATCACCACGATACTGGCCCGTGCCTATCAGGACGTCTATTTCGGCGGGATGAACACGGTGGACTCCAACCTTTACACTGAAATTTCCTGACCAACGGAACGTTGTAGTGAAAGTTCGAAAGCAGAGCAACAAACTTTGCAGAAGAATGCCAGGCCCGGTATCCTTCGTTTCTGATTGGCTGATGATCTCTCTGCCGGATAGATCGCACCCCCCCGGTAAGCAGGGCCTGTTGAACAACTTCAGAAACATCACAATTTCTAATAGAAAATATCTGGCCAGATGGTTCAAAATCCACTACCTAAAACGTTTTACTCTAATCCGGATGTCGTAGATGCGGCGAGAAGGTTCCTGGGCAAGAAACTCTTTTCCTATATCGATGGCGAGCTCTGCTCAGGAATTATTACAGAGACCGAAGCGTACTGCGGCAGAAACGACAGGGCGTGCCACGCCAACAACGGTTTACGGACGAAGCGGACCGAAAATGAAGAAGACCAGGTTTGTTCGTGCTGCGGTGGTTCGCTTCATGAAATGAGCAC
>CALKWT010000038.1 GCA_938003885.1 uncultured Balneolaceae bacterium | reverse complement strand
AGGATATTCTGCATAAACTTGACAACATGGGCGTGGAGTGGGTACAGATTGAAGAGCCGTACCTCTCCCTTGATCTGGATGAGAAGGCACAAACGGCATTCCGGAAGACGTACCAACGGCTGGATGAGAGTCGCAGTAATCTGAAGTTGCTGTTGACAACCTATTTTGAGGGACTTGGTGAAAACACCGGTTTAGCCTGTAATCTGCCGGCCGAGGCGCTTCATATTGATTTGATCGAAGCTCCCGGTCAGCTTGATGAAGTGTTGAATAAGTTGACCAGTTCTAAGTCGCTCTCACTGGGCCTGATAAACGGACGCAATATCTGGAAAACAGATCTTGAAAAAGCAGCCGGGATTATACGAAAAGCTAAGCAGAAGCTCGGAAGCGACCGGCTGATGCTGGCGCCTTCCTGCTCATTGCTTCACTGTCCGGTAGATCTGAATCAGGAAACGGATGAGACCGCCTTGCCGGCAGAAGTGAAGCGATGGTTGTCTTTTTCAAATCAGAAGTTAGACGAGCTTTCTCTCTTGAAAAAACTGGCGGAAGGTGAGTTATCAGATCAAGAACATCAGAAGGCAGAACAGCATCAGGCCGATGTTGAGAGCAAACGGAATTCTACGCTGGTTCATAACCCGGAAGTACAACAGCGCATGAGTACGCTGAATGATGATGCCCTGCAAAGAGATCATCCTTACAGGGAGCGTAAAAAAGAACAGCAGAAACACCTGGATTTGCCCGATTTATTTCCCGCTACGACTATCGGTTCCTTCCCTCAAACCAAGGAAGTACGCCAGTGGCGGGCCGGTTACCGGAAAGGGAATCTTTCTAAGGAAGAGTATGAGAGCAATATCAAAAAGGCGACCAGAGAACTGGTACAAAAACAGGAAGAGATCGGGCTGGATCTGCTGGTTCATGGTGAATTTGAGCGTAATGATATGGTAGAGTATTTCGGAGAACAATTTGCCGGCTTTGCTTTTACACGCAATGGCTGGGTGCAAAGCTACGGAACACGTGGCGTGAAACCTCCCATTATCTACGGGGATGTCCATCGCCCCGATCCGGTTACCGTTCAATGGTCAACCTACGCACAGTCGCTGACTGACCGGCCGGTGAAAGGTATGCTGACCGGCCCGGTGACTATTTTGCAGTGGTCGTTCGTACGGGATGATCAGCCCCGATCCGAGACCGCCAAACAAATTGCACTCGCCATCCGGGATGAAGTGAAAGATTTGGAAGAAGCGGGTATTCAGGCCATACAGATTGATGAGCCTGCTTTCCGGGAAGGACTGCCGCTGCGCCGCCGGGACCGGGATACCTATTTGGACTGGGCGGTAGATGCGTTCCGTATCGCTTCTACCGTAGTCCGGGATCAGACGCAAATCCACACGCACATGTGTTATTCGGAGTTCAACGATATCATCGAACATATCACCCGCCTGGATGCCGATGTGATTTCCATGGAGACTTCACGTTCCCAGATGGAACTGCTTGACGCCTTTGTAGAATTCGAGTACCCCAACGAAATTGGTCCCGGCGTCTATGATATCCATTCCCCGAGAGTACCATCCACCGAAGAGATGATAACCTTGCTGGAAAAAGCCGCCGGTGTACTGGATCCCGGTCAAATATGGGTGAATCCCGACTGCGGACTCAAAACCCGTGGCTGGAAAGAGACGCTGCCGTCCTTACAACATATGGTAGCAGCTGCCCGTGAAATGCGGGAGAGAGTTAAATCCCAAAGTCTGAATAGTAAATAGTGTGAGTTTGAGATATTTCTCCCTTTGAGGGGAGCTCCCCGACAACAAGGTTGTCGGGGCGAGGGGTGTTCTTATGGCAGTTGAACAAGTTGCCTGCCCTGGGTAGACCCACCCCTCTTGTTCTCCCTTCCCTCTCCCGATCAAACCCATCGGGACAAGGAAGGGAGATACTCCTGAACAGAAATATGCGATCACATCTTTGAAAGAAGTCACCCCTCCTTGCGTGGGCGGGTTTTCCCACGGAGGGAGGGGACGGGGGTGGGTCTGTCAAGGCACAGCCAGCGGGAACACCCCTCACATCCACACGGGAACCGCCGTGTGGATGAGCTCCCCTCAAGGGGAGAGGGCTATAAGTGCTCGTTTCTTATCCCGAACTCACATTCTTGACCATCACAATTACCAACATTAACGCTCAACTCCTTAATTACTTACCCTCATGAAAAACAAACTCATAGGCCGGACTTCTGTCCGCGAAAATATCAAACTAAGTGAAGATCCTTCATATCCTGTTTTTAAAGAGCTCTATGAAAAGCAGAAAAAAGCGGTGTGGTTTCCGGAGGAGCTGAATATTCAGCAGGATGCCCTCGATTACCATTCGCTCAGTGACGATGAAAAAGATCTCTTTGACACGGCCGTAGGTTACTTCTGCTCGTCAGAGCTGTTGGTACAGAACGTACTGGTGAACTCTTTTTTCCCGCTGCTGACCGATCCCCATGCAAAGATGAGCTTCAGCACGCAATTATTTATGGAGAACATCCACAGCGACTTCTTTGAGATCGTGCTGCAGTCATTTGGTATGGATCGGGAGAAGATGTACGACGTGGCTTTTTCAGATCCTATTTTGCGTAAAAAGCAATCACTCATCGTAGATGAAATTGACAAAATAAGCTACGGACAGATCGATCCTGAAACTATTGAAGGACAAAAGCAGGTGCTCCGGGCTATACTGCTCAACAACATCATCCTGGAAGGGATCTTCTTCTATTCATCTTTTGCCCATTTCTTTGCACTCAAGGATATGGCAAAGATGAAGAATGTGGTTTCCGGTGTGGAACTGGTACTGATCGATGAGTCGCTGCATCTCCAAAACGGTATTGAGGCCATTCTTATCATGCTGGATGAAAATCCTGAAATTGTAGAGGACACGCAATATGTGCAGGATATCCGGGATGTGATTCTGGAAGGTGCAGCCCTGGAGATTGAGTATGTGAAGCATAAGTTCGGAGACCGGACGATCCTCGGCATTTCATACGGAGAGCTCGAGCGTTACCTCCAGTACATCACAGACCGCCGCCTGCAGGAACTGGGATTTCCGCAGGAGTTCCACATCAACGAAAATCCGCTGCGCTTTCTGCAGAAAGAGGACGTAAAGAAGTTAATCAACTTTTTTGAGGTATCCTCAACCGAATACACAAACTATTGAAATTTTAAGAATTCAGAATTCAGGATTCTGAATACCCCACAAACATAAAAAGGAGTGACCATGCAACGAACAGTTATAAAACGAGACGGGACAGAGCAGCCTTTCCAGACACAGAAAATCATTAATGCCATCTTTGATATCATCCAGGGACTGGAAGTCGAGGACGATTATGAGTTGGTTTTTCTCATCATGAAAGAGCTGGACCTGAAGGTACCCGAACGGGTGACAACCGAAGAGCTTGACCGGCTGGTATTGAAAGCCATTGAACAGCTTATTCCCAAACACCCCGTTTACGATACACTGGCCACACGTCAGCTGTTAAAACTCATCAATAAAGATATAGACCGCCGGCTGGATGGCTTTCAAAGCTACCTGGAACATGCCTTCAGTCAGGACTTACTTGACGCACGGCTCAGAGAATTTGATGCAGGGCTCTTGTCCGATGCCCTGAATTCCGGGCGGGATAGCCTGCTGGGCTATTTCGGACTGACAACCCTTCGCGACCGTTACTTGATGAAGAATCGCAAGGGAGAGGTCATAGAGAAACCTCAGTGGTTCTTCATGCGGGTGGCTATGGGTATTGGCAACTCTAATGAAGAAGTTGTCAAAATTTATAACAAGCTCTCAAAGCTGGAATACCTGCACTCTACCCCCACGCTGTTCAACTCGGGTACCGTTACCTCGCAGTATTCATCCTGCTATGTAAGCGTGGTTGACGACTCTCTGGATTCTATCATGGATAAAGTACGGGAAACTGCCTTCCTGGCAAAGTATGCCGGCGGAGTAGGCACAGACGTCACCCGGATTCGTGCAACCGGGTCAACAATACGGTCACTGAATGCGCCTTCCTCAGGGGCCATCCCGTTCATCAAGATTTTTGATACGCTGGTCAACTCCATCCAGCAGGGGGGGCGTCGCCGGAGCTCACAGGTTATTTCCATGCAACCCTGGCACCTGGACATTGACGGTTTCCTGGACCTGCGTGAAACGACAGGTAATGGCTATTTCCGTACACCATCTCTGAATACCAAGCTCTGGATGCCGGACGAGATGATGCGGCGAATCCAGGAGGGCGAACCTATCTATCTGTTCGATCCGGGGGAATGTCCGGAATTAGTAGATGCCGTGGGCGACGATTTTAGAGAGAAATACGAGCGACGCATCGAACAGACTGAGGCCGGCAAGCTGAAACAGTTTAAGAAACGGGACAGTCAGGACTTCTTTAGGAAGTATCTCTTCAAGTTAGCAAAAACCGGTCACCCGTGGCTTATTTTTAAAGACGAACACAATCGTCACAATCCGTGTCCGGAGTATAGCGTGATCAACAGCTCAAATCTTTGTACGGAGATCTCCATACCCAACCGGCCGGATTCTACTGCTGTCTGTACCCTGGCTTCGGTAAATCTCTCAAAGCATGTCAACGAAGACAACAGCGACATAGACTGGGATAAGCTGGAAGATACGCTGGAGGTTATGGTACATGCACTGGATAACATCCTTGATAAAAACTTCTATCCTTCGGAAGCGTCCCGAAAAAATACAATGGATTTGCGTCCCCTGGGCATCGGGCTGATGGGTTTTGCCGAAGCGTTGGTAGATCTGAATATCGCCTACGATTCCGAAGAGGCCGTAATCTTGGCCCGCAAGCTGGGCGCTTTCATGCGGAAGGTAGCATACCGGACATCAGGAAAACTGGCAGAGGAGCGCGGTGCGTTTCAACACTACCGGGAGATGGAAGAGCAGGAAACTCCCTACGATTATAAGCCCCGTCGTAATGCGGTATTGCTGGCTATTGCACCTACAGCTTCTATTTCTATCATCTCCGGTACAACCTCCTCAATCGACAGCTACTTCAGCAACCTCTATTCCCGGGATACGCTTTCCGGCAAACATATTGTGATCAATCGCCAACTGATTGAAGACCTGGAAGCAAAGGGGTATTGGAGCGATGAAATGGCCGGGTCCATTAAAGCGGCGAATGGCTCGGTTCAGCCCATCAAAGAGCTGGATGGTGTCATCGATAAGAATCTCTACAAAACGGCCTATGAGATCCATCCAAAGCGGCAGATCGATATTGCAGCTGCTTTCCAGGAATCTATCGATCAGGCCGTCTCAAAATCGCTGTACATTGATGAGCAGCTCCGCGATAACATGGAGGAGATCTACCTGTATGCCTGGGAAAAGAAGCTGAAATCTACCTACTATTGCTTTATCGACAAGGTAGTCAAAGGGGAGAAATACACTTCAAACGTGAACAAGCGGGGATCCCGCCGGGGATTCGGCGCCACAGTCTCTGCAGACAGCTCTGAGGTACAGGCCGCTCCTGAGAAGGAAGAGAACAAAGCCGAACTGGAGGCCCGGGCACGGGAGAAGTTCGGAGATGAGGTGGTCGATCAGGCCCTGCAGGCCGATGCAGACTCCTGTCCGACGGATCCGCTGCTGAGGAAGATCTGCCCGAGTTGCGAATAGCTTGGGGTAAGAACTTCTTATAAGAAGGGTAAGGAGAACTCTCCCCTTGAGGGGAGACGAACGAATGGCCGGTTCGCCATTCGTTCTGAGGGGTGTCCCAGGGCCGGTGCCCTGTGTAGACCCACCCCTCTTGATCTCCCCTCCCTCTCCCGATCAAACCCATCGGGACAAGGAGGGGAGAGACTCCTAAATAAGAATCTGCAGGTACTCTGAGTAAGGAGTTACCCCTCGCATCGCACGGCAGCATCAAATGCCTGCTTATCATCAACCCAGCTGCTGAATAGATGAAGGTGTATCAGTTGTCTGCACTGAGATAGCTGGGATGCATATGATCATATGATGTTCATGATGATGCATTGTATCCCATCAATCCCATGGATCCCACAAATCACAGTTCAGACAATGGGTGGAAATTGAAATAGGCTGCCAACTATTATTTCACCTTTAAGAAGGAAAGTCATCCCCTGCAAACTCCCTCTGCTATTTCATGTAAAATTTCATATAATACAGCATGAAAATACTCACTGACAAACAGCA
>CALKWT010000037.1 GCA_938003885.1 uncultured Balneolaceae bacterium | reverse complement strand
AGTCAGATTGCTTCCTACTACCGGAATAAAACCATCCTTGTTACAGGGGCCGCGAGCGGAATCGGAAGACGGTTTACAGAGCGGGTGGCGCGCTACAACCCTGAACGGCTGATTCTCTGGGACAGGAATACCACCGCACTCACGCAACTCAGGCAGGAGCTGTCCGCTACACGGAATGTCCAGATTTCAGGAGTGGATGTTTCAGACCCGGAGATCATACAGATAGAGGCTGACAACCTGATCCATCAGGACAGGGTGCCTGATTTGGTCTTGAATTGTGCAGGAATTGTGACAGGTAAATATTTTCACCAGCACAATTTTCATGAAGTCGGGCAGATCATGCAGGTGAATGTGGCCGGCAGCATGTGGGTAGTAAATGCCTTCCTGGATGCAATGATCGCACGTGGCAGCGGCCATATCGTCAATCTGGCATCGGCCTCGGCCTATATTGGCAACCCTAAAATGAGTGTTTATGCGGCCAGTAAGTGGGCTGTGTTAGGCTGGACAGAATCTCTTCAGCTTGAAATGAAACGGCTGCAAACCGGTATCGATGTGACCGCGATCATCCCGAGTTATATTGATACAGGAATGTTTAAAGGCGTGAAAGCTCCTGCCCTGGTTCCCATTCTAAGTACCGAAGCGATGACAGGACATATCCTTCGCGGGGTTGCATCGAGAAAGAAGGCGGTTAAAGTACCTTTTATGGTACGGTTCGTACCATTGCTGAAAGCCATTTTGCCGCAGTCTCTGTTTGACTGGGTCGCAGGCTCGCTGCTGGGCGTTTATACATCCATGGACACATTTAAAGGAAGAGAGCAGGAAACGTCATGACAATCACAGAAATTGTTGAATCTCAGAAATCACTCTTCAGAAGCGGGAGCACCCGGTCGGTTGAAACACGTAAAAGAACTCTGCAGATCCTGAAGCAGGTTATTAAAAAGAATGAGAAGGAGTTATGTGATGCGATACGGCAGGATTTTGGCAAGCCCTATATAGAATCTTTCATTACTGAGATCTATACGGTGCTGCATGAGATCGATCTGCATTTAAAAAATCTGGACAGCTGGTCAGGTACCGAATCGGTGGTAGGAAGCATGGTTAACTTCCCGTCAAAAAGTGTGATTTACAAGCAGCCCAGGGGAACGGTTCTGATCATCGGAGCGTGGAACTATCCGGTTTATCTGACTTTCATGCCCCTGGTGGGTGCACTCTCGGCAGGGAACACAGTGGTGTTAAAACCTTCAGATATGTCTCCCATTACGACATCCGTGATTGGTGAAATCATTGCATCAGCATTTCGTCCCGAATATATCACGGTTGTTGTAGGAGCTGCAGAAGAGACACAGGAGCTGTTAAAACAGCCGTTCGATTACATTTTCTTTACAGGCAGCACCCGGGTCGGGAAAATTGTAATGAAGGCTGCGGCAGAGAATCTGGTGCCGGTTACTCTGGAGCTTGGAGGGAAAAGTCCGGCCATTGTACATGAGGATGCGGATATCGGGGTGACGGCCAAAAGAATCTGGTGGGGGAAGTCCATGAATGCGGGACAGACCTGTGTTGCCCCGGATTATGTCCTGATTCACGAGTCGCTGAAAGAGGCGTTTATTCGGGAGTCAAAGAGCGTACTCGCCAATTTTTTTGAACATGGGTTCCGGCCCGGCGAAACCTATACCCGAATCATAAACAACAACCACTTCGACAGGCTGGTCCGCCTGTTGCATGGAGAGAAGATCGTGCATGGAGGAAAGTACAACCGGGAAGAGCGGATCATTGAGCCGGCGATCCTGGAGGCTGACTGGGAGAGTGAAGTGATGCAAGAGGAAATTTTCGGCCCCCTGTTGCCGCTCATAACGTACCGGGAACTTCCGGACGTTATACAGAAACTGAACGACCGGCCGATTCCCCTGGCCCTCTACCTGTTTACAGGAGATGCCGAAGTGCAGGAAACCATAATTGCACAGGTACCCTTTGGTGGGGGGTGTATCAACGACACGATCAGCCATCTGGCCAATCAGCAGCTGCCATTTGGAGGGGCAGGCTATAGCGGCATGGGTAGTTATCATGGGAAATATAGCTTTGAAACATTCAGCCGGGACCAGGCTGTTCTGAAAAAACCTGTCTGGCCCGATCCTGAGTTGAGATATCCACCCTATGACGACACAAAACTGAACTGGTTTAAAAAACTTTTTACCTGATCGCCTCTCTGTAATCGTCTCTCTGCAGAAGTGGAGCCGCTCTGTAACGCGGTCGCCGACAAGCTCTTTGAAACTTTCTTTGCCGGAGGAGGTTACAGTCGTAACCACCTTCCAAACCCGCTTCTGAATCACCGTGTGGCGGCCAGCCAGCGATAACAGGATCTCGTTCGGAATGTGTAGACTCTGCCTGACGACGCTGCATCAGAGTGATAGGAAACTTCACACAACGATCGGAATGGGGCAGGAACAGGGAGGTACTGTAAATCAATCAACAACTAAAAATCCATTGGGGATGAGAAATTTAAAAGTTACTACAAGTATTATAGCCATGATTCTGATTGGACTCAGCGGGTCGGCTTTTGCTCAGAGTTCACAAAGTCTGACAGAAATATTGAAAACGCACATGAATGAAACCGTGCAGGCGGTTAAAGAGGCGGAGAGTGCAGACGAAAAAAGGAGCATCCTGAATGAATCGTTCACCGATATGCTCACCGCTGTCGAGAAAATTGAAGAGAAAGCAGAGCTCTCGGATCGTGAGAAGGAGCAGCTGGCTGTCCTGAAAGATAACATCACAGCCAAATCGAATCAGTTAAATGGACTGGATGGTTACGATAAGGTAGGGGATGAGGAGTTGGATGATTTCTCCGACTACTCCCAGCAGGACATGGAACAGGCAAACCGGACCATAACCATCAGCCTGACGACGGCACTGCTGATCATTATCATATTGCTGCTGCTTTGATCAATCAGACAATCTGAACCCTTCCCGCTGCCAGGCTGACGTGCAGCGGGGAGATTTTAAGTTTCTTAGAGAATCGGTGTTTACAAAGAGAATCGCTCTGCTGCTCTTTTCAGGTCTCTTTTTTCTCAATGGGTGCCACTCTGTAAAAACCCTTACAGAGTCAGAGAGGAAAGCCGGGCCGGCTGCCTCCTATAGCGTGCTGATCTATATACATGGGGATGGCGACTATCTGTTCCATGAGGACGGGCGTGCAGTCCGGGCGGATCTCCGGGCAGTGGAGAAAGCACAAAAAGTTGCAGAAAATGCCGTTAGCGGAGAAGTGATGATCTTTCATCACCGCCCTCAGAGAAAGGTTTTGGGGCTCTTTCCGCGCAACACCAACCGGGCCTATCACTATCGGGGCGGGGAACTGAAAAATGAACTGGCCTACCGCATCGCTGCCGCTGATACTCCCTTTATGAAGATAGAATCAGAGCTTTTCAAAGAGTTTAGATCTACAACGGAATCAGACGGCCACCGGCTTTTCTTTCTCTATTTTGGACATGAAATACCAGAGTTCCCCGGGCATCCCTACCACCGATCGGTCCCCGGGACCGATGTCTCAACCCACTCTTTTATTGAGGGAATTGACGGTTTTCTGAAGGAGTCAGAAAGCTTTGATCTGGTGGCTCTCTCTACCTGCAGTAACGGCACCCCTTCCATGGCTACAGGACTGAGTAGTGTGACGGATATCTTACTGGCATCACCGCAGGATCTGCACCTTTCCCATTTGGATATCGAGCACCTCGATCTCCTGGAAATGGAACCGGAGATACCCTCTGCCGGACTCGCCACCGCCCTGGCGGAGGCTACATTTGAGCGACTTTCTCAATCCATACAGACTGCCGTTACGCTTTCAGTTTACGATCTGGAGAGAGCAGGCGAATATCTGTCAGATTTTAATAAGGAGTATCACCATTACTTGAAAAGTGGTGAGCCGAATATGGCAAAAGAGAACAAGGATTGCGGGGAGCTGCCTTTCTTTGATGAGATGCGATATTCTGATGGGGTCTTCAAATGGTTCCGGCCCGCTATTTTCGGGAAGAATCTGAAGGCAGAGGGGAGTTCAGGTTGGGGCTGCAAACCGGGCTGACAGTTCAGGTTGACGCCTCAGGCCGGGGGGATACAGGGGATGAGTCTTGAGCCTGAGTAAGGATAGGGGGGAGAGTGTCTGCTTCAGCAACGGAGTGTGAATTCAGTTTAAACATCGCATGGTCTCCTCGAAATACCCCATCGATAAGATCTGCAAATTATTTCGGTTTCAGCGGAGGATATTGCACTGTACATTCAATTTTTTTGGAACAAATCTTCTTTCACGCTGTTTTAATATTCGCAACCAAAAACTAAACTATCTTGTAATCATGGATAAATTGGAAATAAAAGGGAAATGGAATCAGGTAAAAGGGAAGCTAAAACAACAATATGCTGATCTGACTGATGATGATCTTCAGTACGTGGATGGAAAAGAAGATGAATTACTGGGTAGACTCCAGGAGAAGCTTGGTAAATCACGAGAGGAGCTGACCAGCGAAATCAACAGATGGGCACGATAACGCAAATTAGGATTTAAACTTAAGCAGCGTTTTAAACACGGAAAAATAAAAATCAAGGACACATGAGATATTCAAAATTAAAGAAAGCGTCTCACGGACTTGCGATTGTTATTGCAGCACTATTCCTTGTTCAATGTACTGAAAGAGCTGACAGAACGGACATGAACCAGAGGACGGACAGAACCGAGATCATGGCTGACAATTTTGATCAGGAGCGACGCGAAATGATCCAGGATCTTGAGGAGTTGAGAGATGACATCGATGAACAACTGGATGATGTCGGAGAACGGCTGGAAAATGCTGGAGAGGAGGCTCGTGAGGGCCTGGAGGAGGCTCACGCAGAGCTGACTGACGACCGTTCCGAAGTTGAGAGAGCGATTGATGATCTCGAAAATGCAACGGAAAATACATGGGATAACGTGAAATCCGAATCGAGAGATCTGTATGACAGTATTGCATCCACTCTTGATGACTGGGAGCAGGATCTGAATGAACGATTTAACAGGAATCAGTAACCCTGATTCTTCTGAATCTCAACCGAATGCGGTGCCTTTTAAAAGGCCACCGCATTTTTTTTGCCTGATCAGAGAGGTGCATCAAAAGGCCGGCCGGAAGCTGATGGTTGAACTCCTGCCTAATGGCAGTGTTGATGAGCGCTGGACCAGGTCGTGCCGGGCGGGCAATTCTGAGGATTGCTGTCTCCGGAAAGCGCCAGCCAGGCGAGTGCAAGGCCGAAAAGAACGACAAGGCCGAGGGCAATCATCCCAAATTTTGAGCCTTTTTTTGCGAGATCTTTCTGTTGGCAACAATGTTTGTATTTTTTACCGCTCCCACAGCGGCATGGATCATTTCGCTGGAGTGTTGTAGCCATAAGGTCTGGTATTATGTGGTAGTTTATCAGATAATACTATAAAATCAGCACTCAAGCGAATGTGAAACCAAAATAGCGGGAGGAACGAACTCGGGCTTGTTTTGAGATCTTCTTTACAATACTTTACGGTCGATAGAAGCCGTACACTACTGGTTAAAATATGCCAAAACAGTGATCTGCCAATTGGTTATGGAAAATGAAAGACGGCAGGCTGATTTGTCATATCTATTACAAGATGGTAACAGAGGAAACTTAACGGAGACATTGTTGTGGCTGTTCACGAACTGGCAGGAAAAAAAGCACCCATGTCCATTCTGGAGAATATCCCCAGGTTGGTAACATCTTATTTCAGCAAAGACCCTGATCCGGAAAATCCAGCTGAAAGAGTCTCTTTTGGTACATCGGGGCACCGGGGTTCATCAAAAAACTGCACGTTCAATGAAGCGCACATTCTGGCGATTAGTCAATCGGTTGCAGATTACCGTAAGAAAAACCGGATCACTGGCCCCCACTATATTGGAATGGATACCCATGCCCTTTCTGAGCCGGCCCTGGTCACTGCCATAGAGGTGATGGCGGCAAACGGAGTGGAAATTCGTTACCAGGATCAGTTTGGTTACACGCCCACCCCGGCTGTTTCCCGTGCAATTCTAAAATGGAACGCAAAGGGTGCTTCCGCCTCTGCAGATGGTACAGTGATCACACC
Source organism: uncultured Balneolaceae bacterium (assembly GCA_938003885.1). GTDB lineage: Bacteria > Bacteroidota > Rhodothermia > Balneolales > Balneolaceae > Rhodohalobacter. Next base: position 6,635 of record CALKWT010000037.1, on the reverse strand, counting down.
TTCACACAATCCGCCGGAAGATGGAGGTTTCAAATACAACGCAACCCACGGTGGCCCTGCGGGTGATGATGTGACCCGTGAGATAGAGCAGAGAGCCAATCACTATCTCTCAAATAATCTGGAAGGAGTAAAAAGGGTCTCTCTGAATAGAGCACTGCAGAGTGAACATGTTAAGCCATTTGACTTTGTTACCCCCTATGTAGAGGATCTGGATAAAGTCATTAATATGGATGCGATTCGGAATGCGGGAGTGGTGATAGGCGCAGATCCAATGGGAGGTTCCGGTACGGCCTATTGGGAAGCCATTACTGAATATTATGACCTCAATTTGGATATTGTTAACCCCGCCGTTGACCCCACTTTCCGATTCATGACATTGGACAGGGATGGGAAAATCCGGATGGACTGTTCATCCCCCTTTGCAATGGCAGGATTGATCGGCTTGAAAGAGAAGTATGATATCGCATTCGGAAATGATACCGATTTTGATCGGCATGGAATTGTGACAAAAGATGGCCTCATGAGCCCTAATCACTACCTTTCGGTCGCTATCTCCTATCTTTTCAGGAACCGCATGCATTGGGGGGAGTCCCCTGCGGTGGGGAAAACGGTTGTCTCCAGCAGCATGATAGATCGCGTTGCAAAATCTCTGAACCGGGAGCTGGCTGAAGTTCCGGTCGGTTTCAAATGGTTTGTGGAGGGATTATTAAACAGAAGTTACGGTTTTGGAGGAGAGGAGAGTGCCGGCGCTTCATTCCTTCAGAAAGATGGGGGGGTGTGGAGTACCGACAAAGATGGGATCATCCTCTGCCTTCTTGCTGCAGAGATCATGGCGGTCACCGGCAAAAGCCCCTCTCACCATTATCGCGATCTGGAAGAGCAGTTTGGCCGGTCCGTTTATGAGAGAATGGATGTTCCGGCAAACCGGGAAGAAAAGGCGGTTCTGAAATCTCTTTCACCTGAACAGGTGCCGGCAAAAGATCTTGCCGGGGATCCGATTGTACGAAAAATCACAAATGCTCCGGCCAACAACGCTCCGCTTGGAGGGCTGAAAGTGGAGAGTGAACACGGATGGTTTGCCGCCCGCCCCTCCGGTACGGAAGATGTTTATAAAATCTACGCAGAGAGCTTTAAAGGGGAGAGCCACCTCAAAGAGATTCAGAATCAGGCGATCGCGATAGTAGACGGGGTACTGGGAAAATAAACCGGAAAGATTCCGATCGAACCGATACTCAACCCCCGATGGGTTGAGATGGGCAAGCAGACAGTCAATGCCGTAAAGAATCAGTCAGACTTACAGAAACCATCTGAAGGTTCGATTCAGGCTCACAGTTATTATGGGTAAGAAAGGGATACCGGCAGGCCTCCTTTCTATCTACTGACCATCCCGGATCTTATCCAGTACCGCCATATTGGCAATAGAGTCGTCCAGTGAAATCTCAACAGGGGTATCGTTCAGGATAGATTTAGCAAAACTTTCTGCCTGAAGGGTATAGTGATTGCAAGGTTCAAAGGTCTCCACGACCTCTCCTTCATCTGTTGAAATTTTGAGAATACTCGGTTTCTCCGGGTCGGTGTTAAACGGCCAGTCGATTTCCATCATTCCTTTCGTCCCATGTATTTTTACAAACTGATCCCGATAGGTCTGGGTAGAGCAGGTGAAGACGGAGGTGCCTGTCTCGAAATTCATCATTCCGGTTGTCAGCCTGTCAGTAAGAAACTCCGGATCGGTATCAGAATAACCGGAAACTGAAACAGGTTCCCTGCCAAAGATAAACCGGGCAACAGAGATCGGATAACACCCGATGTCCATAAGCCCTCCGCCCCCCATCTCCAGTTTGTTCCTGTAATTGTCAGGGTCGGTATTGTAGTAAGAGAAAAACGAGTGGACGGATCGGATTTCCCCAAGCCTCCCCGATCGAACGATTTCAACGGCACGCTGCCAGCGGGGATGGTGCCGGTACATGAAGGCCTCCATCACCTTAAGCCCGGGGTGCTGTTCAGCTTCGGCTTTGAGTTTCAGCGCATCCGCCTTGTTCATGGCTATCGGCTTTTCGCAAAGAACATGTTTGCCTGCCTGAAGCGCCTTCACCGCCCACTCCACATGCAAATGGTTGGGCAGAGGGATATAGACCGCATCCACTTCTGGTGACTGCAGCAGCTCCTCGTAGGATCCATAGGATACAGGGATATCAAGGTCATCTGCCACTTTTCGGGCACGTGCGGCATCCCGGGAGGCGATAGCAGTAACGGAAACATGAGCTGCTTTCTTCATGGCGGGGATTACGTGAACTTTTGCGATTTTAGCAGTACTTAAAATGCCAAAGCGGATCGACATCGTTGTGGGGATTTGTTAATGTTTTGTGCTTTTTATTTAAAGATGCTCCGAAGATCGGGTCGGCCTTGCCAGCTTATTTCTATAAGGGGCCATACCGTCCGCTCCGGTCCGTTCTCTTTTATACAGAGTGGGTGAGACGTACCGGCCCTCCGAAGTAAGTAGTCTCAGGCCAGGTTCTCCCTATCCAATATCAGCAAAAATACTCTCTTTTAATAATCGTGACAGGCTGTCGGATCTGCCCGGTCGCTACAGGAAAATAGAAAGTTCACGGAAAGATTCTTTTAAAGCCACGGTGGTGGTAGTATCTTTAAAGCAAAAGTGCAGCATAGTTGTCAGAGAAACCTGGTGATCGGAGTTCTGGCCGGCAACTATCAGGCAACAGATTAATATGGACCTTAAATAACAGAAAAGAATGAAAGATTTTTTAAACAGGAGATCATGGCCCACAACCTCACTGGGGTACACACTAACGGCTATGATCCTTCTTCTGATTACCGGAGCAGCAGCAACGAAAGTGGCAGATACCGGAGAGTGGGTCTCCCTTTTTAATGGAGAGGATCTTTCGGGATGGATCATTCCCGATGGAGATAACGGTCACTGGCGTGTGGTGGATGGCGTCATCGATTATGATGCACTCAGTGAAGCAGACGGGGATAAAAACCTCTGGAGCGAAAAAGAGTATGGGGATTTTATACTGAGATTGGACTGGCGTATTCCCGAGACACCCTACATCAATCACAATGCGAGAATTATACTTCCGGACGGAACCCATAAGAAGAATGAAAATGGAGAGGATATACTCATTTCTGTACCTGATTCCGATTCAGGTATCTATCTCAGAGGGATGTCGAAGGCGCAGATAAACATATGGGGCTGGCCGATCGGATCCGGTGAGGTTTACGGTTACAGAATGGACAGCAGCCTGCCGGCAGAAGTTCGGGCGGAGGTTACTCCCAACCGGCACGCCGATCGTCATATAGGGGAGTGGAATACGTTCGAGATCACCATGATCGGGGATCGTCTGACTGTGGAACTGAACGGACACAAAGTGATTGAAGATGCACAGTTGCCAGGGGTGGCAGAAAGAGGCCCGATTGCTCTGCAGCATCATGGCGGAAAAAGAGATGGTGAGTGGGTAAGCCCCCCCTCTATCGTACAATTCCGCAATATTGAAATTAAGGAGTTATAACCATCAGAGAGGGAGCCAGTTTTGATGAAGGCTGAAGACCATGCAACCATTGAAACTTTTTGTAAAAAAAGCCTTTCATAAGGAACAAAATGTTAGTATATTTAGTTTAACATTAAACTAATAGTATAAACAATAAACATAAGAGAAGAGAAAATGGCAACATGGAAAATTGACCCGTCACACTCAGAGATAGAATTTCAGATCAGACACCTGGTTATTTCAAAGGTGAGAGGGAAGTTCAGAAAATTTGATTCGGAAGTGGAAGCAGATAGTGATGATCTGACAAACGCGAAGATCAGATTTGAAGCGGACGTTGACAGTATCGACACCAATAACTCTGACCGGGATACCCACCTCAAGTCAGATGACTTCTTTAATGCATCTGAACATCCGAAGCTCACCTTTGAGTCCACCTCATTTGAGAAAACAGGTGAGAATACGTATAAGCTCGTTGGAGATCTGACGATTCGGGGTAACACCAAGTCAATTACCCTCGATGTGGAGTATGGAGGAGAGGTTGTTGATGGTTATGGGCAGACCAAGAGAGGTTTTGAAGTAACAGGCGAGATCAGCCGGAAAGAATTTGGTCTGCACTGGAACGCAGTAACAGAAGCAGGAAGTGTGGTAGTTTCTGATGAAGTGAAGCTGCTCTTAAGTGTTCAATATGTGAAGCAGTGACATTCGATGAGCGAATAAAAAAAGCCTGGATCCGAAAGGATACCAGGCTTTTTTGTGTAGTGTAAATGTGGAATTAATACCTGTAGAATTCCGATTTGTATGGGCCGTCTTTCGGGACTCCGATATATTCGGACTGCTCCTCGGTAAGTTCATCCAGTTCTACGCCGATTTTCTGAAGATGAAGCCGGGCAACTTTTTCATCCAGATGTTTCGGGAGAACATGAACGTCTACTTCAAAATCTTCATTCCAAAGTGCGATCTGGGCAAGTGTTTGGTTTGTAAAGCTGTTACTCATGACAAAACTGGGGTGCCCTGTAGCGTTGCCAAGGTTCATCAGCCTACCCTGTGAAAGCAGAATGATCTCTTTTCCATCCTCAAAACGGAACAGATCCACCTGCGGCTTGATGTTCTCTTCTACCGTATTCTCTTTCAGCCACTTCACGTCGATTTCGTTATCGAAGTGTCCGATATTACCGACAATTGCCTTGTCTTTCATAAGCTTGAAGTGTTCGCCGGTAAGTATATCCTTGTTTCCGGTGGCCGTTACAAAAATATCTCCTTCTTTGGCAGCATCTGCCATTCGCTTCACTTCATAGCCGTCCATTGCTGCCTGAAGGGCACAGATCGGGTCAATTTCAGTCACGATGACCCTTGCACCCGCTCCGCTCAGAGATGCCGCTGACCCTTTCCCAACATCACCATATCCTGCTACTACAGCGACCTTGCCTGCCATCATCACATCGGTTGCGCGCCGGATGGCATCCACGCACGATTCACGGCAACCATATTTATTATCAAACTTCGATTTGGTTACAGAGTCGTTCACATTGATCGCAGGAACAGGGAGGGTTCCATTTTTCACTCTTTCATAGAGTCGAAGAACCCCGGTGGTGGTCTCCTCAGAGATTCCGCGGATATCCTTCGTCAGCTCGGGATAGTTGTCCAGCACCATGTTGGTGAGATCCCCGCCATCATCCAGAATCATATTGAGAGGTTTTCCATCCGGGAAGAAGAGAGTCTGCTCAATACACCAGTTATACTCTTCCTCCGTCATTCCCTTCCAGGCATAGACAGGGATCCCCGCTTCCGCAATGGCGGCTGCAGCGTGATCCTGAGTAGAGTAGATATTGCAGGAGGACCACTGTACTTCCGCACCGAGCTCTACAAGTGTTTCAATCAGGACCGCTGTCTGAATAGTCATATGAAGGCATCCGGCAATCCGGGCGCCCTTTAATGGTTTCTCTTTACCAAACTCTTCCCGTGTGGCCATCAGCCCGGGCATTTCCGCTTCAGCCAGAGCAATTTCCTGTCTCCCGTAACGGGCCAAGCTGATATCTTTTACCTTATAGGGAAGTTTGTCAACTTTTTGATTCATCTGATTTTGTTTCATTTTTAAATTCTTAGTCTTAATTAATTCAGGCTAATGAAAGAGACTACGACGGTCACAGCTCGAAATATTCACTAAGTACCTGTCTTGTATTATTATAATCGCCTTCTCTGCCGAGGGACCCCATCTCAATCTTAATAAACTCTCCTTCAGGGGATACATAGACCTTAAAGGGAATCCCCTGCCCGCCGAGTTTCGGGAAAATCCCATGTTCATCGTAGAGCCAGTTAAAGTCATACCCATGTTCTTCGGCAAAAGCACGGGCATCATCAGGGCCCTCATTAAGCCCTACTGTTACCGCCAGCACCTCGAATTTGTCAGGATGTTCTTCTATCAGCTCCTGCATTGCGGGAAATACCTGAAGGCAGGGGCCGCACCAGGATTCCCAGAAATCGATCAGTACAAGTTTCCCTCTGAAATCAGCAATATTTACTTCATTGCCATCCAGATCACTGAAGGTTGCATTGGCAATAATGTGCTCGGGTTCGTTAGACTCCGCAGTCTCTGTTTCGTTCTGCGCGCATGAAATGAAAACAGCCAGAAACAGTAATAAAAGTATGCTTTTATATCGCATTTATCAAAATTCAGCAGTTGGTTGATTTATGTTAAGTATAAAATAACGGTTCTTGCATTAAGATGTGTAATTATCAAAGTCATGTTTACACCTGGAAGAACGTTTAACTCCCCGGTTTCATATAGTTCCAGGTTTCTGGCCCGGTGGCGGTATCGGCCCGGCCTTGATTCCCCCTTTCCCCGGCATGGTTCCCCGCCCGCTGGTTCCAATTCACACCGATTGCCCGTTGTATTCTGAGCGATTAAACATCTTCAAACGATCTGGCTGGCTGGCCGGTGCCTGCTTTGTGTTTTTGCCCCATTCATTCTCCCGATCCGTCTTATCGGGGCACCGTCTGACTCGCAGGCCAAATCCCAAATAGGCGTCTGATTCCGTACAGTGCCCCGTACGAGCTGGGCGCATCCGGGCCGGACCCTCCATCCTGCAGAGGATTCTAAAGAGAACATTGCAATGCCGGCAAGCTAATTCT
>CALKWT010000036.1 GCA_938003885.1 uncultured Balneolaceae bacterium | reverse complement strand
AGTTTGAAAATGAGAAGTATCTCATCGTTCCACACGCGGCGATTCTGCTGCTGATTCGTGACCGCGATCTCTGAAACGTTAAACCTTAGCCCAAAGATCCGGGCTTACCACTTCCAGACTGTTTCCTGCAGGATCACGGAAATAGAGGGATACGATACCGTTAGGCCATGTAACCTCGGACTCAATCGGTATGTGGTTTTCATTTAAAAAGTCCCGCCACTTCCGCAGATCTTCCTTTTTAATGGAGAACGCAATATGGGCGGCCCCCCGGCTTCCGTGCAGGGGGACGATCTGCCCGTCTACATCGGTTTGTTCAATGGATGTGTGCGCGGGATTGAAAATCAGAAGCATTTGAGATCCGCATGAAAAAAAGAGATGACGCCCCTCTTCTTCAGCCACCAGTTTCAGTCCGGGTAATAACGTATAAAAATCCCGGACTTCATCCAGGTTTTCAGCATAGAGACAGGTTTCAATAATTCCGGAGATATTCATGGGTTCGGAGATGAATTAGTTTACTCAATAATTACAAGTGGTAAAGTAGATAAAATTTTACCGGTTCCCTTTAGGAATAAAGAGGAATGTTTTTTTACTTATGTGAACGATAGAGGGTGGTCTCTTCTTTATGGTGTGCGGAAGAGAAAGAAATTTATTTAAATATTGACGAATAACATTAATCACTCATGAAATATTCAGGATTATTCCTTGTTCTGGCAACTCTTCTGATCTCCTGTGATCAGCAAAGTTTCCAGGCGGATCCCGACAGAGCTGCATTTATTAGCTATCTGGGGGTTGATACGCTTGCAGTGGAACAGTTTGAAAAGACGGCGCAGGGGATCGTTGCACATGTCATTCTGCGAAGTCCCGAAACGACCTTTTCCTCGTACGAACTTGAAATGGATGATACAGGGGCTATAGAAACGATGACCCGCAAAATTTATCCTAAAGAGTCCGGATTCAGTGGGGAAGGGATCGTGGTTCAAGCTATACAAAAGGATGGAGACAGCCTCAGGGTAGAGATGAGTGGGGCAGGAGGTACACGGGAATTTGCGATTGAATCTGAGCCGGGCCTGCTCCCCTTTATTGACATGGTTCACTGGCCCTATGAACTGGCTTTGAATCAGGCTGCTGTTTCTGGAAAAGATACGGTAAATCAGAGAATGCTGACCGGGAGCAGTGTTTCAGATTTTATTATCGCTGCCATTGATACTGATTCGATGACAATCCGCCACCCTTTTAGGGGAGTGATGGGTGTAGATGTGAATGAAGCGGGTGAGCTCTTGACCCTGGATGCAGGGTTAACCACTCGCAAATTACGGGTAGAGAGAGTGGCGGGTGTAGATCTGAATCAGGCCGGTGAACGCTTTGCTGCGGCGGACCTTGCCGGAAACCCATTTGGGGCACTTTCTGGTGCAGAGGAGGCGGAATTTACCGTGAAAGGCGAGACATTCCGCCTTGAGTATGGAACACCGTTGAAGAGAGGACGGGAACTTTTTGGCGGAATTGTCCCCTGGGGAGAAGTTTGGAGAACAGGTGCAAACCGGGCAACACACTTCTACACTCCGGTTGCCCTGAGATTCGAAAATTTATACGTTCCCCCCGGAGAATACACACTTTTCTCAATACCAGAGGAGGATGGAGGGGTGCTGATCATCAATACCCAAACCGGCCAGAATGGCCAGTCTTACGACCCTGACAGAGACTTAGGAAGGGTTCCGATGGAGATTACCACGAAAGAGGGCACGACAGAACGCTTCACCATTACCGTTGATGAAACCGAAACTGGCGGTGTCTTGCGGCTTATCTGGGGGGAAACGATCCTTTCTGCTGAATTTGAAATGAATGAGTCGTAATGTCATCCGGGATAAATTAAGTCCGTACCCTCTTTCATTTCCATTATCATTACATATTCATCCATGTAGATCAGAGTTTCCGGAGCGTGAATATGTGTGACAATACCGATGGAGAATGGCGACATTCCAACAGCATTAAACGTAAACATCATGAAACGTTTTTTCCTTCTACTTCTTTTGGTGATGATGCAGACTGCGCATGCACAATCTGTTACTTATGATGAAGAGCCTTTGTGGACAGATCAGGTCGGAGAGGGAGGATTTACAGCGACCGTTACCTTTTACACACCGGAACCGGAGCTGGCCACCGGTACAGCCGTGGTGATCTGTCCGGGAGGCGGTTACTCAATGCTCGCTCTGGGGCATGAAGGCGTTGAAATCGCAGAGTGGCTGAACTCTCTGGGCATAACGGCTGTAATTTTAAAGTATCATCACATGTCAGCTACCACAGGAATGAGCCGTCTTCATCCTTTGCCGCTAAACCAGGTTCAGCGTGCGATCCGTCTGGTCAGAAGCCGTGCTGAAGAGCTTCATATCGATCCTCAAAAAATAGGTGTTTTGGGCTTTTCGGCAGGTGGACATCTGGCCTCGACCGCTGCAACCCATAGTACTCCGGGAGATCCAGGCCACGAAGATCCGATAGAGTGGTTAAGTTCACGGCCTGATTTTGCTGTGTTGCTCTATCCCGTCATAACGTTTCAGGAGCCTTACCTCCACGCGGGATCCATGCACAATTTGCTGGGTGACGACCCGTCGGAGGAGATGAGGAAGGCTTTATCAAATGAGCTGCAGGTTACGGCCAACACACCGCCAACGTTTCTCGCTCATACGGATGAAGATACCGCTGTTCCGGCAGAAAATAGCCTGCTATTCTATCAGGCATTACGAAACGCCGGTGTGCCGGCAGAGCTTCATCTCTTCAGGGAGGGCAAGCACGGCCTTGGCATGCAAGGGGATCTCCCGTTCGCTCAGTGGCCGTTACTATGTGAGCAATGGTTGAAAGGGATGGGGTTTCTTTAAGCAACAGAGACTCGATCTCAGGATGGGGGGAGTTATTCCTTGGTGATGGGGGCCATTTCAGGACAGGCGATCATTCATACCATACACGCATCGAACCAGGATCGCGGTAACGATGATTCGAAGGTACCAGTTCCTTCTTCCGGAAATAAGGAATAGAGGTGAACCGGCCTTCTACAAGCAGAGAAGGCCGATACACGTTTGAGCGTTTGTTTTCTAGTACCCGCTTGCCTTATCTAACAATTCAACATGATCACTGCTCAGCTTTAATGAAGCAGCTCCGATTAGATCATCAAGCTGTTCCAGGCTGGTGGCACTGGCGATAGGTGAGGTGATGAATGGCTTGTGAAGTAGCCAGGCAATGGCTATTTGCGCCTGGGGCACGCCCAGATCAGCCGACACTTCATCCAGGGCTCGAAGTATCTTCTGGCCTCTTTCGTCCAGATACTTCTTGATTCCGCCACCACGCGGGCTTTTACCCAGATCTTTTTCATTTCTGTACTTACCCGTCAGGAATCCGCTGGCCAGGGCGTAATAGTTGATTACGGCCATTTTCTCTTCTTCGATTAGTGGCAGGTACTCATCTTCAAATCGCTGCCTTTCATACAAATTGTAGTGAGGCTGGATACTTACATATTCAGCCATGTTTTCATCACGGGCAAACTGATTTGACTCTTTGATGCGATCAGCAGAAAGATTAGAGGTACCAATATAGCGGACCTTCCCCTCCTCCACCAGCTCGTTGAAGGCTGTCATCGTCTCGGATACAGGGGTATTCAGATCGTCATAGTGAGACTGGTAAAGATCGATGTGATCAGTCTGAAGTCTTGTCAAGGACTCTTCCACTGCTCTTTTGATATAGTCCGGCTTCAGCCCTTTTTTGGTTTCCGTGATTTCGCCTCCTACTTTCGTCGCGATGAGGACCTTCTCCCTATTTCCCCGCTCTTTCATCCAGTTGCCAATTATCGTCTCGGATTCACCACCTGAATTCCCCGGAGCCCATAAGGAGTAGGTGTCCGCTGTGTCAATAAAGTTAAATCCCGCGTCTACAAATGCATCCAGAATTCTAAATGATTCTTTTTCATTCAGTGTCCATCCGAATACATTTCCTCCGAATGTTATCGGGGATACCATCAGATCTGATTTTCCTAATTTTCTTCTGTTTTCCATCTTCTGTAATTTTATTAGTTATAGTGTTCGTGCGCTCTGAAGGCCGTAATTTTGGCCACATTAAGCTTTATCGTCATCAAAGAGCCCCGATCAGGGGAGTCCAATGTAATACGGTAGAGCTACTTACCCGGACGACCTACCGAAAGTGCTCTTTATAGTCTGTTACAAAATCTCTTATGGTTCGTGGCTTACGCCCAAGAATTTCTTCCACGCTTTCTGAAACCCTTGCCGTTGCACCGCCTGCTTTCTGATAGGCAGCCAGAGCCAGGTAAGAGTCAATCATCTCCACCTTCATTCCCTGATTCTTCATCCGTTCCCGCATTTCATCCATTGATAGTGAATTGTAAACTACCGGTTTTTCCAGCACATCAGAGAGTGTCTCTGCCAGCTCCTGGCCTATGCTTCCGGTACTTCCAATAACAGTAATCACCATGTTCGTTCCACCTTCTGATTTTAAATTAAATTGAACCTCTCTCTTTGTTTTTCTAATGAACGGAAGTCAGTGCAATCAAGTTATCAAATTGGTTTTACAACCTTATTGATATAAGACAAGAAAAATTGATCGGTCTGTACTGTATACAGGAAGTGGCCCGGTCTGTTTCAGAGGATCCGGGACCGTGAGCTCTTACAAACAGGATGGCAGAGAGCCCGTATCCTCCGGAAGGAAGTTGGGGATGATGAATTGCTGAATGCCAGAACATCTCGCTATACAATCCATCTTTCCTGACATTCAATGGCAGAATTTGCACTCTTTTTTAAAGCTTACTGAACATTTTGTACTTTGTTAAGTAGGATACCTTACGAAAGGCCGCAGGTCAGACCGTTTTATTTTAATTTAAATCTAACGTCACCCATGAGCTATCAGATTGAACAGGACGAGCTATACGCAAGGCTTAAAAAGGTAAGAGTTAAAACGAAAGAGATCTGTGCACCGCTTGAAGTGGAAGATCATGTGTTGCAGCCGATTGAAAATGTATCCCCCCCGAAATGGCACCTCGCCCATACAACCTGGTTCTTCGAGCAGCTGGTCCTCTTGCCAAATCTGAAGGGCTACAAGGAGTACCATCCTGATTTTTCCTACCTCTTCAACAGTTATTATAACAGCTTGGGCGACAGGGTGATACGCTCTAATCGCGGATTCATGAGCCGGCCGACTGTTTCTGAAGTTTATAAATATCGTCACTATATCGATGAGCATCTTGAAAAACTTTTTGAGTCTGAGCTTCCGCAGGAGCTGCTTCAGATAATCGAGGTGGGTCTCAATCATGAACAGCAGCATCAGGAGCTGCTGGTTTATGATCTGAAGTATATTTTAGGGTACCAGCCCACCTTTCCTGTATACGGGGATTATTTTATCGTTCCGAAGGAGGAGAGCCGCAATGAATGGGCGGTTGTTGAGGAGGGGCTGTATGAAGTGGGCACCAGGGGCCAGTCATTCCATTTTGATAATGAGGCGCCGTCCCATAAGGTGTACCTGAGCGGCTGCCGTATCCGAAAAAACCTGGTTACAAATGGGGAGTATCTTGAGTTTATGGAAGATGGTGGTTATTCAAATCACGCCCTATGGCTATCTGAGGGGTGGGATTTTATCAACGAAAATCGGCAGAAAGCTCCGCTCCACTCGCATAAAAAAGAGGGGCACTGGTTTTGGTCCAAGCGGAGCGGGGTCCGGTCTGTGGACCCTGATGTGCCTGTACAGCACATTACATTTTATGAAGCCGCTGCTTTTGCAGACTGGGCAGGATACCGGCTTCCTACAGAATTTGAGTGGGAGGTTGCGTCCGAACAGTTTAAATGGGGTTCTCTTTGGGAATGGACCTCTTCAGCCTATTCACCTTATCCGGGCTACAAGAAAACGGAAGGGCCTCTGGGAGAATACAATTCAAAATTTATGCTAAATCAAAATGTACTCAGGGGCAGTTCTATGGCTACCCCCGCGGGACATGAACGAAAAACGTACCGCAACTTTTTCCACGCAAGCAGTCGCTGGGTCTTTACTGGTATTCGTTTGGCGGATAATCTGTCCCGCTCATGAGCACGTTTCTGGATGACGTCATTCGTGGGTTATCTGCTACGCCAAAGGCCATACCTTCCCGCTATTTTTATGATGAAAGGGGGGATGAACTGTTTCAGCAGATCATGAAACTGGAAGAGTATTATCTGCCTGAGGCAGAGCTGGAGATTTTGAATCAGCAATCCGCCTCCATATTTCGCGACTTGAACCTGGTAAACCGTACGCTGGATATTATAGAACTGGGGGCTGGTGATGGAAGCAAGACGCTCTCTTTTCTTCAGGAGGGGGTCCGGTTGGGGGTCGATATTCACTACTATCCGATGGATATCTCCCCTGATATCCTGAATAAGAACAAACATATGATTCATGACCATCTCCCTGATTTGGTCATCCGGCCTATTGCAGGAAATTTTTTCAATACACTGTCGGAGATTCCCAAAAAATCTCCCCATCGGGTCATCCTCTTTATGGGTAGCAATATCGGCAATCTGAATGACCGGGAGATTGCGGAACTGTTTGAAAAGATCAGAACCGTGATGATACCTGGGGATGCCCTGCTGGTAGCCTTTGACCTGAGGAAATCTCCACGAACTATTTTGAAAGCTTATGACGATTCCGCTGGTGTCACAAGAAAATTTAACCTGAACCTTCTTCAGCGCATAAACAGGGAGCTGGATGCAAACTTTGATCTGTCAGGGTTTGAGTTCTACCCCCTTTATGACCCGGTATCGGGTACGGTTTGTAGTTACCTGATCAGCACTCGTAAGCAGAAGGTGCAGGTGGATGATGGACGTTACACTTTTGACTTTGCGCCCTTTGAAGCCATTCGTACAGAAATCTCCAGGAAATTCAGTGTCTCTGAAATCGAACAGATCTGTTCGGCGAATGGATTTTCAACCATGAACCACTATGTAAGCGAGGAGTACCAATATACGATCACCCATCTCGAATTAAGCGGGGACAACACCAGGTAGCCGTGCCCCAAAAGAGCAGGGGCACCCGGTGAGGCAGAGCAGGTAACACCCGTTAAATCTTACTCATTACCAATAGAATCGAGCCGTTTCCATACTTCGGTTTTGGAAAGAGCACCGGAGTGATCGAGCTGCTTTAGTAACTCCTTCAACAGGGCTTCATCGTAATCGGGAAATGCCTGACGGGCAACTGTTAAGTCAACGGGCTGAATCAGGTCAATCATCTGATCATAATAGTTCATTTCGATTCGGTTGTAGGGAGTGGAAACCCCGTCTGGATAGACCACTGAGTAGTTTCCCCAGCTATTAAGGCGGTCCTGTGAAATTCTCTCCAGGTGAACTCCTTCCTCAAAGCCTGTGAGTCCGGCATCTTTCCCTTCATTCCCCTTCTTGTTTTTGTAAAAACGTGCGGTAGCGTAGGCACCTTGAGGCGATGTGAGGCCTTCCTTGAAAAGGCGTTTGTTGACTTTCCAGATCTCGGTGCGAACAACTTCTCGTGAAGCGCGGGTTCGCTCCATAAGTGCTCCCAGATCCATATCCGGATAGACTTCTGAGGCGATAGAACTCAGATCGTAATAATCTATTTTATCAAAATCGTCGAACACATTCACAGCGATATAGTTATAATCATCCGCCTGATCTCCGGCAAATACGGCGTAGAAGTCCCAGCTGAGAATAATTCCCCGGTTAAATCTCTCTTGATGCATCGGTTTCCAAATCTCCTGTTCAACTTCCAGATAATCAGCCATCTGGGGACCAGTCGCCCGGAAATAGTCTACTTTCATGTAGAGATGGTCCGAACTCTGTTGCGCAAACGAGGGCAAGTTGGTAACAAGGGAGAGGAACAGCAGGGGGAAAAGGATCTTTGTAACTGAGTTTTTCATTTTGGGAAATAAGTTAGAATCATCGGTTTATTGCTTACTCTGCAGAATCATCTACAACAAGCGATCTATATATTCAGATAGAAGGCCAGCGGAATGCTATCTGCCCCTGTCCGCCTGCCCCTCACGAAGATAGAAAAAATAAAGCGATACGGAAATGTGAAGTCCATTTTCAAGAATCAATCCTGTTACACCCTCCCATTTCTGGTTGGATTATTGAATTGAATTAAACAAATTACGAGAAGCAACCAGAAGAGCAGGAAAAGCCACGTAATTTACCAGCGAACTGAGAGACGAAACAGATGTCCGGGTTCAATTTTCTATAATACTATCTCGGTAATGCCTTCCTGATGTGTCATCGCAACTGAAATCTCATGAAGTAAGGAGCATGAAAAGAGAAGTTGTTGGATGGTCTGTTTCTGTTTCGACCCTAAATCTGTACAATAATGGGCATGAAACAATCAGAGGAAAGAAATGCAGTTCTCTTATTAAGGCAGGGCAGTAGTCTTGGTTTCCGTACAATTTTTCACCTCTATCATAAGCAGTTGTACTTCCTTTCATTAAAAATAGTGAAAGATCCGGTACTTGCTGAAGATGTGGTTCAGGATGTATTTGTCAAGCTGTGGCTTTACAGGGAGAAGCTGAATCCTGATAAGTCTGTCAAGGGCCTTTTAACAACGATTACAAGAAATCATATTCGAAATGTAATCAGAGATAATAAGAGAAAGATTTTGGGCAGCTATGAATTGCACGAGGCTGATCATCCTCATTCGAGATCTACGGAAGAGGATATTTTATGGCAGGAGTACAAGCAGATATTAAATAAAGGCATCGACAACCTTCCGGAAAAAAGGCAAATGATTTATCGTATGAAGGTACACGAGGGTCTGTCAAACAGAGAGATTTCAGCACGGTTAAACGTTTCGGAAAATACAGTCAAGGCACATTTTTATCAGGCTAATAAATTTATAAAAGCATATCTCAGGAAAGAGGTGGATATCACCATCAGAAATCAGGTATAGAGGGCTCATCTTCCATCGTACACCCACTGCCTCGCAGCTTCCGATATCTCTGCTGATAACAAACGATAAATTACTCTGGCATGAAGAGGCCCGGTTTCTGAATCTCCAGGCAGCTCGAAAAAGGGGGAATGCATGGACAGTTAGAGTTCTTACTGTTCTGAGAGTGCAGAGTGTGTAAACCTGAATGGGTTAAAAGTTTGTTCTTTATGTGTAACATATCCAATAGGATATGAGTATTGGATAGGGATTTTATTCAAATTTTTTAAGAGATGAGTAACCCGGTTCGGCAGATTTGGTGTATAGTGAGTAGTACACGGTACCAATGATCGAATCGATGAAGAATTTTAATAGAGAACTCGCAGATAAATATTTTGAAAATCACTGCACGCCAGAAGAAGCCGAACGTGTGTTGGAATGGCTGGATACGGAGGATGGGCAGATCTATCTGGAAGAGATGATAGTGTCTGGACTGGATGTTCAGGCGGAGAGTGAAAGTGAGGGTGGATCATTTCATCTGACTGAGGATATTGACAGTCGGAGATGGCTGAATTCAATATTAAACAGAATCCGGGTTTCGAAACCCTCCGATTCAAGGAGATTCAAAAAATCCCTGTTTTATTTCAGGGCTGCTGCTGCGGTTCTTGTGATGATCGCTGCATCTGTACTCTACTGGACAAACCGGACTCCTGATTATGTAGCAGAGGAACCGTCGCCCACCCACTTTACTACGGGAGAAAGCGAACAGAAGCAAATTCGCCTGGCTGACGGCACCTCTATACGTCTCAATAGCAATACAAAATTGATTGTTTCTGGTAACTTTGCAGACACCTCCCGTGAAGTATGGCTGGATGGAGAGGGCTACTTTGAAGTGGCCCACCATCCGCAGAATCCGTTTACAATTCATACGGACATAGCAGAGGTTGAGGTACTGGGTACTTCATTTAATGTCAGATCTGATGTAAATGAAGGCCGTGCAGAAGTCTCTGTGGTTGAGGGGAAAGTGGCGCTTTATCGAAATGGCGATGAGATGAATCGCGGGCTGATTTTAGAAAAAAATGAATATGCCTATTGGGATGCTAATCAGAAAGAGTTAAAGCGAGAGCATTTTGGAGCTTTGAACTATATGGCCTGGATGACGAATGAACTCCTTTTTGAAGACCTGCCATTGTCAAAAGTCTGTATTCAGTTACACCGCTTTTATGAGGTGCGCTGTGAGTTTAGTTCTGAAAGCCTGAGGAACCGCGCACTGAATGCAAATATTCCTAACCCCAACTTACAAAATACACTTTCTGTTATCGCCCTTTCCCTCGAGCTGGAATATCGTCAGGAAGAAGGAAGGGTAATCTGGACCGACTCTAAATCGCCAGAGTAAGCATCCCAATAAAATATTCCAGAGATCAAACTCTAAAACCAAACATCTTATTTAAAATGCACAAACAATTACAAATCAATGCTATACTGTCAGTGATGAATCGCCTGTGCAGAGGCCTCCTTCCGTTGTTGATGATCCTTACAGGTTGGGCTAATCTCGTTCTGGCCAGTCAGGACAGCGGGCGCGATCTAAGTATGCTGAAACGAAATTTAGCAGACGCAGAGAATCATCCGGCAAATTACCTTCAGGTTTTTGAAAAGGAACCAGGGTATGCCGTCTCGCTGGATGTTGAAGAGCTCGAGTTGGCGGAGGTTCTCAGAGAGCTGACGCAGAAGATGAATGTGGGTCTGGCCTGGGCATCAGGGGTAGACCTCGGACAGCAGGTTACCTTTAATGCAGAGTATATCGACTTATATGAGCTGCTGGATACACTGCTGGTGAGCAGGGGGTTGGAGTTTCTGGTATCTCAGGATCGGAATGTGCTGATTATACGTGAAAGGGATCCGGTCCGGATGGATGAGGCAGAAGTGCAGGAGTCTGTCAGAGGCAGGGTGGTCGATGCCGCAACAAATGAGCCCCTGCCAGGTGTGAACGTAATCATTGAAGGAACATCTATAGGGACCAGTACGAACATCGATGGTTATTACGAGCTTCAAGTGCCTTCCCTGGAGGAGACACTTGTTTTTACTTATGTGGGCTATCAGCGTCTGGTTCTTCCCATAGAAGGCCGAAGCGAAATTGATGCTGAACTTATGATGGAAGCGATTTCCGGGGATGAACTTGTGGTGGTAGGTTATGGTGTTCAGCGCCGAAGTGATCTGACGGGATCGGTCGCTTCGGTTAGTGCTGAACAAATTCAAAATCAATCCATCACCAATATCGAACAGGCACTCTCAGGAAAGGTAGCAGGTGTGGACGTCTCATTGAACTCGGGACGGCCGGGAGGAACCCCCCAAATTCGGGTGCGGGGGAGTACTTCGGTCAGTAATACGAATGATCCGCTTTATGTAGTGGATGGTGTGATGTTAAATGTTGAAAGGCTGCAGCGGGGTATTCACGCCATCAGCTCCATAGATCCTAACAGCATTGAATCTATTGAGATTTTAAAAGATGCATCTGCAACGGCTATTTATGGTGCCCGGGGTGCTAATGGTGTGGTCTTGATCACCACAAAGAAAGGGAGCAGCCAGGGGGGAAGAGTCTCTTATAGTGGCTATGCCGGAATCTCAACAGTCTCTAAAAAAATCGATCTTTTGAACTCCGAAGAATTTCTGAGAGTGGAAGAGATCGCTTATCAAAATGCAGAGAAATTTGACCCCGAAGGGTTTCATAGCGGACGATATACCGATCCCCGAACGAAAAGAACGGATCCTCGCCTATTTGATGCCAATGGGAATCCGTTGTATGACACCGACTGGCAAGACGAAGCTTTTCAAACGGCTTTAACCCAAAATCATAGTCTCTCGTTTGCCGGCGGAAATGAACAAACTACGTATGGATTGTATCTCTCTTACCGGGATGAAGATGGCGTAATGAAGGACTCCTGGTTAAACAGGTATTCCGGGAGATTCGTTATTGATACGGAAATCAATGACTGGCTGACCGCCGGAGGTAGCATCAGTTACAGTAATCAGGAAGAAAAAGAGCTCGAAGGGTGGTCGATGAGGATGCTCTATGAGTCCATTCCTATTATTCCTGTAAAATATCCGGATGGAACTTGGGCGGGTAATGAAGATTATCCGGGGATGGAAGGTGGCCCGAATCAGAGAAGGGTATCTCAAGAGAACATATTTAACATTGAAACACAAAATACCCTGGCCAATGTCTATACAAATATCCGTTTTAATGAGGGTCTGTCTCTCAGAACGATGCTTGCAGCAAACATTATCAATCAGCAAGTCAATCGTTACTCCGGAAGAACACTGCCCTTCCTTTCGCGTAACCAGGAGGGCATTGCCAGTATATCCCCATTGAGGAGAGATAACTGGCAGTTTGAAAATCTTCTGACCTATATGGTAGACCTGGATGAAGTTCACTCCATCAACGCCTTGTTAGGACAATCGATACAGACAGCAGACTTTTTCTCTTCAAATTCCACCACCTGGGGTTTTATAGATGATTATTTCCGGTATAACAACTTAGGCATTGGCAGCAATCCGCAGCCATCCGGATCTTCAACCGGGAGGTATAGTATGGCCTCTTTTTTTGGCCGCGTGAACTATTCGTATGATCAGCGATACCTGTTTACAGTGACGGGACGTGTGGATGGTTCATCAAAATTTGGAAGAAATAACCGATACGCTTTCTTCCCCTCGGCAGCCTTAGGATGGGTACTGACAGAAGAGGACTTTCTGAGGGAGAACGATTTTATTTCCAATCTGAAGCTTCGCACCAGTTACGGGTTGACGGGGAACTCGGAAATCTCAAACTATCAATATGAGGCTGGCTTAGGAACCTACACCACTATATTCAATGGGGCAAGACACACAGGTGTGGGTGTATCCAGGCTGGCTAATCCGGATTTGAAATGGGAAACCAACGAACAGGTTGATTTTGGACTGGAGCTGGGCCTGTTGAATAATGCGATCTCGCTGGAGGTTGATTTATACCGACGTATTTCGCGGGATATGTTGCTTAGCCGCCCTGTTCCAAGGTCCAGCGGATATGCGACAGTGACAGAAAATATCGGAAATATGGAGAACAAGGGAATTGAACTCTCCCTGACCACCCATAATATTTCTACACCCGATTTTTTCTGGACTACCAATTTTAATTTCACCATCAACCGTAACAAGGTTTTGAAATTACATGGCGGATCCGATATCCAGACCGGAGGCGGCGTACATGGCGGGGGAGCAGGCAGTATTATACGTGAAGGGCTGCCGGTCAACACCTTTATGGGATATATACACGAAGGGACCTGGGGGTTGGATGAAGCGGAAGAGGCAGCAAAATATAACCGGCTGCCCGGAGATATAAAATATCGAGATGTCAATGGAGATGGCAGCATTACCCCGGCCGGCGATCAGGTACCGATCGGAAATGGGCTTCCAGACGGTTACGGTTCGTTCATTAACACGTTTTCCTACAGAAGTATAGAGCTTCATGTGGATATTCAGTTCATGTATGGCAATGATGTGATGTGGGAAGCACGACACTCAACTGAAGACCGGGTGGGGATTTCAAACAGTTTGAAGAGCGTACTGAATGCATGGACACCTGAGAATCAGGATACTCCTATCGCACAACTCAGGCCGGTACAGGCGGGTTACGATACAAATAACGACACCCACCGGATGGAAGACGGATCCTTCATAAGGGGAAGGAATCTCTCACTTTCCTACTCTTTTCCAACAGATTGGACGAGTCAACTCGGCTTGAGAAATCTCAGGGTTTATGCTACGGCCCAGAATTTCTTTACCCTGACCAGCTTTCCCGGGTATGACCCTGAAGTTTCAACAGCCGGCGATGAGTTTGCAAGGGGCCGGGCAGCCTACTTCGAGTATCCGAAAGCCAGAACAATAACACTCGGCGTTAATATTGATTTTTAATTAGATAAGATTAAGATGATGAGAAAGAAGAAAATTTATTTACTGCTGTTTGTCGTGAGTTTGGTGTTCCATACTTCATGTGACGATTTTTTAACACAGAGTGATCCCTCCAACTTTACAAGAGATAACTATTTTGTAAGCCCTGAACATGCGGAAAGTGCGGTTAAATCGATCTATGCCGATCTGCGATCGGTCCGGGGCGGAGGGTTCGACGGGGCCACCTGGTCGATGCTGGAATTTGCAACCGGTCTTGCGGGAACAGAGCTGGGCCAGGCGACCAGCAGCCTGATTATCCGGGATCTTGAAAATGATTCTGACAACGCTTACGGCTCTACATACTGGTGGAGCCACTACCGGGGGATCGCGAATGCAAACCTGGCCATTGAAAATATTCCGGATATTCAGATGAATGAGGATCAGAAGAACCAGCTGTTAGGAGAGGCCAGATTTCTGAGAGCCTATTACTACTATTTTCTGGTGAGAATTTTCGGGGATGTCCCACTGATCCTGGAGCCGATAGACCTGACCTCTGAACAGCTGGAGCCCCAAAGAAGCAGTGTTGCCGAGGTCTACAATGTTATTGTTGAAGATTTAATCTGGGCGGAAACCCAGTCCGGCCTGCCTTATTACGGTACTGACGGGCGGGTCACATTGGGAGCAGTCCAATCTCTGCTGGCAAGCGTCTATCTGACAATGGCAGGTTACCCTCTTGAGCTGGGCGAAGAATATTACAGGTTGTCACGAGACAAAGCTGCAGAAGTGATCAACTCAAACTCCTACTGGCTTTTTGACAATTACGCCGACTTAAAAAATGAGGAGACGGAAAATACAGGAGAGCACATTTTCATGACCCAATTCGATGCCTCCATCGCAAACCATGATGGTCTTCAGGTCTTCATTATCCCTTACAATCAGGGGATATCCGTTTATTCATCCGAAACCGGCGGAATTTTCGCCCGAAGAGAATTTGTAGAGTCTTATGAGGAGGGGGACTTGCGTGCAGAGGAGAAACAGTTCTATTTTCGGGAATTTACAAGAGCCTCAGATCGGGATACGCCATACGATATGGGGTCCTATTATCTTTATAAATGGTTTGATGATGAGGCCCATCTGACCACAGGGGTTTCTGGAATGAACTGGCCTTTGCTGCGTTATGCGGAAGTCCTTCTTATTTTTGCTGAGGCTGAAAATGAGGTCGAGAACGGCCCGACACCTGAAGCGTACCAAGCGGTGAATCTGATCAGAGAGAGGGCAGAGCTTCCGGCGCTATCTCAATTAGATCAAAACAGCTTCAGGGAGGCGGTTTGGAAAGAGAAATGGCATGAACTGAGTTATGAAAATAAAACCTGGTTTGATATGGTCCGGCTGAGAAAAGGTTTTAATTCCAATACGGGCGAGTTTGAGGATTTTGTGGGTCATCAATTTGTATATGGCCCGGTGCTCACTGAACGAGAGCTGCTTTTTCCAATTCCAACATCGGAAATCAGAAATAACAAAAATCTGACACAAAACCCCGGCTATTAAAATGGAATCAGCAAGAAAATCGACCTTAATTAACTGCCAAACTCATTCTGATGAGCCAACGCTATGAGATGGGTTCAGACAGGCCACTATGGGAATCGTGTGAGGCCACCCGTGGATAGAGGAGATGATTTATTAAGTTGCTTCAGATGTCCGGGATAAGTAAAATTTGTTTGAAAGAACTGCAATCGGAAAACCCGGGGGGAGTCCCCCCGCAGCCAGTAGCTTAATGTGGTGCGAACTGCAGGATTGAAAACAATAACAAGGCACAATCTCATGAAAAGACGGGCATTTTTAAAAAATACATCTCTTGGCCTGATCGGCGCAGGCTTAACTTCAAGCATCGCTTCTACAGGTGATTTAGCTGCATCATCTACACGGGAAGGTGATTTTTCTGAGCGTGGCTTTATCACGGCTGAGCAGAACAGAATCGTGTTTTACACCGATGCCGTTACGGAAAAGATAAGAGTTATTCATGCTCCTGATACCCATCTCTGGCTGAGTGACGAACGAGAGGATCCCTACCGTCAATACAGTGACCGGATGGCAGCGGCATATAACCAGACTCGACACTTTCAGACAGGTGATCCAACGCAGCCTGAAGAGGCATTCGAACAGATTATCAACATTGCAGCTGAGTCAGAAGCGGATCTGATCGCCCTTCCGGGAGATATGGTCAGCTGGCCTTCAGAACTTGCCGTTGAATGGGCCCATGAAAAATTAGAGAGCTCCGATGTCCCTTATCTTTTTGTTGCGGGAAATCATGACTGGCATTATGAAGGTATGGAGGGAAGCATCGATGAGCTGAGAAGTGAATGGATCCGGAGACGTTTGCACCCTCTCTATCAGGGGCACGACCCGATGATGGCCGCATATGATATGAAAGGGTTGCGGTTCCTGGCAATCGATAATTCGACTTATGAAATTTCTGACGCACAACTTGCCTTCTTCAGGGATCAGGTGAAGAGCCGTATGCCGCTGGTTTTAATGATTCACATTCCTATGTATGCCCCGGGCAGGCCGGTATCCTATGGGTGCGGCCACCCCGACTGGAGTGCGGAAACAGACCGGAACTATATCATTGAACGAAGGCCCAGATGGCCCGAAACAGGACACGCCCGGTCTACCATGGATTTTTATAAGGAGCTTTTTAATGCTCCCAACATACTTGGAATTTTTGCAGGCCATATCCATCGACAATCTGTCGAATATATCCACGGAATACCACAGTTTGTTTCTGATGCCAATGCCACAGGGGCTTTTCTCGATATCACTTTTCACCCGCTTTCAGAAAGGGATAGGAATTTGTTATAGAGGCAGGGACTGTGGTAACGGTTTCCAGAATAGATCAGTTTTTATGTTGCGAATGAATTACATTTAGATTGTTGGATAGAAAAAAGTTTCTCAAGGAACAAACCGGAATAATCTGATATCCGGCCCGCTGAGGCATTTGATATGAACGTGTTGCCATCGAGGTACAGCCGAAGCAATAGGTTACTTTATAGCCCCGGGGTTTCTTGCTCTGTCTCTGAATAGATTGACTTTCACTTTTCAAATCAAAAAAATAATAGTTTAGCCGTGCGATTAAGGTCTTTTGGTTTAATACTGGTACTGCTGTTTGCCATGCAAAATCTGCAATGTACCTCATCACAGAATTCAATAGAATTGGAATCTGATGCCAGTATTGTCATCATTGGCAATAATTTGGGGTCCAGAATGATGCATTTCGGATACTTTGAAACCGAGCTGCATACCAGGTATCCTGATCACAACCTGCTTATTCGGAATCAGAGTATTCCGGGGAATACCCCGGGCTTTCGTCCGCACTCCTCCAGAAATGAACCCTGGGCCTTTCCTGGCGCTGATGCATTCAATGTTGAATTTACCAGGAATACGGGAAGTCAGGGGCATTTTCCTACCCCGGACGAGTGGATATCCAAATTTAATCCTGATGTTCTTATTGCATTCTTCGGGTATAGTGAATCTTTTAGAGGGCCCGAAGGCGTAGAAACCTACAAAGCAGAGTTAAATGCTTTTATTGATCATACCCGCAATCAGCAATATAATGACGCGGACACCACCCGCCTGGTTCTGGTCTCTCCTATAGCCTTCGAAAATCTTTCCGACAGCCTCGACTTGCCCGATGGTGTGGAAGAAAACCGGAACCTTAAACTCTACACAGAAGCGATGAGAGAGGTGGCTGCAGAGCAGGGTGTGAGCTTTGTAGATGCATTTTCCGAAACAGAGAAATGGTACAGCAGCGGCGGCAAGACCTGGACGATAGACGGGTTTCAGCTTACAGAGGAGGGGTATGAACGCTTCGGCGAATTTCTGGCTGATGAAATTTTCGGCCGGTCCAGAGCCCGCGCAGAAAAACATCGGGATCTGATTCATGCAGCCGTGAATGATAAGAACTGGATGTGGCACAACGATTATAAAATTCCGAATGGCGTACACGCCTATGGGCGACGTTTTGAACCCTACGGGCCAGACAACTATCCATACGAAATTGCTAAAATACAGGAGATGACGGCAGTAAGGGATACTGCGATCTGGCAGGCGGCCGAAGGAATTCAGATGGATGTGGCTGCTGCTGATGCGCAAACAAGTGTTCTACCTGAAGTTGAAACCAACTTTGAGCATGACCATTATGGGCACGGTGGCTCCCAGTATCTGTATGGTGAGGATGCTGTGGATCAGCTGACGGTTCCGGAAGGATATAAAGTGGAGCTGTTCGCATCGGAAGAGGATTTTGAAGAACTGGCCAATCCAGTACAGATTTCGTTTGACAACGAAGGAAGGCTCTGGGTGGCAACCATGCCGAGTTACCCTCACTATAAACCGGGAGACACCCGTCCGGATGACAAGCTGATTATTCTGGAAGATACGGACGGAGATGGCCGGGCAGACAAGATCACAACGTTTGCAGACGGACTGCATTTGCCGCTCGGATTTACATTTGCACCTGAGGGTGTCTACATCTCTCAGGGGTCTGACCTTATCTTGCTTAAAGACACCGATGGCGACGGGAAAGCTGATACCCGCGAATTGATTCTGAGCGGGTTTGATGATCACGACACCCATCATGCCCATAGTACTTATACCACAGATCCTTCCGGCGCAATCTATATGGGTGAAGGGGTGTTTCTGCACACCAACGTTGAAACCCCTTACGGGCCTGTACGTGCCACCAATGGCGGCTTTTATCGATACAGCCCGCAGCGGAAACATCTTGAGCGAACTTCTCAGGTATCCATTCCCAACCCATGGGGTATTGCATTTGATGAGTGGGGCCAGAACTTTTTTGCCGAAACATCGGGCCCGAATGTACTTTGGATGATGCCCGGAACCATACGGCCACGATATGGTGTTTACAGCCCTAAATCAAGAAACCTGATTGAAAGTGATCACCTGGTAAGGCCGACATCGGGACTGGAATTTGTATCCAGCCGTCACTTTCCGGACGAAGTACAGGGTGATTTCCTGATTAACAATACGATCGGATTCCTGGGCACCAAGCAACACACCCTGGAGGATGACGGAACGGGCTACAGCAGCCGCCACCGTCAGGATTTGCTCCGGGGAGATGATCCCAATTTCCGGCCTGTGGATCTGGAGTTCGCCCCCGACGGCTCTCTCTATATTGCAGACTGGCATAACATGCTGATCGGGCATATGCAGCACAACGCCCGCGATCCGCTTCGGGATCACGCTCATGGACGGATCTACCGGATTACCTATCCTTCCAGGCCACTGGTCGAACCTGCTAAGGTTGCTGGCGCATCGATTGAAGAGCTCTTCGAAAATCTCAAGCTCCCTGAATTCCGCACCCGTGAACGTACCCGTCTGGAACTGAGGATGCAC
>CALKWT010000035.1 GCA_938003885.1 uncultured Balneolaceae bacterium | reverse complement strand
ATCGCTGCCAGTGAGAAAAAAAATCGCCTATTTTAAAGTTATCATGAAATCTGCATACGATGGTGAGTCCTATGCGGCGATGGATGAGATCCGCATCTATTAAGCTTCTGACAGAGTCAAGAGAGAGCCCGGGCTAAGTCACTATTGTCTGCATGACGTGATATAGCCGATATTTGCGAGTCTAAGGTCAAATATGATCAATGTAAGAGTTGACTCTCCCCAATTCACACTTCAAGAGCAGAGATTGGTGTAGCAAGGGACTCATCGCTTTCGTACTCATTAGACAAGGCCCATGAACAATGGTGACGCCCAGACCGGAAAGGGTCAAACCAATAGGCCGTATAAACAGACACATGGATAAAAGACTGCTCCTTTAATGATTTAGCTCGTCACACGAATGAAACTTTCCACTTTTACATTTTTTGATAAGCGGAAAAATTCACATATTTATGGTGCAGATCCCGATTGGCAGGAAGTCACTAAAGTGGTATAGTGTAATAGGGAATTGACTTACGGTCTTGGATTGTCCAAAAGGTTTAATTTGATAAAACATCGGTGGAGACAGAAAAAAAATCTTTGGCGGGTTGCAGTGACGAAGTGTGTTGGAGTTACATGAAAGATGGTTGTAAAGACTCTCTTGAAGTACTCTACCTGCGCTTTTATAATAACCTGTTTGATTATGCCGTCAGTTTTTGCGGGGATGCCGACACTGCTGAAGATCAGATACATGCCCTTTTTCTGAAGATATGGGAAAGAAGAGAGTTGCTTCCCGAGGTGGAGTATGTAAAGACCTACCTCTGGACATCCCTCCGGCGCAGCCTGATCGATGAAAAGAGAAGGCAGTTCCGGCTGGATACTACCATAAATCTCCTGAAAATCTATGATTTCACGATGGTTTCCTCACCTGAAGAGATTCGCCTCTATGAAGAGCACAATCAGGAGGTGTTGTTACAATTGTATAAAGCAGTACAGCAGCTTCAGTCCAGACAGAGAGAAGTTATCTATTTAAAGTTTTTTGAGGGCATGAGCTACCGGGAGATAGAAGCGATTACATCCCTGAGCTATCAATCTGTTAGAAACTATACTTCCGAAGCCGTTAAAACTCTGCGTTACGCTTTAAAAAAATCTGCCGCCCGTGAATCCGGGCCAGTACATCTGGCACTTATCAACACCTTTTCGATCTGGCTCTCCTTCTGTTCCATCTTCTCGCTATTTTCACTTTGATCAAGGTTTTCCCCACTTAGTTTAACTGTTGACAGGGGCTGCACAAGGCAGAATAGAAATTTTTGGAAAAAAGTTAGTACAAACTCATTTCCCATTCGTCTATTTATATGAGAGCATGGCTGAGTGGCCTGTTTCACGGCTGCGGGTTCCGATGGTGGTAAATCCCGGGGGGCACCTATACGCTTAGGGCCGTTCTGGTTGAATGAGCCTTAACCGGCGTCACCGGCTTTCAGAATTAACAATTTATATTAATTGCAAGGTTAGTTTGGCATTTGGACGTTTTTAGAACAATCAAAGATCTGATGGAGGATGACTCCTTTCAGAGGTGGGCACGGGGTGAAAGTCCCTTTGCCGAAGCCCGCATCTGGGATAGCTGGATTCATCAAAGTGAGGAGCACCGCGCCCGGGCGACAGAGGCTCAAAAATTGATTCTCGGTATGGATCTTGAGAAAAAGGAAAGATCGATGGCGTTAGACTCATGGAAAGTACTGGAGGGAAAGCTTAACTCTTCCGTCCCGGAGAGGGTAACTTCACCTCATGCCAGCCTCCCAACCCATAAGATTTTACCGCTTAATGGACGTGGTTCAGGAGTCAGCTGGCTGGCAATAGTGGCAGTGGCTGCAGTCATGCTGGTTACAGCTGGTATATTATGGGGATATCTAAACCTGAACTACCCGAAAGTTGCGGGTGAATTCGATGGTTTACAGGAGGAGATGTTCTACCAGAACATTGAGACGGGGTATGGGGAGCAGAAAGTCATGCAACTCTTCGACGGCACATCTGTCGTTTTGAATGCCAATTCATCTATTCGTTACGGAAGAAGTCGGGGCAATCAAAATCGCGTTGATATCGAGCTTGACGGAGAAGCTTACTTTACGGTTCCTTCGAGGGGCCACTCCGACTTCGATGAGGAGGAAGAGTTATTTCAGGTGTTTACAAAAGATGGGGTGATCCGCGTATTGGGCACCCGTTTTGCCGTCTCGTCCCATGATAATAGAACAGTGGTTGTCCTGGAAGAGGGAAGTGTGATGATTGCCACTGCCGATTCGGAGGGAGGAATATCCGAGGATGAGTCACAGCAGTGGGTCTTGCAACCGGAGGAGCTGGCCGAGTTCAGCAATGATTCAGAAGGCCTGATCCGAAAGGAAACCGTAAATACCCGGATTTATACATCATGGAAAGATCCGCGTCTCTATTTCGAAAATGTTCCTGTCCGTGAAATCATCAAAAGATATGAACATACATTTGGAATTCCGTTTACTGTATCGGATAAAGAACTGCTGGACAGGACCGTGTCAGGGTCTGTCGAAAACTCAAATCTGGAGGTCATGGCCCGGATTTTTGCAGAGATATTGGATGTGACTGTAGAGGTTACAGATAATCATGTACATATCCGTAATTCATAACCCTAAAAAGAGCGATTGTAACAAGCACATAATCAATTTTCATCTATTTACCATCATAACCTAAAATCAACTAAATATGATAATGAAAAAAGCTACAAAGATGAGCCTGCTTTTCATTCTATTGTTTGGAATGATCACACAGCAGGCGGCTGGTCAAAATGACCGCATGGCCTATATCTCCACGGCGACTATGCAGGGGTACCATCCGGTTCCGGAAGGCAGTATGGAATTGAGTGCCCTGCTCTCTCTTATTGAAAACGAACATGAAGTTTCTTTTCTGTATGAGGATCCTTATCTGGAGAATAAATATGTTTCATCTAATATTCTGAAGTCCGCTTCTCTGGCAGAAGAGTTGGGCGCGGCGCTCACACAGCTCGGCCTGACCTACTCCAGGCAGGGGGACCGCACGTATGTGATTAAGCCTGCCGGGACGTTTGAACTGCCACTCCAGGCTGATCTCTTTCAGCAGACAGTCCAGGGTACGGTTCGGGATGCTGACACTGGCGAAGCGCTTCCTGGTGTAAACATCATTTTAAAGGATTCACCATCCACAGGAACCGTAACGGATGCGACGGGAAATTTTAGCCTTCGAGTCCCTTCCCTGAATGAGACCCTCGTGTTTTCATATGTAGGTTATCTTTCACAGGAGGTTTCCCTCGATGGAAATGATGAGATTCAGGTCGAGATGAGTCAGGATGTTCAGATGCTGGATGATCTGGTGGTCATTGGTTATGGTACCCAGAGGAAGATCGAGATTACATCTGCAGTTGCACGGGTGACAGAGGAAGACTTTAACCAGGGCGGTTCACGTTCTCCACTGGAGTTGATTCAGGGACGGGTGGCCGGCCTGTCGATTACACGAACCGGAGGAAGCAACCCGAATGCGGGTACGGCGAGGCAACTGAGGGGGGTGACATCCATCCATGGAGACCAAAGCCCTCTGATTGTCATTGACGGGATACCCGGAGGAAACCTGGACCTTCTTCAGCCTACCGATATTGAATCTTTCGATGTGCTGAAGGATGGATCTGCTGCAGCGATCTACGGTACTCGCGGCAATAATGGGGTAATCCTGATCACAACCAAAAAGGGAAGGGGCGGAGCACCACGTTATGAATATAACATGTATATGCAGCATGAGATGGTCGCCAAGAAACCAGATTTCTTAAACGCGTCAGAATTCAGAAATCTGATCAGCCAGGGACTGATCGGAGCAGGAAATGATCTGGGACATTCCACTGATCTGTATGATGAGCTGATCAATACAAACAACCTGACTCAATATCATAACTTCGCAGCATCCGGTGGGAATGAGAATACCAACTACCGTGCTTCATTCTACTTTGACGATGCGGAAGGGATCGCCCACGAAAACAGCAGGCAGCAGTTTGGCGGCCGGCTGAATCTCAATCAGATCGGATTGAACGGGCTCTTTCTGCTGCAAGCCAATTTGGTGACAAACATCAACAATGCAAATCTTCTGGGCGGCGGCAACGGTGACTTCGAACAGGCAATTCAGAGAAACCCGACAGCTCCAATCCGTAACCCTGACGGTTCATTTGTTGAGACGGAAGCCTACAACAACTACAATCCCCTCTCCCGTCACCAGTTCAGGGAGCATGAAAGAGATCAGCAGACCTTTTCAGGGGATGTGAAGGCCACACTGAATATTGTCGAAGGCCTGGGTGTGTCAGTCTTCGGTGCCTACAGCAGAAATACATGGAATGACCGCTATTTCCGCTCCATGAATGACTTTGACCAACGTCCTGAATCCCAATATCAGGGAATGGGTTATGCATCCAAGGACAATCGTCTCTGGTGGGACTACACCTTCGAAACTACGGTAGACTACGCTCTGGATTTTGACAGAGATCACTCAGTGGACCTGATCGGGGGATACAGCTACCAGTACTTTACCGAAGAGCGATTTGAGATGGCCAATAACGGCTTTACAACTGACGGTTTCAAAGACTGGAATATGGGCGCAGGAAGTGCGCTGAACAATACCGACTTGCCGAGACCATCTATGGGCAGCTTTAAGCAGGACAATAAGCTGATCGCCTTTTTTGGACGGGCCAGCTACTCCTACCTTGACCGCTATTTTGCTCAGTTTACTCTCAGGCGCGAGGGTTCCTCCAAGTTTGGTGCGAACAACAAATGGGGAAGCTTCCCGGCTGTTTCTCTTGGATGGGTTCTCTCGGATGAAGGATTCATGGAGAATCAGGATATTTTCTCCTTCCTGAAGTTCAGAGTCGGTTACGGAATCACTGGGAATCAGGGTATCCCCAACTATAATTCACTGGTAACGCTCAGTACGGGAGGAGTTTATCCGCAGGAAGGTGTCTTCTATCAGACCTATGGTGCTGCCAGAAACCCGAATCCGGACCTCAAGTGGGAGCGAAAGCAGGAGTGGAACTTCGGTCTTGATTTTGCACTTCTAAATGACAGAATCAGCGGGGAGCTGGATATTTACAACCGTGAGACCATCGACCTCCTGCATAACTACACAGCACAGCAGCCACCCTTTGTGAGAAACAGTATACTGACCAACGTGGGTAGTATACAGACGAAGGGGGTTGAGCTCTACCTGAACGCAAACATACTGCAGGATAGCGACTTCAGCTGGAGCATGGATATTACAGCCAACTCTCAGTTTAACAGGATGACCTCCTTGTCAGACGATGTCTACACTCTGTCGTGGCTGGAGTTTGGGGGATTGCCCTCACCGGGTAACCTGGGTGCCGCCATCCGTTTGGAAGAGGGTAGCCGGATTGGTAACTTCTACGGTAAAAGGTTTGCCGGATTTACAGATGAAGGGCAGTGGCTTTTCTATAAAGCGGATGGATCAGCAGTTCCACCATCTCAGATTAGTGATGAAGATCTGACTGTGATCGGAAATGGTGTTCCTAAGTATATGATGTCGTGGGCAAATAACTTCCGATACAAGAACTTCGACCTGACCATCTTTTTCAGAGGGAAGTTCGGATTTGATATTCTGAACACTCAGGATCTCTATTTCGGGAACAAGAACTGGCTGCCAAATAACCTGCTTCGAAGTGCCATTACCAAGCACGCAGAGTTGAATGACAATCCGCAATACTCCGACTACTATCTGGAGAAGGGGGATTTTGTAAAACTGGATAACGTAACCATCGGTTATAATCTAAATATGACCAACAACTATATCCGGAACATGAGGATCTATCTGTCAGGAAGAAATCTGGTCACGATTACAGGCTATTCCGGCCTGGATCCCGAGCTGCAAGATACCGGATTCACAACAGGAATCGACAGCCGCGGATTCTATCCAAGAACCAGATCCTTCACGGTCGGTTTAAATATTGAATTTTAATAGCTTATTTGTACTAAAATGAAAAAAAGAAATTTTTCAATCTATTTTGTACTTCTGGCATTTGCTGTGTCTTTGATGAGCCTGAAAGCTTGTACCGATCTGAGCGAAACAATCTACAGCGAACTGAACGAAGAGAACTTCTACAATAATCGTGTAGAGGTGATGCAGGCCGTACTGAGGCCCTTTACCCATATGCAGGCATGGTTGGCGCCAACCGGCCAGAACGGTTTCTACTATCATAGCGAAATGTCAGCCGATCAGGTTGCATGGCCGCAAAAAGGTCGACATGGGTATGACGGCGGAGACCATATTCGTTTGCATTATCACACCTGGACCACCCAGGAGAACAGGCTGAATCAAGCCTGGAACCTCATGTGGACCGGACTGGGATATGTCAATTCAGCACTGGCCGACCTTGAGAACATCGATTTCGAATCGATCGGAATGACACTCGAGGATAGAGAGTCCATTCTGGCAGAACTGAAAGTGATGCGTGCATATCACTACATGAGAATTATGGATATGTGGGGAAATGTGCCGATCATCACCACGGTTGGGGAACCCGTTAACCCGGAAACATCCAGCCGGGCGGAGGTCTTCGATTTTGTCCGCAAGGAACTGGAAGAGAATGTCGATCTCCTTCAGCCGCTTTCCCAGGATGTGGTTGGCAGGGTCTCGCAGGCAGCGGGTTATGCCATGCTTTCCGAGCTCTATCTGAATGCGGAAGTCTGGACAGGAACACCGATGTGGGATCAGGCGATTGCGGCCGCTGACAAAGTGATCAGCGGAGAGCTTGGCGGGTTAAATGGCCCGATTCGGCTGGATGAAGATCCACTCGGCCCGTTTAATAATACCAATCATCTTTCACCGGAAAACATCTTTCAGTTTGCGTTTAGCCGGGAAGGTGGTTTCACCTTTAATTGGGGTGGATTCTACATGGGATATAGCAATATGTCCAGGGCACTGGGAGTCTCCTACTCGGGCTGGAATGCATTCGTTGTCATCCCTTCTGCATTTGATGCATTTAAGGAGAACGATATTCGTAAGCAGGAGTGGTTCCTTTTTGGGCCTCAATATGAATATGGTACCGATATACCCATCCTGGGTACAGAAGAGTACGCCGGAGAGCCGTTCGAATATGTGAACTCCATCCGCCGGAATAGTGAAGGTGAAACGGGTGAAGGAGGAATGGACAGAGGTGAGGAGAATAGTGGTGCCAGGTTCCATAAGTACAGATCCGGGACGACAGATGATCCCAACTACCAGGAAAATCACTATATCATCTATCGCCTTACCGAACTTTACTTCAATAAAGCTGAAGCGTTGATGAGACGAAATGGCGGGAATGCCACTCAGGAAGCGGTAGATCTGATCAATGAAAGTAAACGCCGATACTTCAGCGATGCCGACTGGCCCTCCGAAGCTTACACTACCAGTACGTTGACACTGGACGAGCTGCTGGCAGAAAGAGGAAGGGAGTTTATTTTCGAAGGTAAGAGAAGAACCGACCTGATCCGATTTGGAGCTTTCACCAATGGAAGGTGGTGGGATCATGAGCCGACGGGAGATCCTACCCGTGAGCTGTTCCCTATTCCCCATATTCAGATTGCGTCCAACCCGAATCTGGATCAAAATCCCGGCTACTAAATGTAACCGTCTGACTGGACGAACCCGGGTATGAGAAATACCCGGGTTTTTTTATATCAAATAGTTGTTTGCGACCGCTTCATACGCTTCGATCTGACGGTCAATCCACTTCTGATCTTTCTTTAGCTCTCTGGCCATCAGTTGTGCAACATCGGGAGCCGATTCGATACTCGCACGGGCATCCAGCAAGAGTGATCGTGTGCGACGTGACAGGATATCTTCGACGGTCATGGCCATCTCATAGCGTACTCCCCAGATGACTTCGGCTTTAAGATAGGGTAACCGGGGATGGATCCGCCCACCCAATTCAGGTTCTTCATAGATGAGTTCTTCTACCCCCGCTTTGTCCGTTCCGTAGTGGTGAAGGGGATCTTCCATAAACAGAGACTCCCCGCTGCCATTTTCAGAGGTCCACCCATGGATTTTCAACTCTTCGGTTATGCAGGGACGCGAAGGAAGCCCGGCGCTATGGGATGCCTGGTCGACTGTATCCTTCGCCATTTTTCGGTAGGTGGTCCATTTTCCTCCGGTGATTGTCACCAGGCCGGACTCCGAAGTAAAGAGTGTATGGTCACGGGAAATTGAAGAGGTATCAGACTCATCCTCTCCTCCTTTCACCAGAGGGCGCAGTCCTACAAAAACACTTCGGACATCCTTGCGGGATGGACTGACAGACAGGTATCTGGAGGCGTGTTTCAGAATAAAGTCAACCTCCTCCTCCAGGGCGACCGGTTCCAGATCAGGCTTG
>CALKWT010000034.1 GCA_938003885.1 uncultured Balneolaceae bacterium | reverse complement strand
CAATCTGGCCCGGATCATCCGATTGAAGATAATCAGAACTTAGATTTTTATTATCCCTGCTTACCTTCTATAACGATCCGGCCGGTGTTATCTTATAGGCGTGCTGGAGAGGGCGAATATGAGCGAAATGGTATTTAAAGTAAATTAAGTTTGATTTTTATTAAAAAAAGAGGATACTAACGCAATTGCAATTTAAAAGTTAACGTGTTGTAGTGGAAATGGATAGAAACAAAAGTGGGCAGATGGAAGATAGCGGAAATTTAGGGCGGGTAATTTTCATCTCTTTCGTGGCTGCAATCGGAGGCTTCCTGTTCGGCTTTGATAGTGGGGTGATTAATGGAACCGTGGATGCATTGCAACTTGCCTTTGATTCGGATGCCGTTGGAACAGGATTTAATGTAGCGTCCATGCTGCTGGGCTGTGCAGTGGGTGCCTTCTTTGCAGGTACCCTGGCAGATAAAATGGGCCGTAAGCCCTTAATGATTGTAACTGCTATCGCTTTTATCATCAGTGCATGGGGATCGGGTATCTCATCCGGTTCCCTGGAATTTGTGATGTATCGGGTGCTTGGCGGCCTCGCAGTCGGTGCAGCAAGTATTCTTGCACCTGCATACATCAGTGAAATTGCTCCTGCCCACTTCCGGGGTCGCCTGGCGACCCTTCAACAGCTGATGATCGTGATCGGCCTCTTTGCAGCTTTTCTAAGCAACTATTTACTGGCCGGATTCTCCGGAGGCTCCAGTGAAATTCTTTGGGGAGGTTTTGAAACCTGGCAGTGGATGTTCTGGGTTGAGATCCTGCCCGCTTCAATTTACTTTGTCACAATTCTTTTTATTCCTGAATCGCCAAGATACCTGGTTGCAAGTGGACGGATTGAGGAGGCCAAAACTGTTTTAGGGTCTCTATCCAGTGCACTTAATATTGATGAGAAGATAGCAGATATTACCTCTACATTGCACACCGACCGGAAACCAGGGCTAGGAGATCTGATTAGCAAGGTTACCGGAAAAGTTCACCCGATTGTATGGGCAGGTATAGGATTGGCTGCTCTCCAGCAGTTTACCGGGATCAATGTGGTATTCTATTATGGTGCCACCCTCTGGCAGGCGGCAGGATTTACCGAAGAGAACGCTCTGCTCACCAATGTGATTAACGGGTCGGTAAACATCTTGTTTACCTTTCTCGCCATTGCATTGATCGATAAAGTTGGCCGAAAACCACTTCTTCTCATCGGAGCCCTGGGACAGGCAGTGATGCTCGCTCTTTTGGCATACTTCTTTGGAACTGCTTCGGTAACGGAAACCGGAAATCTCTTTCTTGAAGGGAATAATGGGTTATATGCGCTATTTGCCGCTAACGGATATATCGCTTTCTTTGCTTTTTCATGGGGGCCTGTAATGTGGGTGATGCTGGGTGAGATGTTCCCAAATCAGTTCCGGGGGGCTGCTCTTGCTGTTTGCGGATTGGTTCAATGGGTATCCAATTTCCTCATTACCATGACCTTTCCCATCTTCCTGGCAACAATAGGATTAGGGTTTTCGTACGGTATTTACGCCGCTTTTGGTATCATTGCCTATTTCTTTGTCCGGAACTTTATCCAGGAAACGAAAGGTAGAACGTTGGAAGATTTGTCACGAGAAATTACTGGAACGTAACAAGGTATCATACGGATCAAGCCTGACCGGTGGACCTTCTTCTCCCCATAGTAAGGTTCACTCATGAACAAACGTTCGAAATGCAGAAACAACGGACCGTCCCCCGGCTATCCAGTGATCTGTTAAATGGTTGCCTCATTTAACAGATCACTCCTCACAGTTCACTCTTTTCCATTGGCATGGGGAGCCGGGTGTGCAGGTATACGGAACCACAGTGGGGTGTCATCGTTTCGGGCTGTCACTAACAGGACTCCACCCCCGGCAGCACCAACCGAGGTGATCTTGCGGCCCGCCCCATCCGCACGGTACCCGCTCTGCCACCCCGGAAGACTCGACACTCGCCCACCCGGACCCACCTCCAGAACCACACCGTAGCCCGCATCGTAGCGCCCAGCCACCGGCTTGACCTGGTGCAGATTGCCGGAAAGCACAACCTGACGGCCACCATCCCCCCTCAAATCTCCGCTCCAGATCCCGTAAACCGGCGATAACTGGGCGCGAAGAGGAAGCCGCTCCACATCAACCCCACTACCCCGGTTCCACACAATCACACTGGCCAGCTCACGGGCCTGAAGCTCCACAGCCCCCTCCAGCTGCGAGGAGGTAAAAATATCCTGAACACGCTGGCCCCCAAAACTGGCAAAGTCCGGATACCGCCGGCCAACAAAAGGAAAAGCCTCCAGCAGCTCATGGCGAAGCGCAACCGGGTAGTCCCCGCCCCCTTCGGCTGGGGTACTCAAAATCTGATCAATCATCCCGTTGCCTTCAAAATCCCCCACCCACATGCGTACCGGCGCCTCCGTACGCGCACGAAAACGCGAGTTCAGGCCGTGGTTCCCCAACACCAGGTCCACACGGCCATCCCCATCCAGATCCGAGGCATGCACGGCATTCCACCAG
This sequence comes from uncultured Balneolaceae bacterium, assembly GCA_938003885.1. Taxonomy (GTDB): domain Bacteria; phylum Bacteroidota; class Rhodothermia; order Balneolales; family Balneolaceae; genus Rhodohalobacter. Next base: position 3,443 of record CALKWT010000034.1, on the reverse strand, counting down.
CCGGTAAGAGCCTCAAGGCTCAGCTCCCCGGTGATATCGGCCAGCCTTCCCCCTTCGTTACGAAACACGCGCGGGGACATCCACTCTCCTGCCACCACCAGATCCTCGGCCCCATCCCCGTCCCAATCCACCCATACCGCATCGGTGATCATCCCAAGCCCAGCCAGTTCCGGGGCCAGACGGGAACTCTCCTCGCTGAAGTGGCCCTGCCCGTCGTTGATCAGAAGATACCCCGAGCCCGGAAGGCCCACACCAAACAACTTCAGCCGCTCGCCCACAAAAAGATCCGGATGGCCATCCCCGTTCAGATCCCCCGCCACCACCACCGAACTGCTCACATACCCCCGGGAGGTGGGAAGAAGCTGCGGGGAACGGGCAAACCCACCCGAGCCGTCGCCCATATACAAACGGTCCAGAAGCGCCGAGGAACCCGTGGAAAACGAGTTCCCCCCGCTGGTAACATAGAGATCCGCATGCCCATCTCCGTCCGCATCAAACAGCACACAGCTGGTATCTTCCGAGGCGGCATCGGCCTCAAACACCCCGGGCGTATGCTCAATAAACTCCCCGTCAGGCTGCTGGAGCAACAGCACGCCCGCCTGGCCGCGCCCCCCGCCCAGGTAGAGATCCTCCAGGCCATCCCCGTTCACATCCCCGCTGCAGAGCGCAGGACCCTCCGCCGAGCGCATATGCACCAGCAGCCGCTCCCGGGTAAAGTCCACATGATCCCCGCGCAGGTGAGCCCATCCCCCCGCCGGCCCGGCCCCTGCCAGCTCCATAAGCGGGTACCCTTCCACCGGCCCGGATCCGCCTGCTGCACGCGGCCCTTCCGCTCTCCCCCAGCCCTTGTCCCCCGGCAGAAAGCTCCCGGGCACCCGTTCCACCGCTTCCGGCTCGCCCGCCTCCCGCTGACGCAGGGTGATACGGGCAGGAACCGCCACATCCCGCAGACGGGAAACCCGTCCATCCCCCCAGCGAAGCTGCAGGGAATCCACCCGGGAGATCTCCCCCAGACCCACATGAAGGCCCGGGGCCACACTCGACTGGAACCCCCGCTGAAGCATATGCTCACGGGACCACTGCCGCCCGCCGGCCCACACATCCAGACGCGCACCAATACCGGCCGTATTCGGAGACTCTCCCTGAAGTTCCACCCAGAGCCAGCTGCGCTGAGGGTAGAGCTCATCGCTGCGGTTGCGGTAGATGCGCACCCCTCCGTTTACATCGCTGACCACCAGATCCACCAGCCCGTTCCCGTTCAAATCCCCCCACGCCGCACCGCTGGAGAAGCCAGGCTCGCCAAGCCCCCACTCGGCAGCCCGCTCACGAAAGACAAGATCCCCCTCACCAGAAAAAAGAACATTCGAAACAGGCTCAGAGGGGATCTTCTCCATAAGGGACAGGATAGCATTCCCAGCAGAATCTGCGATCAGCTCCCTGATTCTGACAGGATTTTCAGCATATTCCAGAAAATCCTGATCCAGCAGATCTTTATAAATCCCGTTCGTCACATAGATATCCTGGTGTCCGTTGTTGTCATAATCTGCAATCAGTACCGCCCAGCTCCAGTCCGTCGCCTCCGTGCCCGTCAGACGACCCACCTCAGAGTAGGTCCCATCTCCGTTGTTCAGCTGAAGCGTATTGCGGGTAAACTGGTGTCCAAATCCATACTCCGATTTATTATTGTACAATTCCCATGTTTCAAAAGTGGTGATGGTTTTCAGACGCCTGTCATCGGCCGGGAGCATATCGGCAACATAAATATCAGGCCAGCCGTTGTTGGTCAGATCGGCGATATCCGAACCCATGGAAGAAGCGGAAATGCTCCCCATCTGTTCCTCCAGAACCTCCCGGAAGGTGCCATCCCCGTTGTTCAGGTAGAGGTAATCCCGTTCAAAAAAATCGTTGGCTACATAGATGTCCGGTAGCCCGTCGCGGTTAACATCCGATACCGAGGCGCTCAGGCCAAATCCTATTTCACTGCCGTAAATTCCTGCTTTTTCACTTACATCCGTAAAGACGCCCCCATCATTGCGAAACAGCTTATCCCCGCCCCCTTCATGACGGAGATGCCTCTCATTTTGGCTGATATCAAAACTTCCTATAGCTCGGTTTGAATTATTTAAAAGGTACAGATCGAGATCCCCGTCCCCATCATAGTCAAAAAAGAGAGAGTGAATTCCAAATCCAGTATCGTCCAGTCCAAATTCGGCGGCCCGTTCTGTAAACGCCAAATCCCCGTTATTAATGAAAAGTTCGTTTTTTCTCTCTTCAGCCGGAAACAGCCCTGAGTTTGTCACGTAAATGTCCATTAATCCATTTCCTGTCAGGTCTGCCATGCTCACACCCGTTGACCATTTCATACTCCCCGCCACACCGGCCGATTCTGTTATATCCTCAAATTGGTAATTTCCTCTGTTCAGGTAGAGACGGTTGGGCACCTTGTTGCCCGTCAGGAAAATGTCGGGAAGGCCGTCCCCATTTATATCCCCGATGGCAACTCCCCCTCCATCGTAGAAATTTCGGTATTTGTAAATATTGAAATCGGAGTCGAATGTGAGTCTGTTCTCAAAGTCAATACCTGTCACCTTCGGGGAGAGGGACTCAAAAAGATGTTGTTCATCCCCAGATCCTACCCCGGAACAGCCAACGACCATCATTAGGAGGAGTCCCGCTAACCAGACAGGCTTGAAATTTAATCGTTGGGGTTTCATTCAGAAGTTAAATCTAAGAATTCAACCCTTACTTTCCGGTCATCATGCCGGTAAACAGAGATTCTTCTGTTCCCATCAATTTTAATCCACGCCGGTTTACCCGCCTCAGGATGGACGGCCTGAATAAAACCAGATCCGTAGATCTCTTCAAAATTGTTCAGAACTTCCACAATCAAGCTGTCCGAATAGAGCTCCCTGTTCCAGATTGCCCAGGCATCAAACTGTATCTCAACTGGCATACGATGGATCCGGCCCTCCTTGAAATCGGGATAGAAGATCATGGTAGCGTCATTTGAATATCCCTCCAGCCGGTATCTCACAAAGGAGTCTCCGCGGACGATTTTCCTCTGATTTAATTCCCAGCTATGATCAAAAAACTCTTGTTTCGGCATCCCCAGATAGTACCCCAGAAACAGAGTATCCTGCCGGATCCCGCTGTCAAGTTCCCGCTGAAGCATTTTTTCGTAGGGGGTTCGGTTATCACAGGCAATAAATATCATTAAAAATAGCGCCAATGTAATAAATGTAGACTTCATCTGGATCTATTCAGTTATCAGTTTATCTGATGGTTATCATGATCAGGCTTGCTACAATTATAACATTTTTAAAACTATGGACAGTATCCCGATCTCTTCTGTACTCAGTTCTATAGGTCATTCACTCTTTTCCCCCGACAGGTATACGGAACCACAGTGGGGTGTCATCGTTTCGGGCTGTCACTAACAGGAC
>CALKWT010000033.1 GCA_938003885.1 uncultured Balneolaceae bacterium | reverse complement strand
TTCGAACTCAGGTATGATGCTGAACTATCCCTACAACAGCCCCTTCCGCTGCTGTGGTTTCTATCAGCCGACCGTCTATCTGGTTAACGCTTTCCAAACGGAGAACGGACTGCCCCTGCTGGACAACCATCTGGCAACCGACGTAAAAAATGATATGGGAATTCTCTCCTCTCAGCAGTTTGAACCTCATTCAGGAACACTGGATCCACGACTCGACTGGACCGTCGGACGCCGTGGCGTACCTTTCCACGACTGGGGGCCTCACCCGGGTGAACGCTGGATAAGGGATCAGGCCTATTCCGGGCCCTACGCTTCCAAAAAACATATCTGGTGGCAAAAGGATGATGCAGAGGTGAACAACCCCGCATCGTGGGCACCCGGTTCATCCTATAACATTCCAATTATTCGCTTTGCAGATGTTCTGCTGATGGCGGCAGAAGCCGAAATTGAAGTCGGTTCACTTGACAAAGCTCTGGAATATATCAACGAGGTGAGAGCACGTGCGGGAAATCCGGAAGGCTGGGTTAGAAATGAGTTCAATGAGGAGTTTGCTCATGCAATTGTTGGCAGCGAAGCAGAGATGCTGGCCACCTCACCACCCTCCTCGGGCAGCTGGGTCGTGCGAACGGACCGCAACTCCACATTTGTTTATCTGGGCGGAGGCGCGGGCGATATAAGTAACTGGAATGAGTATACTGAACCCAATTACGAAATCGCACTCTATTCAGATCTGGGAAGCCAGCAGCAGGCCAGGGATATTGTACGGTTTGAGCGACTGCTTGAACTGGCTCTTGAAGGGCACCGGTTCTTTGACCTCAACCGCTGGGGAATTGCTGAAAATACCATCAATACCTTTATGGATTTTGAGGGAGATTATTTCCCCACTTCCTATATCAATGAGGGTAGATTCAGATCCAACAGAAATGAATACTTCCCCATACCCCAAAGGCAGATCGACCTGAGCTTTAGCAACGGTGAATATCAGCTGACACAAAATAGCGGATATAATTAAACGGCAAGTTCAATATAGGTTCATGGGCGAATAAAAAAGGCACGGCCAGTTTGGCGTGCCTTTTTCATTTTATGAACTTCCGGAATTAGCTAGTAGAGAATATCTCTACCCTCTTGCCCTCTCCATGACCGACGCCAGGCTGACAGGTTCTCCCCCCCGGCGTAAACTTTCATCCGCTGCTTCCATGAATGCATAAATCTCGAGAGTCTCATCCATGGAGACCGCAGGGATTCCGGTTCGGAAGAATTCCAGGATATGGACCACAAGAAGATCGTACCCTTCAAATGTTCCCAGGTCCGCAATTCCATCACTGCCGAACGCTTTTCCCCCAAAATCCTGACTTCCTGCACGCAATCCTCTGAACGTACCGAGCCTGTTCTGATCCCACTCACCCACCACTATATCGGTGGTTTCAGTTTTAGTTCGGGTCACTCTCTTGCAACCTGTACCCATCGCTGTGAAGAGCATCTCCACACCGTGGATACCGTACCAGAAAAGATCGGGATGGGTCTCCTCAATCGTGGCCGGGCTATACGTATCTGCACCCAGCACCTGCCCGATCATCTGATCATGACGTACTGCCTGTACGGCGGATACATATCTTAGGGAAGAAGAGGAGAATACCGGCGCCCCCGCCTCCTCGGCGGCTTCCAGTATGGTGATGGTATCTTTCAGGCTGGCAGCTACCGGCTTGTCAATAAACATCGGCTTTCCAGACTCTATCACCTGCAGAGCCTGTTCCAGCCGCGGATGGCCATCGTTCGTCTCCAGAAGCACCATATCTACCTGCTCGAGCAGCTCCTTGATGGATCCGACGATCTCAACCCCCATTTCCTGCACCTCTTCACGATATTGAGGGATCATGTTGTAACTCGACTCAATGGTGCGGCTGCCATAGGGATAGGCAGCTGTCACCCGAAAACCGGAGAGTTCGGGATGGGCCTCAAACCCCGCGTGGATCAATCGGGTAAATACCGGGCTATGAGACGTATCCAGGCCGATAATTCCAATCCGATACTGAGGCTCCCGGCCGGCTTGTTTCTCATGCTTCACCGAGGTTACTGCCCGGGCTGAAGCTTTCTCACTGCCGATAGGGCCCAACAGGCCAGCTCCGACAAACGGCAAGCCCGAACCCGCCACGGCAAGAGACTTTATGAACTTTTTTCTGTCTATCATTCTATCGTCTTATTCGTTAGAGTTAAATCCCTGCAGGCGGGATCAAAAAGGAGAACATGACCGCTTATCGTCTACATCCTGTAAGTGAGAGGCCATACGCTTTTATAAAGGTTCGGTAAACGCTGAATACTGCAGCGTTAGTCCAGATGGATCACTTCAACATTCTCAACCCGCCCGTTATTGAGTTCAAACCGGACGATCGTCCTGTGTACCTGAAAACCTTGTTTTCCGGCAGCCCCCGGGTTCATATAGATCATTTTATTCAATTGTTGATCCCGAGCGATCCGGAGAATATGTGAGTGTCCGCAGATAAACAGATCGGGCGGGTTCCTCTCTATCTCTTCCCGGATCGGAATGCAATAACGGCCCGGTACTCCTCCGATATGCCTCATCCAGATATCCACTCCCTCCTTCACAAATCGCTGATCTAACGGGAATTCATCCCGGATATCCTTCCCGTCAATATTCCCGTAAACCCCCGTGACAGGTGCAATCGTCTCCAGAGAGCGCGCAATATCGATCGACCCGAAATCACCCGCGTGCCAGATCTCATCCCTGTCGGAAAAGTAATCATTAATTTGCGCGTCCAGGTAATTATGTGTATCCGATAATAATCCTATCTTTACCATATAGCCAAATGTATTCTTATTGCAGGTAAACAGCCTATGTTAAGGATACCAAAACTCTTATGAAACCATTTTCATTCGTTGTGCTTCCAAATAAGTATGCAAACTCTAAAATTCAGTATAATCATTATTACATGGAATGGCATTCGTCTTTTGAAAGAATTTCTGCCTTCCGTGATCGCCTCAGAATATGCGAATTTTGAGATCATCGTGGCGGATAATCATTCTGATGACGAAACCGTTGCCTGGGTTCGGGAGTACGCCCCGGAGGTTAAGGTGGTAGAGCTGGACCGCAATTACGGTTATGCGGGCGGAAATAACCGTGCAGCCGCAGCTGCCACGGGAGACATTCTCCTTTTTCTGAACAATGATGTAGCCGTTACGAAGAATTGGCTGGCTCCTCTCAGCGACACTTTCCGCAATGGGGTTGCTGATATAGTACAACCGAAGCTCAGATCGTGGAGAGATCCTGACTATTTTGAGTATGCCGGAGCGTGCGGCGGCTATATCGACCGCCTGGGATTCCCCTTTTGCCGCGGGCGACTTTTTGACACGGTTGAAAAGGATATGGGCCAGTATGATCAGCAGGTACCCCTACTATGGGCGACAGGGGCTGCATTTGCGATCCGGCGGG
>CALKWT010000032.1 GCA_938003885.1 uncultured Balneolaceae bacterium | reverse complement strand
TATTCATAAGATTGAATGGCCATTTCAAACTGATGCGAGGAGCGGAGTTGATGGCCCAGCGTAAAGAGGGAGTAGATCTCGTAGGGGGTACTGTTCTCAAACTGCCGGGCGACGTGGTAGGCGCGGTTATACTCTTCGGTTTCGATCAGGAGCCAGATCAGGAGCTGGTACATCTGGCTGTAGGCGGCGTGGGTGTAGTCCAGCTTCGCCAGGACCTCTTCCAGCTCGAAGGAGGCGATTTCATAGAGATTGCGGTCTCGCATTCTGAGAAATCGCTGCTGCACAAAAGGCATCTGATCCGGGGAGTCGGTGATCAGCCGGAAATAGACCTCAACCGAGTTTTCAAAATCCCCGGCAAGCATATAGTTATTGGCGATCTCTCCCAGAAAGAGGGTTTCATCTCCCAGAGCTTCGTTCGCCATCTCATAGATCCGGATGGCCGTCTCATATTCGCCGCGTTCCGTGGCGGCATTTCCGATATAGTAGATCGCCTGCATGTTCAGTACGTTGGCACGGGCATCTTCCAGCCACCGGTTCACGGCGAGCTCCCTCTGCCCGGAGAGATGATGCAGTTCACTCAGCTTGACCGATGCCTGGAGGGCAAAGGAGTCCCTTCCTGCATAATATTCGGCGACCTCTATCGCCTCCTCATACCTTCTCAGGCCCGCCAGCGAATCGATGTAGCGCTCAAAGAAGATGAGAGAGCGGTGGTTGTTCTGCAGCAATTCTTCAAACAGGGGGAGAGCCTCTTCAAAATTTTGCTGCTCGAAGTACCTGTTGGCTTCCTGATAGGTGTTGATCTGGCCGACGGCCTCCCGGGGAAGCGCCGCAAGCAGGAGCAGAAGAAGGGCAGCAACCGGTATGTTGGTGAGGGGGCTCATTTGGATGCATCCGCGGATTTTGCATTAAAAAATAGGGTGTCTGTCAATTCAGGGTAGTGCCGTTTCACATGCCGGAAAAAACCGTAGAGTGGAAAACCGACCACATTGTTGTAATCGCCCTCTATGCTGCGGACAAAAAGCGCACCTGCATCGTCCTGAATGCCGTAAGCGCCCGCCTTGTCGAGAGGGGATTGGGTGGCAAGGTAGTGCTGAAGCAGGGGTTCAACTAACGGCCCGAATGTTACAAACGTTCTTTCGGCGTGTGAAAAACCTTTTTGATCCGGTGTATGGATGGTGTGCAGAGCGGTCCAGACTTCGTGCGTGTGCCCGCTCAGGCTGCGCAGAATCTCTTCGGCCTCCTTCAGATCCGCCGGCTTGCCGATGATCCTCCCCTCCAGGCAGACGATCGTATCTGCCGCGATAATGAACGCATCCTGGCCGCTGTAGTGGCGCAGGACATCTTCCGCCTTCCTTTTGGCAAGCAGCGTCACTACCTCTTCAGGTGTCCGATCTCCGTTCACCTCCTCGGATGCAGTGGAGGGGTGGATGGTAAAATCGATCTGCAGGGATGAGAGCAGTTTCTTCCTGCGGGGACTGGCCGAAGCGAGGATGACTTTCATTCTTTTATCTGGAAATATAGGGGTTTCTGATGCTCTATTAAAGATGGGAATTCTGAACCATACTTTTACAATGCCTTTTAGAGATATTTAACGAAATTGGCTATTATTCACAGGATTCGGCAGTGCGAATCTACTCATACCTCATGAAATCCTGATTCCGGAAAGCGGTCCCGGAGAGGGGGAGTCCGTCAGATCCTTTTGGATGATTGAGGATACAAAGAGTCCTGGAAATTGGCTATTATTCAACCGATTCTGGAGACTGAGCTTGCAGCCTGACGTGAAATGGGCACTCATTCAGCCGGGCTAAAGGCCTGAATGTGTACCCTCTTCTGCAAACAGAAGGCGGAGCGGGTCAGAGGCAGCCGGCCGTCCGCCAGGGCTAAGCTCTCCCATCAGAACCGGGAACAACAAACCGAAACATCAGACAGACAACCTATGGCCAAACGTACAAGAAACAGAAAATCACCGTCGGTCAAACCGATGCTGTTCACTCCGGGAAACTACAAACTGATGGGGATGGGAGTCCTTCTGGTGATCGTCGGTTTCACCATCATGAGAATAGAGAATGAAGTGTACGGCTTTATCTCCCTTTACATCTCACCCGTTATTATCCTGGCCGGGTATGGGATTGCAGGCTACGCCATTGTGAAGCGTGATTTTAAAAAAGATGAGTCACTAAATAGAACATCGGATCAAAGCAGTGTTTAGAATCATTAACTACTGCTTTGGGTTTATACTCATCTTTCTCTTTATACTGGAGGGTATGGCCGCCGACCACATACGGATCTTGCTGGGGCTGATCCTTGCCGGGATCATAGCATGTGCGGCATTTATACTGAACAGGATCTCCCTGGATGCCCTGAAGGCTGCAATCCTCGCAGGTACCTTCGCCTTTGGGCTGGGAGGGTTTCAGGTGGCGACTGCCCTGGTACTCTTTTTTGTAACCTCCGTGGCAGATCCGCATGGGGAACGGCTCGAAGATCTCAACAAACGACGTACGGGTTACCAGATTCTGGCCAACAGTTTCTGGATGATGTTTTTTCTGATCTTTTGGTTTGTCACCGGTGTTCAATCGTTTTTAATTGCCGCCATCGCAGCTGTCGCTGCCTCCAATTCAGACACCTGGGCTACTGAAATCGGCCAGAGAAATCCCGGCAAAACGAAAGATATCCTGACTATGAAAGAGGTCCCGCCGGGCGAAGACGGGGGAGTCAGCAGCAAGGGGCTTGCAGCGGCGCTGGCAGGCTCCTTTCTCATCGGCCTATCGATCCTGGCCGGTTCCGCAGAAAGCCCCGGAGGGATGATCCTGATCGCAGGGATCTCTGGATTTGCGGGCTGTCTGTCAGATTCCATTCTGGGGGCCTGGCTTAAAAACAGGGAAGATAGGTTCAAAATTCCGGGGGACTTCAGTGGTACCCCGCTGCAATTTTTAAACAACCTGACCAACTGGACAGCGACTGGAATTGCAGGAATCATCGCATTAATATTCACCCAAATTTTCATCGGATGAAGTGGTATCAGAAGTTACATTGGCAAATTATAATTGGATTATTTGCAGGGTTATTATGGGGTTTGCTCTCCAGCGCTGTAGGAATCAATGAATTTACCAGCGATTATATCCGTCCATTTGGTGATATATTTGTACAACTGCTGAAGCTGATCGCTGTTCCTCTGATCCTGGTCTCCCTGGTGGTGGGTGTTGCCAGTCTGAATGACATGACCAAACTCTCCAGAATGGGGGGTAAAACGTTGGGAATCTATGTCTTAACCAGTGTAATTGCCATTCTCATCGGGCTGACGGTGGTCAATGTGATGAACCCCGGTGGCACGCTGCCGCTTGAGACACGTACCTCTCTGATGGAGAGTTATGGAGAGAATGTGGAGGGGTCCGATGAGGCCACCGATGAATTTCTGGAGAGAAGTCCGCTCTATTTCTTTGTGGATATGGTTCCCGAGAACCTTTTTGCAGCTGCATCCGATAACACGCAGATGCTCCAGGTGGTATTTGTCGCTATTTTGATTGGAATTGGTATTGTGAATCTGCCGCGGGCAAAAACAGAACCGCTGATCGCTGTCTTCCGTTCGTTTAATGATGTTGTTATTAAGATCGTAGAGCTGATTATGAAACTGGCACCTATCGGGGTCTTTGCTCTGATGGCTGTTGTGATTGTGGATCTGGCGGGAGATGATCTGGGACAAGCTGTTCGGCTGCTCACAGCCCTTGGGTGGTATAGCTTGGCTGTCATTATCGGGCTGCTCCTGCATTTCTTTTTGGTTTATGGAACCTTGTTTCGGCTTTTCAGCAATGTACGATTCAGTGAATTTATACGTGCGATGCAGCCGGCGTTTCTGCTTGGTTTCAGTACGAGTTCCAGTATGGCCACCCTGCCGGTCACGATGGAGAGAGCTGAAAACAACCTGGGTGTCCATGAAGAGGTGGCCAGCTTTGTCATGCCTGTCGGCGCGACTGTCAATATGGACGGGACCACACTCTATCAGGCGGTTGCTGCCGTTTTTATTGCCCAGGCGCTGGGACTTGACCTGACGCTGGCTCAGCAGGCAACCATCGTGCTGACCGCCACACTTGCATCGATCGGTACAGCCGGAGTGCCGGGGGCAGGAATCATCATGCTGGTGATCGTACTGCAGTCTGTACAGGTGCCAGTGGAAGGCATTGCCCTGATCCTTGGAGTAGACCGGATCTTGGATATGATGCGGACCGCGATAAATATTGCGGGGGATTCCGCCGTGGCAGTTGTTGTGGCCAGCACAGAAGGCAAATTGGGAGAGGTCAATTTAGACGACTAACGATTCTTTCAATCACCTATCATTTCCTCCGCCGGATATTCATCAAAGCTGCCGTACGGCTTCGAGCCGGGCCTTTATGTAATAAAAGTGTAGATCTGCAGGAACGAAGCAC
>CALKWT010000031.1 GCA_938003885.1 uncultured Balneolaceae bacterium | reverse complement strand
CCGAAATGAACGACAATTTCAAATGTGATCCCCGGCTCGAGATCGGCTCCCAGAAAGGCCCTGGCCAAAATAAGGTGTCCTGAACTGCTGATGGGCAGAAATTCAGCGATCCCTTGCAACAACCCCAGTAGAAATGATTGAATGAGTTCCATGATATGTCAGTAAACGTTGGTTTGCAATGAGGAGATTAATAGTTGAGGAAAGAGAACTTACAGGCCAGATAACAGAGTCCGATTTCTGCTTATCCGCCTGAGACATGAACACGATTTTGTTGCATGTCCCGGGCGGATTTTTATTCAGCTCATTATACAGCCCCTGCCCTTTTTTTAAAAAGCCAAATCTGCAGAAGGGTCACAAACCGACCCGCTCAAAAATGAGATCGACACGCCGGGTATGATGCTTCAGATCAAATGCATCTTCGACATCCCTTTCAGAGAGATATTTCTGAATGGTGGCATCCGATTCCACGAAGTCTCTGAACGGCCTCTTTTCTTCCCAGGCCCGCATGGCCAGGGGCTGGACTGTATCGTAGGCGAGCTCCCGTGATAACCCTTTTTCAATCAGCATAAGAAGCAACCTTTGGGAAAATACCAGTCCGTGCGTCTTTTCCATGTTTTCCGCCATATTCTCCGGATAAACCATCAGATTTTCAATGACGGAGGCCAGGCGCTGCAGCATATAGTCGAGGAGTATGGTGGCATCGGGCAGGATAATCCGCTCTACAGAGGAGTGTGAGATGTCCCTCTCATGCCAGAGTGGTATATTCTCGTAAGCTGTGATCATATAGCCTCTCAATACCCGTGCGCAACCGGTGATATTCTCAGAGCTGATGGGATTGCGTTTGTGTGGCATTGCCGAGGACCCTTTCTGACCCTTTGAAAAAAACTCTTCTGCTTCACGCAATTCCGTCCTCTGCAGATGCCGGATCTCCACCGCAATTTTTTCCATGGTTGAACCGATGAGCGCCAGAACACCCATGTAATGGGCATGCCGGTCTCTCTGGAGCGTCTGAGTAGATATGGGTGCCGGCTGAATCCCTAAAAGTTCGCATGTCCTGGCCTCTACCTCCGGAGGAATATGGGCGAACGTACCTACAGCACCTGAAAGCTTGCCAAACTCGACATCCGAAGCCGCTTGTCTGAATCTGGCAACATTCCTTTTCAACTCAGCATACCAGAGTGCACACTTCAACCCAAACGTGGTCGGCTCAGCATGCACACCATGTGTACGTCCCATCATCAATGTCAATTTGTGCTCTTTCGCCTTTGAGGCGACCGCTTCGAGCAGCCGATCCATGCCTTTGTAAATAAGTTGATTGGCTTGCTTCAACCGGTAACCGTTTGCCGTATCAACAACATCAGTGGAGGTGAGTCCGTAGTGGATCCACTTTTTTTCCTCACCGAGTGTTTCTGAGACAGCACGGGTAAAAGCGACCACATCGTGTCGGGTCTCCTTTTCAATTTCTTTGATCCGCTCCATATCAAAAGAAGCATTTTCATAGAGCTTATCAACATCTTCAGATGGGATCATTCCAATGTCGCTCCAGGCCCTGCAGGCTGCAAGTTCCACATCAAGCCACGCCTGAAACTGATTCTGCTCTGTCCAGATGGCTGTCATTTCTTTCCTTGAATAACGTTCAATCATAAAGTCAGCAAATAGAAGTCTGTAGTTATTTTATTCTTTGTGTCTGTCTATTGTGTCGGAATTTTAATCCAGGTTCCTGCCGGCAGACGATCGGTCAGGTTTACCTGATTTAAGATCGCAACCTCTTCCGGGTCAATATCCATAGGCAGTGAGGAAGGAAGCAGATCCTGAAAAACAGCCGCCCGGTTCAACTGCCGTACACTCAGGGTAACCGGCTTGATATTGAGGACGGAGTTGTTGGTAACCCGGTTGAATCCGCTTGTTGTACTCCGGAACAGGGGGCGGAAGTCGCTGTAGGCAGATTGCGATGTATAATTCAAAAAGTTGTAGACCCTGCCTCCATATTCCACGGCATAGATCAGGAACCCATAGTCCTGACCATTTTGCCGGAGTGTAAATTCTGCTTCGTATGCGCTATAACGATTGCTGCTTTGCACCGCTCGCTGACTGTCGGCATTAATTTCGTTGTCGGCAAGGAATTTCTGTACAGATTCGCGGGCATCATCTGATTCAAAGTCGATGCGAAAGATCATGATCGCCTGCTCGCCCGGTTCCACAAGGACCACCTGGGCAGGCTGATTGATCACATGCCAACCTGAGGGTACCGGAAACTGAAACTCCAGATCCGGATGGTAAAACTGGCCATCCCGTGCAAAACCTTGTCGCGGATTCTCTCCGTAAACTATTCCGCTGATCCTCTGCATGTAGGTATCAGTGTTGCGGATCCTCTGATCAAATCCCTGCTCTTCCCACTGCTGTGCCATTCGGGGAATATTCAGCTCCCGCTCCCCGGGGTCGGGGTGAGAGGAGAGAAGGTTGGGTATCCCTCCGCCAGACCGTTCAGAAATCCTTTTAAGGCTTGTAAAGAACTCTGCTCCTTCAGCTGCGTCATATCCCGTCCGAGAAGCGTACTCCACACCCAGCCGATCCGACTCGCGCTCATGATCCCGGCTGTAACTCAAAAAAAGCAGCTGAGCCGCCTGACTGCTGAGGTTAAGCAAACTTTCACCCGGCACTCCCAACAGTTCCTGTCCCAGAATTGCACCCCCTACCACGGCCACCTGCCCCAAGGCCTGTTGCAGCCCTCTTTGGGAGGCGTGTCTTGCCGCAACGTGGCCGATCTCATGCCCGATCACGACAGCAAGCTGAGCTTCATTGTTTAAATGTGCCAGCAATCCCCGTGTCACATAAACATAGCCACCCGGCAGAGCAAATGCGTTGACAACCGGACTGTCCAGGACCCGGAACGTGAATTCAGTCTCCATGAACTGTTCTGAAGTACCTTCCCTGCGCATGTGGCTATTCTCCAGTATCTCCTCGCTAAGTCGTATCACATAATCCCTCAGCTCAGAATCTTCGTAGATACCAAACTCTGCAGCTATTTCCTGATCGGCCTCTCCCCCGATCTGAACTTCCTGATCCCATGAATAGGCAAAAGCTCTTTTATTCCCGGTGACTGGATTTTCCTGAACAACACAGGAGGCGGTCATCAGAAAGATTAAAAGATAGACAGGAAAACAGTTTTTCAATCGCATGTTCATGTCCGTTTAAAATTTAGTTTTACAAAGTACGGGTAAATCTTTTAAGATTCGATTTGATTTAATAGAGAATCGTATCGGTTTCCTGATCCCGGCTTATATTCCGAAGCAGATGGCGAAATAAAAATACCATAGCCAGGGAATCGAGCTCACAATAAGCACGAAGCAGACGGTTTATCTCCTCTGAAACAACATTCTCCACTGCTCCGTTCTTCTGTGCGATCCATGCATGCATAGCCGATGAACCATCCATAATCGCCATTTCGCTGTTCTGAACCATCTGGTAAGGCGAAAGCTCTCCAATAAACTCTGTACGCACGATGAACTGAACAGCCTCTGCTGTAGATCGAATTTTGAAAGGGACATTTTGTTCCAGTACCAGCACCGATTCCAAAACCTCTTTCAGGCTCAGGGAACCCCCCATATATGAGTTATAATAGTAGCGTCTGATATATTCACTCAGATCAATAAAGCGTGATGAGCCCTGCAGGCCTCTTCCACTCAAAAATGTATCGAGCAACCCGATTTCACGTTGAAACCTGCTTCGATCTCGCTGAAACTCACCCATTAATCGCTGAATAGCTTGTCTCGCAAATGGCGAGTAATGCATAATGGTGCCATCAAATATATCCGGAATGTCCAGAAGACGCTCAGCAAATTCCGAATGAAGATTCTCAGAATCCGGCTCACTATGCAACCATTCATCATGTTCCAGTGATCCATCCTCACGGAGCGTATGACAGGAGAACTGAAAGCAGAGCGGCGTATAGGGGCGATCGCCTCTGCGCAATGGAATCGCATAGGTGGCTGCTTCAAAATCGATAAAATGAATCGGAAACCTCACGGACCACAGTCTCTGCGCATCTTTTTTTACCCATATCAGTGGGGACGGCTTCTCTTTCGCCCGCAGAATTTGCAGCAGACGACGCTGCTGAATGGTTATCATCGGGCCGCCTAACTGGCTCAGATACTCACCATCGCGGATCCTGTCCCCGACTTCCACCTCTTCCTGATAGAAAACATCGTTTTGCAGTAGTTCTGAATTGCCGGCTCCCATCAGTTCGGGAACATGCAATTCACCTCTTCGGATCTTCTTGTCTGCAAAATTCTTCTCCCAGCATCCCGTGTGGCCCTTCCTTGATTTTCTAAAAGTGCAGGGCCCGCAACCCCTATGGCGCTTTATTCCCACTATTTCACGTTGCGCAATGGTCTCGATTTTATCAATGGCCTGGCCTACCGACAGCCCCTCAAATTCGGGATGGACTGCAATTGCAGGCAGACGGTTTCGGACAGTTGTGACTCTCTCACCGGCATCTATTCTTGTAAAAAGCTCCTGGTACAAAGGTGCAAAATCTTCACCCTCTTTGTGGAGCTTGTTGAGATTATTCACAGGTGAAAAAAACGATTTCTGCGGAAAATAAAGATGAACATCCACCTTCGCATCAGGAAGTAACCTGTTCAAAATTTCAAAACGATAGGCGGCCTTAATTATCATGCCAGCTGTCGTTCTGCTCATTTCAGGGTCCGGTAATCCACGCCCCGAACGCTTTCGCAGCTTACCATGTACCTGAATGATGGTGTAGTGGTCCTGCTTCTTTACCAGAATTGGAATTCTTGTCATCAGTCCGTCTACTTCAAGCAGAGCGCCACAAATTGCTATTTCAGGCTCTAAGAGCCATTTCTCAGTCTCCCTGGCTGCCCTCCCTGTGTCATCGGATGTCTGTTTGCAACCTTCAAAACGCATTGCAATTGCATCCCTTAACCTCAATTTATTCATCTGACGAAAAACCGGGGGCCTTTCTGACAGAGGGGAGTTGTCCAGGAGAAAGGGCAGTTTCAAAGGGCAGGTAATCGTCTCCAGAAAACGATGGTCGTTGAGTCGAAATTCAGATAGGTCAGCCATAAACCCCTGCTATTCAACCAGATTCACTTCCCTTTCAAGCTGAATAGAGAAGGTTTGTTTTACCGATCTTGAGATTTTTTCTGAGAACTCCAGAATCTCTTTGCCAGTGGCCCCTCCGTGGTTCACGATGACGAGGGCCTGGTGTTTATAGGTGCCTGTATTCTTCCACCTTTTTCCTTTCCATCCTGTTTTTTCGATAAGCCAGCCTGCTGGTACCTTCACCATTCCTTCCTCCGCAGGGTAAAACGGGATATCGGGATAATCTTTTCGGATCGTCTCCAGTAAATTCTCTTCGATGATCGGATTTTTAAAAAAACTTCCTGCATTCGCAAGTCGTGCCGGATCAGGCAGCTTGGAATTCCGGATCTCAATCACCGCATGATATACATCCAGAACAGATGGGCTGCTTTTCCCTTCCTGGGCCAGGTAATCATGCAGAACCCTGTAGGAGGTATCGGGGGTGTGATCTTTGGTTTTCAGGCGCAGCGTAATACGGGTGACGATAGCACTGCCTCTACGGGAATGTTTAAAAACACTGTCCCGATACCCGAATTCGCACTCTTTCCTGCCCAGATTCTGAAATTTCTGTAATCCAATATCATAGATCTCAATCTCCTCAAGAACATCAGACAGTTCCACACCATACGCTCCGATATTCTGCACCGGTGCCGCTCCAGCGGTGCCCGGGATGAGTGCCAGGTTTTCGATCCCTCCGTACCCTTTCCTGGTGCAGTAAGTAACCAGTTCGTGCCAGTTGACACCGGCACCGGCGTGGATTCGAACATCACCGCCCGGCAATGGCTCTTCACGGATTCCCGGAATGTTAATCCTGATCACTGTTACTTCCAGCCGATCCTTAAAGAGCACATTGCTCCCTCCCCCCAAAATAAAGTATTTCCCCCTGTTAAATAAACCGCGGCGGGCAAGCACGGGTAACTGATCCCGATGGGTGATTTCAATAAAACCAGCCGCTGTTGCATGAATACCCAGGGTATTAAAAGCAGAGAGATCGACCTCTTTCCTGATGTGGGGAGAGTGAAGGGTCATTCTTCTGGCTCAATCTTTTTTTCGTCGGGATGCAGCTTTATTCTTAATTTTTTAACCCTGTTGTTTTTAACAGAATGAACCGTCAGCTCAATGTTTTTATAAGAGACCCGCTCCCCTACATTAGGGATACGTTCTGTAAGGTGGTAGATGAGGCCGCCCAGAGTTTCAAAATCGTCGTCGGGAGAGGAGATGCTCGTTCCCAGGATTTCATCCAGATCATCCAGATCGATTTTAGCGTCAAAAATATAGATTCCGTTTTTAAAAAGAGAGTAGAGCTTCTCTTCCCCCTCGTCATATTCACCGCTGATATCCCCCACAATTTCTTCCAGTATGTCGTCCAGTGTTACAATACCTTCCGTACCACCATATTCGTCCACAACAATTGCAATATGAGTTTTCTCTTCCTGAAAATCCCTTAGCAGATCATCCAGTTTTTTCGTGGGGGGGATAAAGAGAGCCTTCCTGGCTACTTTTTTCCAATCCGGATCCGGTTTAATATCCGTCTCATTGATATAGGGCAAGACATCCTTGGCAAAGATCACACCCACGATATTGTCCAGATCATTTTCATAAAGTGGCATACGAGAGAGCCGCTTTTCCTGTATGAGTGAAATGACCTCATCCAGGGTATCATCTACCGATACTGCTACAATATTGACCCTTGAGGTCATGATTTCCCGCACAGAGATGTTGCCGAACTCAATTACATTTTCAATGATTTCTCTCTCATCTACCCTGATGGACCCCTCCTTTTCGCTCATCTTGGCAACAATTCTCAAGTCCTCAGCTGTCATCTTATTGTCGGGCCTGGGTATTTTATTTTCCAGAGTCATGGTTGTTTTTGCAAATAGCCTCGCTACAGGTGCCAGAACTACAAAATTGATGTAGATAAATCCATTTACAATTCTGGCAACTTTTAAAGGGTTATTGAGAGCAATCGTTTTTGGAGTGATCTCGCTCAGTATGAGGATCATGAATGTCAGAACAATCACTTCAAGTGCATAGATAACCGCATCCGGCAGTCCATATTGAGAGGCAAGCTGACCCGCGATCACAGCACCCAAAACCGAGCTGACGATGTTTGCAAACGTATTCCCGATCAGGATCGTTGAGAGCAGGCGCCGGGGTTTGTCGAGCATTTTCAGAATCCTGCTGTCACTGGCAGCATGCTCACCCGATGCATCCAGTTTTTCCAGCTGATTTACCAGCGAAAAGAGAGCAACTTCTGAAGATGAATATAAGGCACTCAAAAACAACCCGATGGCCAACAGAATAAACTCGAATACTAAACTACTGAAGGCGGTGTCTCCGGCTTGTTGGAAAAGAAAGAAAAACAAGTAAAAAATCAGGCTAATAGGGTGGCCCGGCGGCTCGTTGGATATTTCCAATGACAATTAAATTTGTTACTAACTGTGTAAATCTGACGCTTAAATTTCCATGTCCGGTGATCTTCGAGTTCAGACATCTGATACATACGATATAAATAGGAAAAAAAGGGCAACGATCAAAAGATACGTCACCCAAAGATGCTACAAAAGTACAGATTTACTTTCGTTATTTAAAATGGAAGATCGTCATCCATATCATCAAAATCCTTGCTGATCTCGGCTGAAGGCGTCTCCTGCGAAGCCGGCCCGCCTGAGGAGTAGGAAGGATCCCCACCCTGGCTTCCGCGACTGTCCAGCATCTGCATGTTTAAAGCTTTGATCTCCGTGGTATATCTCTTCTGTCCTTCTTTATCTTCCCATTCCCGTGTTTGAATCGGACCTTCAAAATAAGCGAGAGACCCTTTTTTCAGATACTGCTGGCAGATCTCCGCCAATCTTCCCCAGGCTACTATTCTATGCCACTCCGTATTCTCCTGCTGTTCTCCGTTGCGGTCCTTATATCGTTCTGTTGTTGCGACACTCAATGTGGCTACTGCCGTATTGGATTGTGTATAACGTACTTCCGGGTCTGCACCCAGCCTTCCGATGATCATTGCCTTGTTCAGTGAACTCATGTCAAATCCTCATTTATTTAATATTAATATTCCAGTAATAAGAACCCGGTTTTTAATTTCCTTACATAAATTTATCTGAGCGCCTCTTCGAGCTCCAGTGAGGCGTCCGTCCCGTGATCTCTGTATTTGATAATCAATGGACATGAGACACTTAAACCGAGCTCTGTTGCCCAGCTGGTGCCTGCAGGCCGGGTACCGGGGATTACCACAGCTCCTGCTGGAATTGCAGCACCCTTGCCAAGTATTACCTCACGAACACAGTCATATACAGGGATACTTTTCGAAAGGATGACTCCCGGGGCGATCACAGCCCCGCTTTTTACCAGAACTCCTTCGACGACCACAGAACCGGCGCCCAGAAAACAGTCATCCTCAATAATTACCGGATTCATTCCCACAGGTTCCAGTACTCCACCGATCTGTACACCGGCCGACAGATGTACATTTTTACCGATCTGAGCACAGGACCCCACCAGTACGTGACTGTCAATCATCGAACCAGCACCGATGTAAGCTCCTGTATTGATATAGGATGGCGGCATGATGACGACCCCCTCCGCTATATAGGCACCCCGCCGTACGGCCGAGCCTCCCGGAACCAGACGCACCCCCTCTGCCGGTTCAAAATATCTAGGCGGCAGATTGTCCTTATCTACAAAACCGTCATAGATTCCGCTATAGCCTGCAAGTTTTCCTGCTTTAAAAGCGGACAGGATTTCGGCTTTGACCTTCTCATCCGCCACCCAATGATCACCAGTGTGAATGGCTGCCCTGAGGGTTCCTTTTTCAAGTGCATCGATCGTTTCCTGCCACGCCATAGGTATTACAAGTTATACGTTATACGTTTTATACCACTCTGCAATCGCCAGATCCGCCTCTTTCAGAATCGAAGAGTCCGGCAAGTCCGCAAGTGCCAGCGGTGGCCTGACTGTTGCAGAAGAAATAACCCCATTTTTTTCCAGAAGTATTTTAGCCGGCACCGGATTGGATGCAGCAAAAAGAGCTTCCGTTGCTTTTTTCCAAACAGGAATGAATTGTTCAACGTTGCCCGTCATGGATTGTTCTACATAAAGTGATGTCTCTTCAGGCCAGACATTCGAAGCAACTGAAACCAGGCCTTCACAACCAGCGACAGAGAAGTAGGGAAGCAGTCCGTCGTCTCCGCTGAAGAGCGCCACATCCGGACACTCTTCCCGCAGCTGCTCATACTCTTTCAACGATCCCCCCGCCTCTTTGATCGCCCAAAAATTCTTATGGCCCTGGATTTTTTTCACCAGGCCTGGAGACATTTTAGCGCCGGTGCGCGACGGAATGTTATAGAGCATACACGGTTTCCCGGAGGCCTCCATCAGCTGAGTAAACCAATTCGTCAGGCCTTCAGTTCCCGGCTTCGCATAGATGGGTGTGACCAAAAGATAGGCTCCGCAACTGGTCCGGTTACAGTACTCTATCCACTCCAGCTGTTTTTCCAGCTGAAAACCGCCTGCACCCACCATCCAGGGAACAGACGGATTGTAATCATGAACGAAGTCAACCACTTCTTTTTTTTCGTCGTCCCTAATCGCAAGTCCTTCGCCCGTACTGCCCAGAATCAGAATGCCGTTGCCGGCAGCCTCCTGACGCTGAAGCAGCCGCTCCAGATCCTTCCAGTGGATCCTGCCGTCGGTAACCATAGGAGTTATTAATGCTGTCCAAAGTTTTGTTCCTGTAATCATATCGTTGTAAATACCTTGTCAAAAAGATCTGAAAATTGGTAGATGCCCGATTCCATGTCCGGATGAGTCAGGAGATATTCCGCGGCCCAAATAGCCCCTGCTGCGAATACTTCTCTGCTGTGAGCTTCATGGTTGAGGGAAATGGTTTCATATTCCGTACGGATCTGAAGATTGTGGATCCCCTTAACATCTCCTTCTCTGGCGGATGTAATTTCAGCTTTCCGTCCAAGCCACTCCTGCCAGGAGAGTGCCGTCCCGCTGGGCGCATCCTGTTTGTGAATATGATGTATTTCGTGAATGTGAAATTCCGGGACAGGAAGCATATCGGAACCTTTGCCCAGCAGTTGAATGACCCGTCTTACCAGATTCATCCCCAGGCTGAAATTGGAGCCGATCACCCATCGTCCCCCCTGTTGGGAAACTCTTTCCGGCAACTCTGCGGGCCAGTCATACCCGGTCGTTCCCCACACAGCAGGAATCCCGGCTTCCAGAACCACCTCAACCGTTTCAGCAGCCGCACTTCCCGGCACAAAAATGATAGCACAATCGCACTCCCGTAATTTTTCAGGGGTAGGGCGGTGATACTCGTCGAAGGGATGGGCTTTGTCCCCCAGAAGCCGGGAGACTGTCCCCCCTGTTTTACCTGTACCGATTACCGCGTACTTATCGTTCTGTTTCGTCATATCAACTGATAAATTTCTTATGGAGAGTCCGTATTACATCTTCATCTTGATGGCTGTCAATCAGAAAACAGAGATTGTGAGAACTAGCACCGTGACAGATTAGCCGGATGTTCACATCTTCCAGTAAACTGAACAAGGGGCCGCTCAGTCCGGCGGTTGCGTCGAGATTATTGCCCACCAGGGCAATCAGTGAAAGGTCTTCCTGGATATCGACCGAACAGAACTCTTTTAACTCGTTTAAAACTTCCTCTGTCAGCCGGCTTTTTCCGGGAGTATTAATATTATAATCGAGGGTCAGTGCAACACTTACCTCACTCGTTGTTACCAGGTCTACACTGATTTTATGCCTGGAGAGAACTTCAAATAGTCTGGCCAGAAAGCCGTAACGGTGAAGCATATCCAGGCTGTGAACCGTGAGCAGAGTCTGATTTCTCCTCAAACTGATCGCCCGGGTCAACGGGTGTTCTTTCGTATCCCGGACAATCCATGTACCCGGCTTCTCCGGGTCGATGCTCGATCCTACATAGACCCTGATATTTTTTCTCATGGCAGGCACCATGGTGGCCGGGTGCAGAATTTTGGCTCCAAAAACAGAGAGTTCTGCCGCCTCATCAAAGCTGATTTCGGTGATGGGTTTTGCTTCGGGTACAATTTTCGGATCTGTCGTGTAGATGGCGGTTACATCGGTCCACACTTCGAGAACATCTGCATCTATCGCCTCTGCAATCAATGCTGCCGAATAATCACTTCCGCCACGCCCGATCGTTGTTGTGATTCCATTTTTGTCCGACCCGATAAAGCCCTGGGTGATCACAACCTGTTCATTCAGTTTCGGAATAAGGTGCTTTTTTGCAGCCTCTTCGATTTCAGGAATATCTGGTTCTGCATTTCCATATTGGGAATCGGTTTTGATGAGGGTACGGGCATCCAGCCACCTGACCGGAGATTGAATCTCTTCCGTTAATATTCGTGCAAAAATAACAGACGACAATCTTTCTCCCATCGCCAGTATTTCATCACGAAGCATCGCAGACATGATCTGATTTCGGCCTGCGATCACATTCAGTTCCTGAAGAATCTTTTCAATCTCGGCTTTTGCACCCTCTGCATCCCGAAGATCCTCACAGATAGCGTAGTGTTTATCAGCAATCTGCTTTGCGATCTCGACTCTGCGGATGGAAGAGACATCAGATGCAAATTCTGTCAGCAGATTGGTTGTACCGGAGGTGGCACTGACCACAAGTATTTTCTTATCGGGATCAGAATGAACGATCGCTGCGCATCGTCTCATTGCAGCAGCATCTGCCATGCTTGTCCCTCCGAATTTGGCAACTTTAATTAAATCGGGCATTATCTTATTTCCATTAAAACTTATTGAAGCCCTCTAAAATAATGAAATTTTCCCCCTCTTGTAGGTTCTTCTGTCTGATTTCTTATTTTTTTCACACAAAAAAAACAAAAGCCGCCCATGTAGTGATGGACGGCTTCTATAACTTGTTAGTTTTTAAATAATTATTCTACTTCTGGTCCAAGGCTTTGTCTGCAATGTGAATGATATGCCGGGCATGAGCGGCACTCTCAGAATTCACACCTGATTTCCGGGACATCGCATCCCGGATCTGCTGAAGATTGTAGAGGGCCGAGGATCTGGAAAGATTGTCGTGTGTGTCACCCTCCAGGATTGAAGCCAATCTGGTGACATAATCCACCTGAATATTCTGGCGGAAGGTATTCACATTTCCATTTGCATCTGCATTGAAAATCCCCGATGTCAGATCTTGCATCATCTCAGAAACAGAGTAGGTATTACCATACAGCCTTGAATTTGTAATTCGCTGAAGGGTATTTGGATGCAGCAGATGATTCAGGACATTTCGCTGGGAGGAGAGAACCATCTGATGAAGATCGGGGTCCTCATTGCTCCCCATAAATCCGAAACCCCTGCGCTGTACCTGGAGATAGTTGTACACCTCATGGGACGTATGGAAAGCATCCGGAGCAAAGAGGTAGCGGTTCAGATTTTGCATCGCATTTTTCTGTGTTTCTGCCGGTACAGGTTTGAAAGGAAGCTCTCCCCCTTCCTGCCCGATAAAAGAACGATCTCTGTGAACACCCCCGATCTGCCGTGACATCACACCAGCCTGTGTGCGGTGCTGTCCAAACAGAACCTGAAATGCATCCCTGAGTGCCTGGTAAGACTCTCCTTCACGGCTTCCGTACTTCTCTACCAGTCCATCCATCAGCTCGTTCACCATCTCCATCCTGTCGGCGGCGTAAGCTACCGGATCGGAAGACATATCGCCGATCATCACCCTCGGGTCAATTCCACCACCTGGTGATCGCATATCATCCGCGTCGTTTCCAAATGCGTGCTGCGGTTCCACTGATCGGGCAGCTATTTTTTCCAATGCCTCCTTCTCGGCCTCCTGATCACCAGGGATCGTGGTATATCCATACTGAATCGCCCATATATCATAAGGGCCTGGTTTTAAATCAAAGTACTGCCCCTGGCGCGCCCGGTCACGGCTCACATTAACAGCCGAATAATCCATCACCGAACCGGTCAGTCCAATCTCTCCGGTCAATTCTGCATTGTGAATCTCTTCGGGAGAGTGGAGGGTACTTGCCTGCATGTTGTGATTCAGGGCGAAGGTATGGCCCAGTTCATGCAGAATGAGCATGGTCAGGGCTTCTTTCTGAAATCTGTCAAGCTCCTCATCGGATTCGTCCATCAGAGCCAGTGCACTTTTACCGAAAAGGTTATTTTGATGCATATGGTGGCCGAAGGAACAGTATTCAGGACTCATCGCTTGTGCCAGAAGATCCTCATATCCCTGCTCAGCAGTCAGCACACCTGAGGTGCGGGTATGGTTTGCAAAGAATACCCACTCCAGCATAATATCGGCTCCCAGAACTTGACCCGTACGGGGATTAACAAAGCTGGGCCCATATCCTCCAAAAGGAGGAACCGGTGATGAGGTCCACCGGAGCACGTTGTATCGGATGTCTCCTGCATCCCACTCTGCATCATCAGGCTGGACCTTGACCTGCAGGGCATTTTTGAAACCGGCAGCTTCAAACGCTTCATTCCATTTCAGGGCTGCTTCTTTGATAGTATCACGAAATTTTTCCGGTGTGGTATTCTCAATCCACCAGACGATCGGTTCAACCGGTTCTGACAGTTCGGCATCCGGGTCTTTTTTCACCAGGTGCCATCGGTGGATCATGTCGCGGTAAGGGGTGGCATCCAGAGAAATCTGATCGTCTTGCTGCGTTGTAAAGTAGCCCACCCTGGGATCATCGTACCTTGGCTGGTAGTCGTTTTCCGGCATCTCTATGAGTGTATGCTGATAGGTGATCCCCACCGATCTGGCATCGGTTACTGAGCCGGTTGTGGATCCTGTTGAGTGAGGGGAATCGTAGACGTATTGAATCACGATGTTGAGATTCTCGGGATAACTCCGGATATCGGCATACTTGCTTTTGGAACTGTTCAGATTACCGAGTGTAAACTGGCCGGGCCTGGAACCGGGGGAGGGACTGGGTTTGATCTGATGCAGGTTCTCAGATAAGAAAAGACCGTCTCCATCGATCAGGATGCGGCCGCTCTCCTCATCTTCCGCTTCTATTTTGGCAGAGTGGAGAATGGCATCGGAAATATTGGCCCGGGAAGCCCGGCTAAGCTCGCTCTCCTCATCAAAGTAGTACTGGTTATTCACGTGAACAAACTCAATGCGGTCGAAATAGCGGTCGATACGGATTATTTTATTATCCCGGTACTGCCCGCGGAAATGACCGGCGTCGAGCACTCCGTCGCGGGTTACCCCAAAATAGATAAACTCTTTGCCCAGCTGATCTTCTTGAATGGCAAATTTTACCGATCCGTTTGTGGTGTCCTGATAGATATCGAACAACCCTTCATGTAGGGTGCTCTTCTCAACGGCTGTCTGAAAATCCGATTTCTCTTCCTTTGCACTCTCTTCCGGAGCGGATGCCTTCTGTGTGGTGGAACATGCTGCACCAAACATGCTCACAAGGAGCAATATGGTTAGAACTGTTTTATGAATCTGCAATTTAAAAAGGTTAGGTTATGATTATGAAATTCTGACGTTCCTACGAAGGCGATCCCCTTTTGGTTACATAGAGTCTCCGCTTCAGGACCTCTGTTATTCTCTCCAGATGGGCGGGAAGGAGATCCTTTTCCGGTTATCCTTCAGCTTCCCATGTGGGTCAGATAGATTTCCTCTCCGGGTACGCTTTGTTTCCTGATCGTATATCATAATTATTTTTGATTTTTTTTCCAATCAGAATCCCCGTTACTTACAAGGGTACCGGCAGTAGCAGATACCCGGTGTCGCCTATAAGGTTATTCGTAAGATATCCATTCTGTCAAAAAAGAGATGCCAGAAGCTCCCGATTGTTTACTCTGTAACTCCAGCCGTACAGCAAGGACGCTGCAGGATGAGGAGCTGTACACCTACTATCGGTGCAGCGTGTGCAAGCTCTATTTCGCTGAACCGGAACAGCAGCTAAAGCCGTCTGTGGAAAAGTCCCGCTATGACCAGCACGAAAACCATCCCCAAGATCCAAACTACCGCCGTTTCCTCAGTCAGCTTTTTCGCCCGCTTGTCACTCTTCTCCCTGAAAAAAGTCACGGGCTGGATTACGGATCGGGGCCCGGCCCTGCACTGAACCTGATGTTTGAAGAGGCTGGCCACTCCGTAGCTATCTACGACCCGTTTTATGCAGACAAACCGCAGCGCCTGACGCAAAGGTATGATTTTATAACTGTTTCAGAAACAGCCGAACACTTTTTTAATCCCAGGGAGGAGTTTGATCTGCTCTGGAGTCTCCTGCGGCCGAATGGTTATCTTGGGATCATGACCCTCATGCTGCAATCCCCTGAGCAGTTTGAGCAGTGGCACTATAGAAAAGACGACACCCATGTTGTATTCTATCAGAAGGAGACTTTCTGCTGGCTTGCAGAATACCTGAATGCGGGGCCACCTCAATTTCATGGAGACCGGGTGTGTATCTTGAGGAAACGTAAAACAGAAATTTCTGAATAATTCGATGAAAAGTATAAAAGGAAAGATCGCAGATCCGATAGAACGAAGAATCTTCAATGGTGAGATTTTTATAGATCACGGCATCATAGAATCGATCCGGGAAAGCGATGATGTTCCAGATCAATATATCCTGCCGGGGTTGGTCGATGCTCATGTTCATATCGAAAGCTCCATGCTGGTACCTTCGGAATTTGCAAGGTTGGCCGTACAACATGGTACAGTGGCGACAGTATCTGATCCGCACGAAATCGCAAATGTATGCGGGACGGACGGGATCAATTTTATGATTGAGAACGGAAAAAAAGTTCCTCTCAAATTTTTTTTCGGGGCCCCCTCCTGTGTTCCGGCCACTACATTTGAGACAGCGGGCGCATCTATCAGCCCGGACGAAGTAGCGCGTTTACTTCAGCGGGAAGAGATCCACTATCTTGCAGAGATGATGAACTGGCCCGGTGTTCTGGCTGATGATCCCGATGTACTCTCCAAAATAGAGGCCGCACATGCTCTTGGAAAGCCGGTCGATGGCCATGCTCCGGGCCTCAGAGGGGCGCAGGCTGAAAAGTACATTTCAGCGGGAATCTCAACAGACCATGAATGTTTTACAAAAGAGGAAGCAGAGGAGAAGCTGAAACTGGGCATGCTGATAGCAATCCGTGAAGGGAGTGCAGCCAGGAACTTCGACGAACTGATCGGCCTGATAAAAAGCTATCCGGACAGGATCATGTTCTGCTCAGATGACAAACATCCCGATGACCTTCTGCGCGGGCATATCAACAAGCTGATTGCCAGGGCCCTTGAAATGGGATACGAGCTGTTTGATCTGCTGCACGCCGCAACCGTACTTCCTGTAATGCACTACAAACTTCCAGTCGGCCTGTTGCAGCCCGGGGATCCAGCCGATTTTATTATCACACGGGAGTTCAGAACCATGAAGATCGAAGAGACCTGGATCAACGGGGAAAAAGTTTTCGCAAATGGAGAAGTTCTCTTTAACCGGGTTCCTCCAGGCTGTATCAATCACTTTGTCTCCAGCTCTGTTTCTCCAGAAGATTTCAGGCTTCTCTCGGACCGCCCGGTTCAAGAGGTGATCGTGGCCGAAGACGGCCAGCTGATTACACGTCGTGAATCTGCTCGCCTGACGGTCCGGAATGGGGAGGTGCTGCCCGATCCGGAGAATGATATCCTGAAGATTGCTGTTGTTAACCGCTATCAGAAAAAAAGACCGGCCGTAGGCTTTATTAAAAACTTCGGTTTCAAACGGGGAGCTGTAGCTTCTTCGATCGCCCACGATTCACATAATATCGTGGTGGTGGGAGCTGATGACCCCTCGATTGCCCGCGCAGTCCCAAGGATTATGGACGAGAGAGGGGGAATTTCAGTAGTGCATGGAGAGAGAGAGGAAATTTTACCGCTGCCGATAGGCGGTATCATGAGTGATGCCGAGGGCGAAAAAGTGGCCCGGGATTATGAACGGCTCAACCAGATAGCTAAAGAGATGGGCTGTCGTATGGCAGCCCCCTTCATGCTGATCTCTTTTATGGCACTGCTGGTGATTCCATCCCTTAAAATGAGTGACCTGGGGCTGTTTGATGCGGACAAATTTGAGTTTGTAGATCAGTAGAATGATCCATGGGAGGAACGGGCTGAAAAGAAGTCGTTCCTCCAACTCATCAACCTGTACGAAACGGGTCCGTCCTGACCGGGCCTATTTTCCCTGTAACAGGAACTCTTTGAATCTGGAATAATCCGCTTTTAACGGCAGGGAGTGACTCTCCTTTTCCATTAGACCCTGAAGCTCTTCAGTGGGCTCCACCCGCTTGGCAATAACCGGTTCGATCACTTCCCGGAACTTAACCGGGTGAGCTGTTGAGAGGGTGACCACAGGACGCCTTTCACCAGTTCTTTCCAGATATTCCTGAGCTGCCCGCAAGCCGATTGCTGTATGGGGGCAGGCGATGTAATCATACTTCTGATACGTTTCCATACTTTAAACAACCCGCTTTTTGCCTGAGTATTT